>JBBSDB010000130.1:0-10019 GCA_038249735.1 Burkholderiales bacterium
CTTCGATCTTGGCGCAGATGGCCACCACCGGTGCGTTCTGCTTTTCTGCGAACGCCTTGAGCCGGTCCAGAAACGGGTTGTTCTCGAAACCGTCTTCGGCCACGTTGGCCACGAACATCGCGGGCTTGGCGGTGATCAAGAAGAACTGCGCGAGCTGCACTTGCTCGTCCTTGCTGAAGTCGATGGTGCGCACCGGCTGGGTGTCGTTCAAAGCGATCAGGCATTTCTCCAGAATGGCCAGCTGCTTGACCGACTCCTTGTCGCCCGAGCGCGCTGTCTTGCTCACGCGGTGAATCGCTTTTTCCACCGCCGCCAAGTCAGCGAGGCACAGCTCGGTCAGGATCACCTCGATGTCGGCGATCGGGTCGACCTTGTTGGCCACGTGGATCACGTTGTCGTCTTCGAAGCAACGCACCACGTTGACGATGGCGTCGGTCTCGCGGATGTGGGCCAGAAACTTGTTGCCCAGGCCCTCACCGGTGCTCGCGCCTGCCACCAGCCCGGCGATATCCACGAACTCAACGATGGCAGGCACCACCCGCTCCGGCTCCACGATGGTAGCCAGCTGCGCCAACCGCAGGTCGGGCACCTCAACCACGCCCGTGTTGGGTTCGATGGTGCAAAACGGATAGTTCTCGGCCGCGATACCGGCCTTGGTCAGCGCGTTGAAAAGGGTGGACTTGCCGACGTTGGGCAGGCCCACGATGCCGCATTGGAGACTCATGTCGGAGCTTTCGAGTTCGGTGGGTAACCCGCCATTTTACGGGGGGTGCGGTGGGTCACTGATGGAAGTGCCGTTGCCTTGCATCACCACGCAAAGCTATCGGCCCATCCTTGATCTGACTCACAATCAACTGTCCAACACACGGGAATAGGCAACATGTCGACCTTAAAAATGCTCACCCGCAAGCTTCGCAACCCTGGATTCACCGCGCACGATACACGTCGATGGATGTGGAGCGTTGGCCTCAGCTTGGTGTGCGGCTTGGCCCTGGCTCAGGACATGGCCGGGTCCAAGGACCACCCGGCCATCAAACGCTTCGCAGGCTCCAGCATCGTCGCCTATGACGTGAAGCAGTTCGATTCGGTGGATATCCCAACCAGCAGTTACGTCAAACTCAACCTGACCACGGGCAAGCGCGAGTTCGTCGCCCCGCCCTTGGTGGCCGAGGGCAAGCGCACACGCATCTGGTACGAGGCACCGGGTGACACCACCAGCCTGGAAGTGTTCCGCAACTACGCCAACGAACTGGCTTCCCAAGGCTTCACACCTCTGTACGACTCCACCAAAGACGACAAGTTAGGCAAGTGGAACAACTACCTGAACGGCTTTGGTGCGCCCCCGACCACCAACCGCAGCCAGTTTGTGTTCAAAGGCGCTGCCATGAGCGGCATCAACACCCTGTCGGCCAAACGCGAAAACCAGGGACAGACGACCTTTGTACACCTGGTGTCGGTGCAGTGGGACAAGCCCAATGCCGCCTTTAAGGCGCAGCGCGGTGCTTATGTGGCGCTGGATGTGGTGGAGGCGAGCGGCCTCAAGCAAAACATGGTGAGTGTGAGCGCGTCCGAAATGTCCAAAGCCATAGCCAGCTCGGGGCGCATTGCGCTTTATGGCATCTTGTTTGACACCGCACGGGCCGAGATCAAGGTCGAATCCAAACCTGCGCTTGAAGAGATTGCCAAGCTCCTGCAAAGCGATCTGAGTCTGAAGCTGCGTGTGGTGGGTCATACCGACAACCAGGGGGCGCTGGATGCCAACATCGCCCTGTCCAAGCGCCGTGCCGAAGCGGTGACCGCCGCGCTGGTCAGCACCCATGGCGTGGCGGCCAATCGCTTGTCGGCCTTTGGAGTTGCTGACCTGGCACCGGTAGCCAGCAACAGCGGCGAAGAAGGTCGTGCCAAAAATCGACGGGTGGAACTGGTGCCACAGTAACCGCAGCGCATTCGTTGAGCTACGGTCCACTTGTGGCCAATCACAGCCGCGAATTGTCCAAGCCGCCAAACTCGACAACTTGCGTTACCGCCCAGAACCGGCACCGCATGGAATTGGCTTAGAGACGCGGGTCAGCGGCCAGAGAAGGACGCCGGTTTGACGCTTTGAGTAGCCTCAGGCCCTGTCCAGCGATAGGTCAAGCAGCGGCCGTCCCTCATGCCACCCGGCCCGCGCTGCCAAATAGGTGATGCGCATCCTGGTTGGAGGCCAAATTATTCAAACACAACGTGTTCATGACCCACATGCGCTGTGTATCTGCGGCGTATCTGCCCAAGGCGTCCACCGATCTCGCAAGCACTCAAAGACCACTTGGCCCAACTTTGCAGCACCCACGTCTCCAACGGCATGCGCACCAGCCTGCTGCTGCTCGACGAGGTGCAACAACGCCCGCAAGGTCTCAGCAAGGCTTGGCTGAGCGAGACCACCAAAGAAATCGAAAACTCGACTCCCATGCAATGGCGCAAGCACTACCGCGAGCACTGAGCCAAGTTCCAACCTGAGCACTGTGCAGCAGACAACGCCTTGTTGAGCCAAGTGGCGCAGGCCATTGTTTCAGCAGCGGGCATTTGAATTCAAGCCAGCCCAGGCGCGCCTGCTGCGCGGTGCTCAACACCGTCAGAACCGCCGCGCCACCTCAACCCCCACCGAAACCGCCCGGCCCAGCCCAGGCTCAAAGAACCGGTTGTTCCCGTCGTTGACGATCACCGAGCCGACATATTTCCGGTCGGTGAGGTTGTCGATGCGCACGAACTGTCTCCAGGTCCAGGCGCCGGTGGTTTGCTCGAAGCGGGCGCCGATGCTGAAGAGCGTGTGACCGGCCGCCGCGTCGCTGTTGAGGTCGTTGACGAACACGCGGCCGGTGTGGCGCGCTTCCAGGGTGAACACGCTGCCGGCGGCCCAACCGCCCGAAAGGTTCGGAGCCCAGGCGAGCTGTGCATAGAGCTGATGGCGTGGAATGCCGGGCATGCTGTTGCCGGCGGGCACGAGTACCTGGGGATTGAAGTCCGGGCATCGGGTGACGTTGCAGGTCAAGAAACTGTCCTGGTAGCGGACCTTGATGTAGGTGTAGGCGGTGGTCAGGGTGACCGTGTCAAGGCCGTATTCGGCCGACAGCTCCAGGCCCTGCCGCGTGGTGCGACCTGCATTCTGGAAGGTCGAACGGCCCTGCGTGTTGTTCTGCACCACGATCTCGTCGTCGGTGCGGATGTCGAACACAGTTGCGTTCCACAGACCGGCGCCGTTTCGACCCCTCAGACCCACCTCCGCGCTCGTGCTTCGTGCCGCGTTCAGCGCGGTGTTGAAGCCTGCAGCGCCGCTGCTTTGGTAGGCCACTTCGTTGAGGGTGGGAATCTCCAGCCCTTTGCCCACATTGGCAACCGCCTGCAGCCCGGGCGAGAGTTGCCAACGGGCGCCCACCACCGGCAAGGTGGCACCAAAACTCTTCTCGCCGCTGTCGTTTCCATTGGCGCCCGTGATGAAACGGTCGCTGGAGGTGTAGTCGGGGTTCACGCGCCGCACGCCGGCACTCAACGTGAGTCTTTCACTGCTCCATTCGCCTTGCACGTAGGGGTCGAGCGTGGTGGCGCGGTTGGTCTCGTCGCGGCGCAGCGCACCTTGCACGCCCAGCGTGGTGCCGACGAAGTTCTGGTAGCCCTTGCGCTCATCCGTCTGGCGGTCGGATGCCAGGCCTGCACTCAGGTTCACGCGGCCATTGGCGGCCTCGCCGCTCCAGCGCCAGCGCCCGTTCCAGCCCCAGTAGCTGCGATCGAGGTCGATGATGCCGCCCGAGCTGGTGATGCCCTGGGCGCCGGTGGGGATGGATTGGTACTGCACAACCTGGCGTGTGCCGCCGTATCCCATGAGTTCGATTTTGTGCCCTCCGCCCAGCGCCTGGTCCCAGGCCAGACCGAGCTGGCTTTGCGAGACCGATTTGCGCGTGTTGAACCGCGTGGCATCGGGTGTGGTTGTCTCGTCACTGCGTTCAAACTCGTCGCGCCTCAATCCCAGCGGATCGAGTGCAAAACTGCGCTGCTGGTTGAAAAGGATCACGGTCCGCCCGCCCTCGTGGGCGCGCGAGAGCTTCACGTTGGCGGTGATGCGGTCGGCGGCCGACTGCGGGCGCGCGCCGTCGGTGGCGAACTTGCCCACGTCCAGCGTGTACGACCAGCCGGGCGCTTCGGCGGTGCCGGTCTGGCCGGTGGCTTGTGTCGAGAGGCGCCACAGACCGTTGGAGCCCAGGACAGCGCCCACTCGCAGTTCACCGGGGCGCGTGCCGTCCTGCGTGTAGGCCAGGATGGCGCCGCCGCTGGAAGACCCATACAGCGCGGCGAACGGGCCGCGCACCACCTCGATGCGCTCGGCGCTGCCCAGCGGGAAGTTCGCGGCCTGGCCCGAGCCATCGGGCGCGCTGGCCGGGATGCCATCAACAAACAGGCGAATGCCCCGGATGCCAAAGGTGGAGCGCGCACCAAAGCCGCGGATCGAGACCTGCAGGTCCTGCGCGTAGTTCTCGCGGTTGCGAATCACCAAGCCCGGCACACGGCCCAGGCCCTCCGACAGGTTGATCTGCAACTGCCCTTCGCGCAGCTCATTGCCGTAGACCACATCGGCGGTGGCGCTGCTGCGCCAGCGCTGCTCGGCCGAGCCACTGCCGATGACCACCACCGGCGCCAGCGAGCCGCTGTCGGGGTCGGGGTCGGGCGGGACCGTCTGGGCGTGGAGGCCTGCGGAGAGCGGCACCAGCGCGAGGATCGCCTGCCAACGCATTGGCCTGTCATCCCCTGGTTTCGACCTCAGGGCAAGGGGCGGTGATCTGCTGCAAGGCGCGGCACCCGGCAGCATGCTCAACTCAGCTTTCAACGGTGTCTCCGGCTCATTCAAAGCGCCACTCGCCTTCCACTGCCTGCCGCAGGCGCAGCATCTGCCCATCGCCCTCCACCACGATGGCGTTCATGCCGAAGGTGACGGCGCCGCTCAGGCGCCGGTCCCCGCGGTAGGTTTGCAGGGTGTCGCCGACTTCGGGGCTGGGGATGGCGGTGACCGGGTCGATGTTGGGAATCGGGCAGCGGGTGCAGGGTTTGGCGTTGTCCAGCCGCGCGCTGCCGCCGTCGGTGGCAATGGACCAGCTGCCCACCCGGTCTTCGTCGTGTGGCTCCACGCCGCCGAGCACGATGTTGGGCCGAAAGCGGGCCATGATGACTGGTGCGTGACCGGCTGCGACCAAGCGCAGGTTGAGCGCGTCCAGCGAAGCCTGGCTGGTCACGAGCAGGCTGAAGCCGTCGGCAAACTGGGTGTGCGCCACGCGGGGGGCGGTCCAGGCGGGGTCGCAGGCGCGTCGCACCTCGGGATCGAATCGGGCGAGCCGCAGGCGCTTCAGATCGGGCGGCGCATCGGGGCCCAGGAAGTCGCTGAACCACTGCGCGGCCAGATCGCCCATGTCGTAAGCCACCACCTCGTCGCCCCAGACGCGCACCTTGGCCGGTGCCTCGGCGGCGTCAAGCGCCAGATGCAAGGCCAGCATGCCCGGGGCACGCAGCATCAGTTGGCCGAGTTTGAAGCTGGGCTGGATCAGCGCCATGCGCGGCAGCTCGCGCTGCGACACGCATTCGCCGGTGCTGTCCACGACCATCCAGGCGCGGTCGTACAGCAGCCCGGTATCGGTCAACTCGGCCTCGTTCAGTTGGATGCCGGCGCAAGACTTCACTGGGTAGACCCAGAGCTGTTCGATGGTGGCGGGGAGCTTGGCGGCGGACGTTGTTGCGTTCATGGTGGTGAGGATTTGCAGCAGGAGGTTCGGGAATTCTGAAGCGGTGGGCACTATCCGGGCCGCCACCACGGGAATTGTGCCCGCCTCCTAAAATACCGCGATGCCTCAAGTTACCGCTCCCTCTGCCGCGCGCCGGCGTTTTGATGTCGCGGTGCGTGGCGGTGGCGTGGTCGGCCAGACGCTGGCCCTCCTGCTGGCGCGCGACCGGTTGCGGGTGGCACTGGTCGCTGCGCCTCGACCGCCGGACAGCCCGCCCGATGTGCGGGCCTATGCGATCAACGCCGCTTCGCGCGATTTGTTGCGCTCGGTGCGGGCCTGGCCCGAGGGGCAGCCGGCCGATCCGGCTCACCCGCTGCCGGCCTCGGCGGTGCCCACCGTCACCGCGGTGAGCGCAATGGCGGTTCACGGCGACGGCGGAGGCACCCTTCATTTCTCTGCCGCCGAACAAGGCACCGACGCGCTGAGCTGGATCGTCGATGTGCCCGCGCTGGAGCAGCGGCTCGCGCACGCGGTGCACTTTCAGAGCGGCATTGATTGCATGGAAACCTCGCCGCCGGCCGCGCTCACCGTGATTTGTGAAGGCCGGCGCAGCGTCACCCGCGACGAGCTCGGCCTGAGTTACTCGGTACGCACCTACCCCCACAAGGCCATTGCTGCGCGGCTGCGCTGCAGCCAGCCCCACGGCGGCGTGGCCCGGCAGTGGTTTGCGCAGGGCGAGGTGTTGGCCTTGCTGCCGATGGAGGGCGCTGATGGGAACTCGGTGGCGCTGGTGTGGTCTGTCCCGATACAGCAGGCCGACGACTGGCTGGCCGGCGATCCGCAGGCCCTGGTCCAGGCGATTGGCGAGCGCATCGGCAACACCCTGGGCGATATGCAGATAGAACACACAGCCCAGGCCTGGCCCCTGGAACTTTCACACGCCACCCGCTGGGTGACACAGACCGCTCAAGGCGGTGTGGCCCTGGCCGGCGATGCGGCGCACGCCATGCACCCGCTGGCGGGCCAAGGTCTCAATGTGGGGCTGGGCGACGTGGCCGAACTGGCGCGGGTGATCCACGAGCGCGAGTACTGGCGCGCTGTGGGCGACAGGAAACTGCTGCGGCGCTACGAGCGCGCGCGCCAGACCGACGCCCGCGCCATGGGCTGGCTCACCGACAGCCTTTTTGGCCTGTTCGCCGAGCCCGACACGCGCGTGCAGGCCCTGCGCAACTGGGGCCTGCGCCGGGTGGACCAGCTCGGCCCGCTGAAACACTGGCTGGCCCGCCAGGCCATGGGGCAGGCTGGCTGACACACAAGGCGCACCGCCCCTTTTTTGTTTCCCTCTCAGGCCTCAGGGCATTCCCATGACACTTTTCAAGACCACCCTCTTTGCTCTGCTGACCGCCCTGTCTGTGAGCGTGTTCGCGCAGGAAGCGACGATCCGCAAAAACCTGGCCGAACGCCTGCCCAATCTGCCCAAAATCGACGAGATCAGCAAAACGCCGATGCCCGGTCTGTTCGAGGTGCGCGTCAACAGCACCGACATTTTTTACACCGACCCGCAGGGCAACTTCCTGATTCAGGGCGCCCTGATCGACACCCGGTCGCGCACCGACCTCACAGAACAACGCGTCAGCAAGCTGACCGAGATCGCGTTTCGCGACCTGCCGCTGAAAGACGCTTTCACCCTGGTGCGCGGCAACGGCAAGCGCCAGATGGCGGTGTTCGAAGACCCCAACTGCGGCTACTGCAAGCGCTTCGAGCGCGACCTCGCCAAGGTCGACAACGTCACCGTGCACTTTTTCCTCTACCCGATCCTCGGCGCCGACTCGGTGGAGAAATCGCGCAACATCTGGTGCGCCAAAGACAAAGGCAAGGCCTGGACCGACTGGATGCTGCTGGACATCCCCCCAGCGGATGCGAAATGCGACAGCTCAGCGCTGCAGCGCAACGTGGAGTTCGGGCGCAAGGCGCGCATCACCGGCACGCCCACCATCATCTTTGCCGACGGCACGCGCGTGCCCGGCGCGATCGACACCGCGCGCATCGAAAAATTCTTGACCGACGCCAAGCCCTGAACCCCCGCAGCCATGCCTTCACCCAACCAGCTTGACGATGCCGAAGACCGTGGCCTCATCCTCACCCTGGGCTATGGCGGCCTGATTCCCTTTGTGCTGCTGGCCGCGCTGCTGTGGTTGGTGGAGCCAGATTTGCAGGGCTTTGTGGCCATCGCCCTGGCGGCTTATGCAGCGATGATTGCGGCATTTCTCGGTGGCATTCACTGGGGCATTGGCTGGAGCGCCGGCGGGTTGCGCCAGGGTGGTCAGCCGCACGCGCAACGCCGGCATTTTCTCTGGGGCGTGGTGCCATCCCTGCTCGCCTGGCCCGGCCTGATCATGCCGCCCTATGCCGGCCTCGCTTGGCTGGGTTTCGTGCTCATGCTGAGCTACCTGGCCGACCGCACGCTCTACGCCCACGCGGGCTTGCAACGCTGGCTCACGCTGCGCTTTCGCCTATCCGCCGTGGCGAGCCTGAGCTGTTTCATTGGCGCCGGTGCGCTTTAGGATTTCCATGCCTTCTTCGCCACCTCGCGCAGCGCGCTCGCGCAAACAAGAACCTGCCGCTCCAGGCGTCCAGTACCGGGTGGCGGTGGAAAGCACGCAAAGCCATCTGTTCGCCATCACGCTGACCATCGCCCAGCCCGCTGAGCGTCAGCGCGTGCGCCTGCCGGTGTGGATTCCGGGCAGCTACCTGGTGCGCGAATTCGCCCAGCATCTGCAGCACCTGCGCGCGCTGCAAGACGGTGAGCCGGTGCCGCTCAAGCAGCTCGACAAAAACACCTGGCAGGCCGAGAGCAACGCATCCCAGCCTCTGGTGTTCACATACGAGGTCTACGCGTTTGACGCCTCGGTGCGCACCGCGTTTCTCGACGGCACACGCGGCTTTTTCAACGCCACCAGCCTGTGCCTGCGCGTGGTCGGTCAGGAAGACACGCCGCAACAAATGGAGATCGTGCCAGCGAACCTGCCTGCCGGCTGGCAGGTGGCCACCGGCCTCACACCGCAGCGCGTGGACACCACCGGCTTCGGCACCTACCTGGCCGCCGATTACGACGAGCTGGCCGATTGCCCGGTGGAGCTGGGCAGCTTCTGGAGCGGCGCGTTCACCGCACGCGGCATTCCCCACCGTTTCGTGGTGAGCGGTGCAGGCGGCTGGTTTGACGGCGCCAAGCTGCTGGCAGATACCCAGCGCATTTGCGAGGCGCAGATCGATTTCTGGCACGGCGCGAATGGGGCTGCGCCGTTCAAACACTACCTGCTCATGCTGCACGCCAGCGGCGAGGGCTATGGCGGGCTGGAGCACCGCAACTCCACCGCGCTGATTGCGTCCCGCACCGATTTGCCCAAAACGCCCATCGCAGGCAGCAAACCCGAGCCCCTGAAAGCCACCGACGGTTACACCACGTTGCTGGGCCTGATCAGCCACGAGTATTTCCACACCTGGAACGTCAAACGCCTGCGCCCAGCCGAGTTCAAGCGCTACGACTACGACCGCGAAAACCACACCGAGCTGCTCTGGTTCTTCGAAGGCTTCACCAGCTACTACGACGACCTGTTCCTGCGCCGCACCGGCCTGATCGACGACGCCACCTACCTGAACCTCATGACCAAAACGGTCAACCAGGTGCAGCAGACGCCGGGCCAGCGCGTACAAAGCGTGGCCCAGGCCAGTTTCGACGCCTGGCTCAAGTACTACCGCATCCAGGAAAACACGCCCAACGCCACGGTGAGCTACTACACCAAGGGCGCCTTGGTGGCGCTGTGTCTGGACCTCACGCTGCGGGCCGAGGGCAAGGGCTCGCTGGACGCAGTGATGCGCGAACTCTGGGCGCGCAGCAGCGGTGGACCTGTTCGCGAGGCCGATGTGGCGCGAGCTTTGAAGCGCATCGGCGGCCGGGCGTTCGAGACCGAGTTGCGGCACTGGGTGCATGGCACGGCTGATTTGCCGGTGCTCTCGCTGCTGACGCAAGCGGGAGCCAAGGTGCAGCTTGAAAAAGCGCCGCTGGCGCAACAGCTTGGGCTTCGGGTGTCGGAGGCCAACGGCGCGATCGCGCTGAAGAACGTGCTGCGCGGCGGCGCGGCAGAGGCTGCGGGCATGGCCGCTGGTGACGAGTGGCTGGGTGTGGAATTTGCGCCTGTGAAACGCGGGCACCCAGCAGAAGCCTGGCGTGTGAACAAGCTCGAAGAAGTCAATGCGCTGCGCGGCGCGCGCACGAAG
>JBBSDB010000131.1:0-9997 GCA_038249735.1 Burkholderiales bacterium
CCCGAACAGGACAGTGAAACGCCTTTGCGCCGATGATAGTGCGGGTTCCCGTGTGAAAGTAGGTCATCGTCAGACTCTTACAGCCAGCAAATGCCCCATCGATTCATCGTCGATGGGGCTTTTGTGTTTCTGGGAATTGGTTTCTCACAAAAATGAACGGGCGAAGCTTTTGCGTGCTGCGACTGTGCAGCCCCATACTGCGCGTCCACTCCCTACACTGGTGCAAGCTTTTAAAAATCGTTGCTGAAATGAAGCCGTTGAAACGCCCAATTGAATGCTCGTGGATTGGAGCCAAGACTCAGCGTCCAGCGTGTGTGCTGTGGGCGACCCTGTGCCTCAGTGTGTCGTTGGCGGGTTGCACCTTGCTGGCTGGCGGGCCCTCCCCGCACCGAGAGACCGAACTACAGCAATCGGCTGAAAAGCTGCTTTCAACACCTGCCCCATCACCTCGTTGGGAGCAACTTCTTTTGGCGGGTAAGCGCAGCGAGCCCTTTGAGCCGACGCGGGTTTTGGGCGAAGCCGCCCTTCGGGTGCAGGCCAACAGTTCCGTCAGCATCTTGCGGCAGAGGTTTGCAGACGGCTTGACCCCAGTCGGGAGGCTGACTTTTTCATGGAAAGTCGATGTGTTGCCCACCAATGCCGATTTGCGCGATCCGCAGGCTGAAGATGCCCCGGTGCGAATCGTGCTTGCGTTTCATGGTGACCGTTCATTGCTCGGCGCCCGTGCTCACCGGCTCTCCGAACTCAGCCGACTGTTGACAGGAGAGGAGTTGCCTTACGCCACATTGGCCTACGTGTGGAGTGCTGACGAGCCCTTGGAGACGGTGGTGCCCAATCCCCGCACCGATCGCATCCGAAAGGTGGTGGTTGAGACCGGTAAGCAATCGCTCGGACGATGGCTTCGGTATGAGCGCGATGTTCGTGCGGACTTCATTCGCGCCTTTGGTGAGGAGCCAGGGCCTTTGCTTGCGATTGCGCTGATGACCGATACCGACAATACGTCAAGCCAGTTGCAGGCCTGGTATGGCCGCTTGGTTCTGAAGTCGGTCGATTCTGTCCTTGAGCGTGACACGCGGGCCGATGAGGCGACTGGGCTGGTAAAGCCTGACATCTCGTTGCCGCGCTGAGCTGGGGATACCCGGGTAAATCCGCTTCAAGTGATGGAACGGATGTTGCATAGTCCCAGCTTTCCACTTCCTTTAGGGTTAAATCAATGAAAATCACCGCAACGATGCTGGCTTGTGCACTGTCATTGGGCGCGGCCAGCGTGCACGCCAAGACTTTCAAGTGGACCAGCGCCAGCGACATTCCTACCTGGGATATCCACTCGCAGAACAACGCGCTGTCCAACGGCATACATGCCGCTGTGTACGAGTCGTTGGTTTACTACAACAGCCGTACCTTCAAGCCTGAGCCTGTGTTGGCCACAGCTTGGAAGCAGGTCTCGCCGACACAACTGCGCCTGACACTGCGCACCGGCGTCAAATTCCACGATGGCAGTCCCTTCGGTGCCGATGACGCAGTTTTCTCGATCGAGCGGGCGATGAGCAAGACGTCGAACTTCGCGGTCTACACCGCTGGCATCGACCGGGTGGTCAAGGTGGACGCCAACACCATTGACGTGTTCACCAAAGACCCCAACCCGGTGCTGATCAACCAGCTGACCGAGTTGCGAATGATGAACAAGGCATGGGCAGAGAAGAACAACTCGACTGCGCCGAAAGACATCAAAACCCAGGACGAAAATTTCGCCCACCGCAATGCGAATGGCACTGGCCCGTTCATGCTCAAAGAGTGGCAGCCAGACCAGAAAATGGTGCTCAACCGCAACCCCGCTTGGTGGGGCAAGTCCGAGGGCAACGTGACCGAGATCGTCTACACACCAGTGCGCAACGTATCCACCCGCATGGCCGCACTGCTGTCGGGCGCGGTCGATCTGGTGCTTGATCCGAGTCCGCAGGATCTGGGGCGGATCCGCTCTTCACCAGAGTTCAAAGTGATCGATGGGGTGGAAAACCGCACCATCTTTTTCGGAATGGACCAGTTTCGCAACGAGCTGCCCGGCAGCGACGTGAAGGGCAAGAACCCGCTGAAAGATCAGCGTGTGCGCCAGGCGCTCTACCAAGCGATCGACATTGACACCATCGCCCGTGTGACCTTGCGCGGCTTGGGTCAGCCCACAGGCGCATTGGTGTCGCCTCAGGTGACGGGCTGGACCGAGGCGGTTCACAAGCGCTACCCTTTTGACGCTGCCGCTGCGCAAAAGCTGCTGGCCGACGCCGGCTACCCGACTGGTTTTGAGGTCGATTTCGCCTGCCCGAACAACCGCTACATCAACGACGAGGCCATTTGCCAGGCGGTCACCGCGATGTGGGCAAGGGTGGGTGTGAAGGCCAAGCTGCGCACACTGCCGCTGGTGACCTACTTCCCGATGATCCAGCGCTACGAGGCCAGCATCTATATGTTGGGCTGGGGCGTACCGACCTTTGATGCCATGTACTCGCTGCAGTCGCTGGTGCGCACCGTGGGCGCCCAGGGTGACGGCAACTACAACGTGGGCCGCTACAGCAACCCGCAAATGGACGCTCTGATTGAGCGCGCCAAGAAAGAAACCAACCTGAAGCTGCGTACCGAACTCATGACCAAAGCGCTCGCGCTTCAAAACCAGGACGTTGCCCACATCCCCCTGCACAACCAGGTGATTCCCTGGGCAATGAAGAAGAACATTGACGTGGTGCACCGCGCCGACAACCGCCTTGACTGGCGACTCGTCAAGGTAAACTGAGCGCCGTTTTGGCCGAGAGGGCTGCCCTGCGCGGCCCTCTTTTTTTGGACTCGCACCACCGATGTTTGCTTTCATCCTCAGACGACTGGCGCAGGCGGTGTTGGTCATGGTCAGTGTGGCACTGATCGCCTTCATGCTGTTTCAGTACGTGGGCGACCCGGTGGTGTTTTTGCTGGGACAAGACGCAACGCCAGAGCAAGTGCGCGAGTTGCGCGGCCAACTGGGACTGGATCAGCCTTTTTTGATTCAGTTCTGGTATTTCCTGATCAACGCAGTACAGGGCGAGTTCGGCATCAGCCTGCGCCAAGGCGCTAAGGTGTCGCGCTTGATTGCCGAACGGCTGCCGGCCACGCTGGAACTGGCGCTGGTGGCGGGGTTGCTGGCCTTGGTGGTGGGCATTCCGATGGGCGTCTATGCAGCACTGAAAAGGGGCAGTTTTATCAGTCAGCTGTTCATGACGATTTCCCTGCTCGGCGTGTCATTGCCCACTTTTCTGATTGGCATCTTGCTGATCCTGGTGTTTTCGGTCTACCTGGGCTGGCTGCCAAGCTTCGGCCGCGGTGAGGTTGTGCAGATGGGCTGGTGGAGCTCAGGGCTGCTGACCGCCAATGGCTGGGTCCACATCATTCTGCCGGCCATCACGCTGGCGATTTTCCAGCTCACGCTGATCATGCGGCTGGTGCGCGCGGAAATGCTGGAGGTCCTGCGCACCGATTACATCAAGTTCGCCCGTGCCCGCGGGCTGACCAACCGCGCTGTGCATTTCGGCCACGCGCTCAAGAACACCCTGGTGCCGGTGATGACGATCACCGGCCTTCAACTCGGTGGTCTGATCGCGTTTGCCATCATCACCGAGACGGTGTTTCAGTGGCCTGGCATGGGCCTGCTGTTCATCCAAGCGGTGACTTTTGCCGATATACCGGTGATGGCTGCTTACCTGTGCCTGATCGCGCTGATCTTTGTGATCATCAATCTGATTGTCGACCTGCTGTACTTCGCGGTCGATCCTCGGCTGCGCGTGGAGAAAGCGGGAGGGCATTGAACGTGCTGGCACCTCGCATCAAGGCCCATGGGCGCGCGTTTGCCCACATCGCCGCCTTTCATCCCGAACTCACCGCTCTGCGGCGCGATCTTCACGCCCATCCTGAAATCGGGTTTGAAGAGCACTACACCGCGCAGCGCGTGGTGGAGTCGCTCAAGGTGTGTGGTGTCGACGAAATCCACACCGGCATCGGCAAGACCGGCGTGGTGGCGCTGATCCACGGCAAGGCGCGCGGCAGTGGCCAGATGATGGGACTGCGGGCTGACATGGATGCGCTGCCCATCACCGAGCAAAACGACTTCGCCTGGCGGTCCACCCGCCCCGGGATGATGCACGGCTGCGGGCACGACGGCCACACCGCGATGCTGGTGGGTGCTGCGCGCTACCTCGCTGAGACGCGGCAGTTCAACGGTACGGCGGTGCTGATTTTCCAGCCTGGCGAAGAAGGATTTGCCGGCGCCAAAGCCATGATCGAAGATGGTTTGTTTGAGCGTTTCCCGGTCAAGTCGGTGTATGGCATGCACAACTGGCCGCAAATGAAGCCAGGCACCGTGGGTGTGAACCCGGGGCCGATGATGGCGGCGGCCGATCGCATCACGATCGAGATCACTGGCAAGGGCGGGCATGGCGCGCATCCCTATCTGGCGGTCGACCCGGTGCTGGTGGCGGCCCATATCATCACGGCGGTGCAAAGCATCGTTTCGCGCAATGTGCGCGCGATCGACAGCGCGGTGATCAGCCTGTGTGCCATGCAGGCGGGCGACATGGGCGCCTTCAGTGTGGTGCCGGGCAAGGCCACGCTGGTCGGCACGGTGCGCAGCTTCAACTCAGCGGTGCAAGACTTGGTGGAAAAGCGTCTGCACGAGGTGTGTTCGGGTGTGGCGTTGGGTTTGGGCGCCTCGGCCCATGTGAACTACGAGCGCATTTACCCCGCCACGATCAACACACCCGATGAGGCCCGCTTTGCCGCTGACGTGGCGCAAAAGCTGGTGGGCCACGAGCATGTGGAACGCCAGATGGACCCGAGCATGGGCGCGGAAGATTTCTCCTTCATGCTTCAGGTCAAGCCCGGCGCCTATTTGCGCCTTGGGCAGGGTGGCGAAGGCAGCTGCTTTCTGCACAACACCCGTTACGATTTCAACGACGACGTATTGCCGCTGGGCGCTGCGTTGCATGCCGGTTTGATTGAACACGGCATGCCGCTGCAGACTTCAACCTGAGCAGGCTTCACAGCTTGCCGATCTTTTTCTACCCTTCTCCATCCTTCCAGGAGCGACCCATGACATTCCAACGCGCACTTTCTGCTTCGCTGATACTCGCCACCCTCAGCGGCGCCGCATTGGCGCAAACGGTTCGCATCGGCAACCAAGGCGATGCGTTGTCGATGGATCCGCATTCGCTGAACGAGACCACGCAACTCAGCGTGACCGGCAACGTGTATGAGCCCTTGGTGGCGCGGGATCGCAATCTCCAACTCGCGCCCGGTCTGGCCACCAGCTGGAAGCAGACCTCGCCCACCGTCTGGCGCTTCGAGCTGCGCAAGGGCGTGAAATTCCACGATGGCACGCCCTTCACCGCCGACGACGTGGTGTTCAGCTTCGCGCGCGGCTCGGGTGAGGGTTCTGACATGAAGACTTACACCAACGACATCAAGGAAGTGCGCAAGGTCGACAGCCACACGGTGGACTTCGAGACCAAGGCGCCGTTTCCCATCCTGCCCGATGTGTTCTCGTTTTTCTACATCATGAGCAAGGATTGGTCGGAGAAGAACGGTGCGACCAAGCCAGTCGACCGCCGCAAAGGCGTCGAGAACGCCGCTTCATTCCAGGCCAACGGCACTGGCCCATTCCGCCTGCGCGAGCGCCAGCCCAACATCCAGACCAGCTTCGTTCGCAACGGCAACTACTGGGGCAAGATCGAAGGCAATGTACTCAATGTCGAGTTCACACCCATCGGCAACGACGCCACCCGCGTGGCCGCATTGCTTTCAGGGCAGGTGGATGTGATCGAACCAGTGCCTTTGCAGGACGTGGCGCGTATCACCAGCGGTGGTAAAGCGCGTGTGCTGCAAGGTCCTGAGTTGCGCACCATTTTTCTGGGCATGGACCAAAAGCGCGACGAGCTGCTGTTCTCCAACGTGAAGGGCAAGAACCCGTTCAAAGACAAGCGGGTGCGACAGGCCTTCTATCAGGCGATCGACATCGTGGGCATCCAGAAAACCGTGATGCGCGGTGCCTCGCGTCCCACGGGTTTGATGGTGGGTCCAGGCATCAACGGGTTTGACGAGGCCATGGACAAGCGGCTGCCCTACGATCCGGAAGCGGCCAAGAAGCTGTTGGCCGATGCGGGCTATCCGAACGGTTTCGAGGTCGCGATGAATTGCCCGAACGACCGCTACGTGAACGACAGCAACATTTGCCAGGCGGTTGCAGCCAACCTCGCACGGGTTGGTGTGAAAATCAATTTGCAGGCCGAGACCAAGGGCACCTATTTCCCCAAGATCCTCAAGCGCGACACCAGCTTCTACATGCTCGGCTGGACGCCCAGCACCTACGACGCGCACAACGCACTCAATGCGCTAATGCGCTGCGCCGACGCCTCGGGTGCAGGCCAGTTCAACCTCGGCTCCTACTGCAACCCAAAGGTGGATGAGCTGACCTTGAAGATCCAGTCGGAAACCGACAAGACCAAGCGCAACGCGATGATCAAGGAAGCCTTTACCCTTCACGCTGACGACATTGGCCACATTCCTCTGCACCAGCAGGCCCTGGCTTGGGGCGTGGCCAACAATGTGCAGTTGGTGCAACTGGCCGACAACGTGATGCCGTTTCGGTATATGAGCGTGAAGTGACCACCCCCCCGCGCCGGCTTCGCCGTCACCCCCCTGAAGGGGGGCAATGTCTGTGGCCCGGCGGAGCCGGTTCCACGGCATTTCTGAGATGGAGGCCTCGCGCAGGTGAGGTTGAATCGCTGTGCCGCTTGTTGTCGGTGTTTTGGTTGAGCTTCTGTGAGCTCGGCATGTCTGAATCGAAAGTCACCTCTTGATCTCCGCTACCCGCCGCTGGCTCGATGGTGACATCGGGCACAGTTTTATCAATTCGCCCACCGCGATCGTCGCGGCGCTGATCGCGTTCGTTTGCATCTTCTGCGCGGTGTTTGCGCCTTGGGTGGCGCCGCACAACCCGTTTGATCTGGCCACGCTGGAGCTGTCCAACGCTCGCCTGCCTCCCGCTTGGAGCGAGGGGGGCAGCAGCAACTTTTTGCTGGGTACCGACGACCAGGGCCGCGACATTCTCTCGGCACTGATGTACGGCGCGCGCATTTCGCTGGCGGTGGGTTTTGCCTCGGTGGTGCTCTCGGTGGTGATCGGCGTCGCGTTTGGCTTGGCCGCTGGCTTCCTGGGCGGCTGGGTCGACAGCGTGCTCATGCGCCTGTGCGACGTGATGCTGTCTTTTCCCGCCATCCTGGTGGCGCTGCTGATCGCGGGGGTGGGCCGTGCGCTGTTCCCCAATGCCCACGAAGCGCTGGCCTTTGGCGTGCTCATCGTCTCTATCACGCTGACTGGCTGGGTGCAGTACGCGCGCACGGTGCGCGGCTCCACGCTGGTGGAGCGCAACAAAGAATACGTGCAAGCCGCCCGCGTGACCGGCGTGGCACCGATGCGCATCATGCGCGGCCATGTGCTGCCCAACGTGATGGGCCCGGTGCTGGTGCTCGCCACCATCCAGGTGGCCACCGCCATCATCACCGAGGCCACGCTGTCGTTTCTTGGCGTGGGCGCGCCGCCCACTTCGCCTTCGTTGGGCACGCTGATCCGTGTGGGCAACGACTACCTTTTCTCCGGCGAATACTGGATCACCATTTTCCCCGGCCTGATGCTGGTGCTGATCGCCCTCTCAGTCAACCTGCTGGGTGACTGGCTGCGCGACGCACTCAACCCCCGACTCCGATGAGCCTGCTTGAAGTTAAAAATCTCGTCGTCGAGTTCCCCAGTCGGCGCGGTACGCTGCGCGCGCTGGACGACATTTCGTTTTCCATCGCACCGGGCGAAATCCTGGGTGTGGTGGGCGAGTCGGGTGCGGGCAAGTCTCTCACCGGCGCTTCCATCATTGGTCTGTTGGAGCCGCCGGGGCGTGTGGCTTCGGGGCAGATCCTGTTGCACGGGCAGCGAATCGACAACCTGCCGTATGAAGAGATGCGCAAGGTGCGCGGGCGCAAGATCGGCGCGATCTTTCAAGACCCGCTGACCTCGCTCAACCCGCTGTATTCGGTGGGGCGCCAGCTCATCGAAACCATCACCACCCACCTGCCGCTGAATCAGGCCGAGGCCCGCAAACGGGCCATCGATCTGCTCAAAGACACGGGCATTCCCGCCGCCGAGCAGCGCATCGACCACTTCCCCCACCAGTTCTCGGGCGGCATGCGCCAGCGGGTGGTGATTGCATTGGCGCTGGCGGCTGAGCCGCAGCTCATCGTGGCCGACGAACCCACCACCGCGCTGGATGTGTCGATCCAGGCGCAGATCATCACCCTGCTCAAAACCATCTGCAAGGACCGCGGCGCGGCGGTGATGTTGATCACGCACGACATGGGCGTGATTGCCGAGACCTGTGACCGCGTGGCTGTGATGTACGCGGGGCGCATTGCCGAGGTGGGCCCGGTGCACGAAGTGATCAACCACCCGGCGCATCCCTACACCGCCGGCCTGATGGCCTGCATTCCCGACATGAGCGTGGACCGCGAACGCCTGCACCAGATCGATGGCGCCATGCCCCGGCTCAACGCCATTCCCACCGGTTGCGCCTACAACCCGCGTTGTGAGCGGGTGTTCGATCGCTGCCGAGAGGAGCGACCGGATCTGATCAATGCGGGAGCCACCCGCGCGGCTTGTTGGCTGCATGCGGCACAGCCAGCGCAGGGAGTGGCGGCATGAGCGCGGTCGAAAAACATGTGTCCGCACCCACCGAGCGCAGCGCGCCGTCAGCGCCCACGGGCACAGCGCCACTGGTGCGCGCCACCGATCTGGCCAAAACCTTCGATGTCTCGGCGCCGTGGTTGAACCGGGTGCTGGAGCGCCAGCCGCGCCAGTTGTTGCGAGCAGTCGATGGCGTTTCGTTTGACATCGCACGGGGCGAAACGCTGGCCCTGGTGGGTGAATCGGGTTGTGGCAAAAGCACCGTGGCGCGTTTGCTCGTGGGCTTGTACGAGCCGACCCGCGGCGGCTTCGAGTTCGATGGGCAAGATGCCCACGCCGCCTTCAAGACGCCGCAAGGGCGCCAGCTGCGACGCCGCATCCAGATGATTTTTCAGGACCCGTATGCGAGCCTGAACCCGCGCTGGATCGTGGAAGACATCATCGCCGAGCCGCTGCGCGAGCACGCCATCGAAACCGACCCGGAGGCCTTGCATGCGCGGGTGGATGATCTGCTGCGCTCGGTCGGCTTGTCGCCGCAGGACCGGGTGAAGTACCCGCACCAGTTCTCGGGTGGGCAGCGCCAGCGCATCTCGATCGCGCGCGCCCTGGCCACGCAGCCCGAGTTCCTGGTGTGCGACGAGCCGACATCGGCGCTGGATGTGAGCGTGCAGGCGCAGGTGCTCAACATCATGAAAGACCTGCAGCGCCAGCAGGGTTTGACCTACCTGTTCATCAGCCACAACCTCGCGGTGGTTCGCCATGTGAGCGATCAGGTGGGTGTGATGTACCCCGGGCGGCTGGTGGAGCTGGCTCCCAAACACACCCTGTTCGACAGCCCGCGCCACCCCTACACGCGCATGCTGCTCGATGCCATTCCCAAGATGCACGACACTGGCCGGGCGCGCACGCCGGTGAGCGGCGAAGTGCCCAACCCGCTGAACCCGCCAGCGGGCTGCGCGTTCAATCCGCGCTGCCCGCACGCCAACGACCGCTGCCGCAACGAGCGGCCGGTGTTGCAGAGCATCGGTGGTGTTCGTGTGGCTTGTCATGCGGTGGAAGAAGGTCGGATCTGACCTTGCAGGGGATGGGCGTTGGCCGGGACAACGGGTACTTCCCTCCGCGAATGTCCCCCGGTCTGCTGCACAAGCCTCCGCCTTGACTTCGCTGCGGGAAGCACCTGTTGTCCTGGGTGTATCCGGCGCACGTGCCTCCAAGCCCAGAGATGCCGTGGAACCGGCTCCGCCGGGCCACAGGC
>JBBSDB010000132.1:0-9852 GCA_038249735.1 Burkholderiales bacterium
CGCGCCTCGTGGTCTGGGTCTTGGCTGAATGGAGCGTCGCGCAGGGGGGATTCGTCAGACATGGGGGCTCACCTTGGAAGGAGCCCAACATTCTAGGAGCCAGCCCCGGCACGCGTGCGGCGCTGGCGCTGGGGCGCAGCCCAGCTGAGGGGATCTACACAGGCAAGTCGCGACTCAACCAGCAATCAATGTCTGCGGGCGGGTAGCGTGCCCGCAACAACGCCAGCAAGCAAGGCAGAACACGACTCAAACGAAACCGATGCGGCGGTTGCTGCCGAAGTTAGGCAGGTTCGGCAGGATGGTGTTGAGCTGGCTGTCGCTGGCGCCCATCCAACCCAGCAGCGTGGCGGCGTACTGGTCGACGCTCAGCTTGGGAATCCAGCGACCGTGCAGCTCCCAGGAGTCTTGGCCCACGTCATCGGGGCCGCCGATCACCAGTTCAGGATAGGTGCCGTAGGTGGTGCCGCCGTTGACCGCGCCGCCGATGACCAGCTGGTGGTTGCCCCAGGCGTGGTCGGTGCCGCTGCTGCTGTTGGGCTTGAAGGTGCGACCAAAATCGCTTTGGGTGAAAAGGGTCACGCTGTCACTCAGCCCCACCGCCTTCATCGCGTTGTAAAAACAGGCCATCGCGTCGCCCAGCGCCTTGAGCAAGCGGGCGTGATCGCCTTCCAGGCTGTTGGCGGCGATCTGGCCGCTGTGCGTGTCAAAGCCGCCCTGCTGCGCAAAGAAAATCTGGCGGTCGCCCTGCACCGTCACGCGGTCTTGCACCAGCTTGGCCACTTGGTAAAGCTGGCGACCAATCGGCGTGTTGATGCGCCCGCTGGTGGTGATGGGCGCAAACGAGGCGTCGATCGCCGAACCGGCCATGTCGCCCGGCTTCAACTTGACCAGCTCGCCCAGGCGGGTGGACATCTCAAAAGCCTTGCGTTGTTGATCGAGGTAGCTGTTGAGCAGCTGGTTGCTGTCGTTTCCGGCATACATCGCTTTGAGCGCGCGCAGGCGCTCAACCTCCGGCGCCGAGGTGGGATTCTCCAAACCATTGAGGCCGAAGGTGCCACCCGGCTCGGGCAACACCAGTGGCGTTTGCAGCGCCGAGAGACCAAAGCGTCCGTTGCCGCCGACCGAGATCACCGGGTTGACCGTGCCCAGCGTGGCGGCTGCGCGGCCGCCCCAACCGGTGCGCTCGGTCACCGTGGTGCTGGCCGATTCCCACAACACCTGCTGATCCGAATGTGAGAACAGGTTTTGAGGGACGCGCACATCGGTGCCCGGCAGGCTGCGGAATTCGGCCTTGGTCAGCGGGCGGTTGAGGGGGCCGACGTTGAACACCGGCGCCAGCTTGCGCTCCGCCCAGGCGCCTGAGAGCGCGGAGAGCGAGGGATGCAGGCCGAAATCGGTTCCGCTTAGGTTCACCAGGCTGCCGCGAGGCAAGGCCAGGGTACCGCGTACGCCAGCGTACTGGCCGTGACGGGTGGCGTCGGTCGGCACGATGGTGTTGCACCCGTCGTTGCCGCCATAGAGGAACACACAGACCAGCGCCTTGTAGCCGGACTGGGCCTGAGCGGCGGCGGGCATGAGGGCCGACAAGCCGGTGGCGCCTAACGCGCCCGCCAAGGTGGCGCCAGAAAATTGCAACCAGCCGCGGCGGTTGAGTTCCACGGCAGCGAGCGAAGGAAAAATAGACTTCATGGCGTGGCTTTCAGCGGGCAACTTGGTACTGCGGGGATGCAAAAACGAGGTAGGCCGCCTGCCGAACCCGGCTGGTGCGGTAGTCGTTGCCGCTGTTTTGCTGTGTGTAGGCCGACACCGCTTGAATCACCGCGTTGCGACTGGCCGTGGGCAAGGGCTCTCCGAGCGCCAGCAGCGACAGGCGCTCGACCAGCTTGGCTGCGTCGTCAGCGTCGGCTGTGAAGGCACTCAGGTTGACGCGGGTGCCGAGCGCGTTGGGCACGTTCGCATCGGGCCCTGAGCCGTTCCAGAAAAGCAGGTAGTTCGCGAAGTTGACCCGCTGTAGCGCCGCATTGGCGTTGTGGATGCCAAAGGCGGGGCCAACCAGTTGCGTGCCGGGCACCGGGTAATCGGGCGGATAGTAGTTGAACACCGAGGGCGAGCGGAAGATGTGCTGGCGCAGCTCCTCTCCCCACCACCAGCCCAGCGCCTCGCCGTCGCTGCGGCCGTTCAGCGCGCGCAACATGCCGGTGAACAGCTGCACCGGCTCGCGCAGCCTGCCAGCGGTGGCACCCGGCGCCGGCGCGCGCGCTTCGGGGTCAAGCAGCACCGCCGCCACCGTGGCCTGCAAATCGCCACGCTGACCGGTGCCAAAGACGCCTGATTTGCCGGAGGCGAATGCGGTGGCGACGCGGCGCACATAGGCCGGGCTCGGGTTGCTGGTGACCAGATGCTGGATCAGCTGCCTGCCGATGAAGGGCGCGGTGTTGGGGTGTGCCATCAGGCTGTCGAGCACCGCGTTGAGCGCGGCGGTGGCGTTGTGGCCGGCTGGCAGCGTGGCACCGCCGAGCAGCGTGCGGGCCTGGGTGTCGTGGAATGCCGCCACGGGCACCATGTCGCCTTCCAGGTAGGTGCAGTTGGCGCCGCGGGGCCAGCAGCCGTAAGAGGTGCGCCCGCCTGCCGGGTAGGTCCAGCCGGTGAGCGCGTAGGCATAGTCGCGCACGATGGCGTTGTCGTAAGTAGGCAGACAGCTGCCGCCCTTGAGAGTGGCGTCTGTATTGAGCTCGCAGGTACCGACCGAGAACAGCTGCAGCAGCTCGCGCGCAAAATTTTCGTTGGGTGCGGCCTTGTCGTTGTTCACGTTGTCCAGGTAATCGCCCATCACCGGCGACAGGGCCACCTTGCGCAACACCTCGCGGTAGTTGCCGAAAGCGTTGTCCAGCAGCATGTTGTGATATCCGCGCAAGCCGTAGGTGCCCGAGACTTCCAGGTTGGACACCACCACCATTTGCTGCAAAGCCAGAGCGACGCGCTGGCGCAGTTGGTCGGGCTGATCCATCGCGTTGCGGTAGAAGTCCCAAACCAGCGGGGTGGTGGAAGACCAGTCGCGCCAGCAGTTGTCGCCCCGGCCAGCGCAGAATTCGCCCGCGCCCGTGTGCTGGTGCACCTCGCCAGTGCCGCCGCGCGTGTAGCGCGAACCATTGACCGCCATTTGATCGGCCACCCACTTGGCGGTGCCCTGGGTGCGGATGGTGGCCACCAGCGCCTCGGTGGAACCAAAACTGGCCTGCTCTGCCAAGCGCACCGCGTCGCGCTGGGTGGTTGGAATCACCGAAACGGGCGGCGAGACCGGCGGTGGAGCCGCTGCGCCCCCGCCAGAGGATGCGCCGCTCGATGTTTCGGGCGAATTTCCCGCCATCGGGTTGCCAGACAGTCCGGTCGCGGCACCCTCGCCGCCACTGCCACCACCGCAAGCCGACAACAGCAGGACAGATGCCAGCAGAACCGCCGCCAAGGGACGGGCGCCAGAAGCAGGCAATGGACCACCTGCGCGCCAAGTGAATAAAAAGGGTCTCATGGCGGCGCACTCTAGCTGCGCCCCCGCAATCCGCCGGTAAACAGACGTTACAGCCGCTGCCTGTTCACACCTTTGCAAACAATTGGTCGATGCAAGGGCTGCGGGTGCCGACCGGCGGCGCGGCGCAACCGAGGTCCGTCAGGCTTTGACGATGAGCACCGGCAACTCGGCATGGGCCAGCACCTTTTGCGCCACGCTGCCGAGAATCAGCGACTTGAGGCCCCGACGGCCGTGTGAGCCCATCACGATCAGGTCGCAGCCCTCGGCGCTGGCGGTTTCCAAAATCCCCTCGTGCACCACATTGCGCTCGATGGTGTCGCCCGCAAACGGCACACCCTCAACCGCACAGGCTTTGCCCAGCATCTCAAGCGCCTGACCGGCCGCCGCTTTGGCTTCGGTCAGGTAGGTCTGCAGCCCAACCGCCGAGGCGTCGCCAATCCCGATGTAGGGGAAGGGGTCGATCACGTACACGCCAACGATCTGCGCGCCCTGGCTTTTGGCGAGCCGGGCAGCGGTGGTGGCAGCGGCAGACGCCTGGCCGGAGCCGTCGGTGGGAACGAGGATTTTCTTGAACATCGCGGTCTCCTGTTGAAACGGGGCAGGTACGGCAATCGAAGCAAAAACCATGATTCGAGCCCGTAACACCATGCTAACCGCGACAATCGCTGGCAATCTTGCGGTGGGTCAACGCTGAGAGCGGCTTACCTGACGCGACGGGCACCCGCTGGAAGCAGACCCGCTGCATGCCACAAAGGGTCTGCGAACCAGGCATCGCCATCGAGGCAGGCGCGCAGCATGGGCAGCGCGTCATGGCCCCAGAACACGCGCTCGCCCAGAACCACCGAGGGCACGCCAAACAGGCCGAGGGCCAGCGCCTGCTCGGTGTTGGCGCGCAGGCAATGCTTCACCGCCTCGCTCTCAGGCGCCAGCCAGGGCCGCCCGCGCTGCGCCATGTGGTCTTGCAGCCGCGCCTGCAGCTCGGCCAAGCGTTGCGGATTGGTGGCGCTGTGGCCGCCGCGCCAGACGTGGTGCATCAGCTGTTCGGTGACCCAGCGGCTGGTCTCGCCCGGCGCTTCCTCGGCGGCGCAGCACAGGCCCAGGCGCAGCAGCGCCAGCGGGTTGAAGGGGTGCTCGGCCGGCAGATCCAGCGGCACGCCGTGGTGGTGCGCCAGCCAGCTCGCCTGGCGGTAGGTCCACTCACGCTTGCCCGAGATTTCGGCTGGGCCCAGCTGACCGTGGGCCTTGAGCAGCGCGGCGAACAGCACCGGTTGGTAGCGAACGTGCACGCTGTGGCCCATCAGCGCTTCAGGCAAGCGCTCGAAGGCCAGATACGCATAAGGTGAAATCGGGTCGTAGAAAAACTGGATCTCGTGCAGCACCGGCTCGGCGGGATCGCTCATGGCTTGGTCAGCTGGCAGAGGCCAACTGGCGCGCTTCGATGAGACCCCATACGTCCCGCTTGTCGGCGTCGCTCAGGTACCCCCAGGCCCCGATTTCATGAAGCAAGCGGTAGCAACCCTTGCAACGCCCCTGCTGCTCGTCCAGCTCGCAGATCGACACGCAGGGCGAGGGCACGCCGGGGCCGCTGTGGTCGGCCAGGGCATCGTTGAGGTTGATCAGGGGCGTCATGCGGCGGGACTTTCGGTGACATCGTGCACAGGCGCGCTGGTAAGCGCTTGCAACTCGGCAGGGGTGAGGCGAAAAACGCCATGTGGGTGACCGGCAGCAGCCCAGATGGTGGCGAAGCGAAACAGCTCGCGGTCGATCAGCGTCACGGGCGCCGTGGTGTGGGCCAGCGGCGAAACGCCACCGATGGAAAACCCGGTCTTGGCTTTGACAAACTCGGCGTCGGCCCGGCCCAGTTGGCCACCGTCGGCGCAGACGATGGCCTGCACCTTTTTCTCGTCGACCCGCAGGTCGCCCGAGGTGATGACCAGCACCGCCGCGTCATTGCCACTGGGGTGGTTTTTGAGACGGAAGACGATGCTTTTGGCGATCTGGCCCAGCGCCACGCCAAGCGCATCGGCTGCCTGCTGGGCGGTGCGCGCCGCGTCGCTGAGCATCACCGGCGCGTGGGGATGGCCACCGGCGGCCAGCGCGTCGGCCACGCGCTGCAGGCCAGCGGGGCGTTCGGTGGCGTTGGTCGTCAACACAGCGTTTGTCATGGGCCTCCATGGTAGCGAGGCGGCAACACCCGCACCGCGCGGTGGGTCACCCCGCCGCGCGCTTCACCAGCAGCAAACTGGCGCCCATGGCCATCAGCACACCGCCAAACACGCGGTTCTGCGCTTGGCGTGCGCGCGCCGTGGCCAGCCAGCGCTGAGCGCGCGAGGCGAGAAACGCGTAACCGTGCATCACGAACACCTCGACCGCGACCGAGGTCACCAGCAACAGCAGCAGTTGCAGCCAGAGTGGGCGGTGCGGGACGATGAACTGCGGCAGCACGGCGACCATGAACACGATGCCCTTGGGGTTGGTGGCGTTGGTCAGAAAGCCGGTGGTGAATCGCTGGCGCGCGCTGGGCACGCTGTTGTTCAAGGCCATCGAGGCATTGGTCGACCGGACAGCCTCGTCCATGGGCGGCTTGGCTTCTGACACCGGCGCACGCCATTGCTGCCAGCCCAGCCAGATCAGATAGCCCGCGCCCAGCACCTTCACCACGGTGAACGCGGTGGCCGAGGCCAGCAGCAACGCGCCCACACCCCCACCCGCCACCAGCAACACAAGTGCCAGACCCAGACCCATGCCCGCGATCGAGACGCTGGTGGCGCGCACGCCGTGAGCCAGACCATGGCCCATCGACAGCACCGCCGCTGAGCCAGGCGAGAGCGAAATCAACCAGGAAGCGGCAAAAAACGCCCACCACACATGCGCGTCCATCTCAAGCAGCCCGCTTGGCCAGCAGCGCACGCGCCACGCGCGAGCCGGTGGACCGCCCGAGCTGCTCGCTGATCCAGGCGCCGGCGTCCACCAAGGCGTCGAGGTCGATGCCGGTGCTGATACCCATGCCGTGCAGCAGATAGACCACGTCTTCGGTGGCCACGTTGCCGGTCGCGCCTTTCGCGTAAGGACAGCCGCCCAGGCCAGCCACCGAGGTGTCGAATTGCCACACGCCCAGCTCCAGAGCCGCCAATGTGTTGGCCAGCGCCTGACCGTAGGTGTCGTGGAAGTGGCCCGAAATGTCGTCCAGCGCGAAGTGCTTCAACGTGGCCTCGATGGCAGCCTGCACCTTGCGCGGCGTACCCACACCAATCGTGTCGGCCACGCCCACGTGCTGCACGCCAATGTCCGCCATCAGCCCGGCGAGATACGCCACCCGCTCGGGCGCGATCTCGCCTTCGTAAGGGCAGCCCACGGTGCAGCTCATGGCGCCTCGAACGTGAATGCCCGCCGCTTTCGCTGCCGCCACCACCGGGGCGAATCGCTCGATGCTTTCGGCGATCGAGCAATTGATGTTCTTCTGGCTGAACGCCTCGCTGGCCGCGCCAAACACCACAATTTCATCGGGCCGGTCGAGCAGCGCTGCCTCGAAGCCCTTGAGGTTGGGCGTGAGCACCGAGTAGCGCACGCCGGGCTGGCGCTCGATGCCCTGCATGACCACATGATTGTCCGCCATCTGCGGCACCCACTTGGGGCTCACGTAGCTCGTGACCTCGATCTCTTTCAGGCCAGCGGCCTGCAGGCGGTGCACCAGCTCGATCTTGATCGCCGCCGGCACCGGCTGCTTTTCGTTTTGCAGGCCGTCGCGTGGGCCGACGTCGACGAGTTTGACTTGGGTGGGGAGCTTCATGACGGAATCTTTTGTTCAGTAGCCGCGCTCAGGGTCGACGGTGCCGGCCACCGGCTCGCCGCGCTCCAGTGCCACGATCTTGCCGGCGATCTGCGCGATGCTCTCGCTGCGCAAGGTGCGCGCCGAGGTGTGCGGCGTGATGCAGATCTTGGGGTGCTGCCAGAACGGATGGCTGTCGGGCAGCGGCTCGGTGCGGAACACATCGAGCAGGGCGCCCGCGAGGTGACCGCTGTCGAGCAACTCGATCAGCTCGGCATCGACCAGGTGGGCGCCGCGCGCCACGTTGATCAGATAGCCGTCGGGCATCAGGAGCGACAGCGTGTCGCGGTTCAGGATGTCGCGTGTCTCGGGCGTGAGCGGCAGCAGGTTCACCAGCACACGGCACTGCGACAGAAACGCCGGCAACTGGTCTGCGCCACTGTGGCAGACCACACCGCCGATCGTCTTGGCGCTGCGGCTCCAGCCGTGCACCGGGAATTCAAACACGCGCAGCGCTTGCGCCACCCGCTCGCCGAGCACGCCCAGCCCCAGCACACCCACGGGAAAATCGGCGCGGCTCTGCGGCTTGCGGAAAGACCACTTGCCGGCCGCCACATCGCGGTCGTAGCCACCGAACTCGCGAAAGTGGCGGATCACTGCGTGGCACACGTACTCGGCCATCTGCACCGACATGCCAGCGTCGTCGAGGCGCACGATGCGCGTGGCGGGCGGCAGCTTCAGTTGCAGCAGCGCATCCACGCCGGCACCGATGTTGAACACGGCTTTGAGGCGCGGCTGCTCGTCAAGGAACTGTTGCGGCGGCGCCCAGACCACCGCGTAGTCGGCGGCCGGAGCACCTGGCTTCCAGACGTCCACCGTCGCTTGGGGGAAAGCAGCGCGCAAGCCGTCCAGCCAAGGCTCGGCCTTGGTGTCGGTACAGCAAAAAGTGATGTTCATGGCCGCGAGCTTACGGGGGAAGACCAGCAGCCCACTGTCACGCGGATGCGCCAGCTGTGGCGGTTGCAGCGGCCACCGCAATCTTGAGCAGCTCCGCCCCCTCCGCTACCTGGTCGCCCGGCGCGTACATCAGCTCGTCCACCGTGCCGTCGGCGGGGGCGGCGATCGTGTGCTCCATCTTCATCGCCTCCATCACCGCCAGCGGCTGGCCTTTCTTCACCGCGTCGCCAGCCTTCACCGCAAACGACACGACCTTGCCCGGCATTGGCGCGGTCAGGCGACCGCCCTCGGCTGCGGCCTCGCCGGCGTGGGCCAACGCGTCAATCTCGGTGATGACGGTGGCGCCCAGGTCGCAGAACACATGCACTAGCTCATCGCGCTGCCAGGTTTGCACCGTCTGGCGCTGGCCGTTGAATTGCAGGTCGATGCACGTGCCGCTGTCGCCGGGCAGAACATTGAACTCCAGCGCGGCGCTCACGTGACCGACGTTCAGCACCAACGCACCGTCATGTGCGTAGGTCAACCTCACCTGCAGCGGCTCGCCCTGGTACTCAAAGTCGAAGCGGCGCGCGGTGAGGCCAAATGGGCGCCAGCCGTCGCGGCGCGAAAACGGGTCGCCCGACTGCAGCGCCCGCTCGGCGATCAGTGTCTGCGCCACGGCAGCGGCCACCGCCAGTGGACGTCCTACGCGGTCTTGCTGAAACACCCCGGCCGCTTCGCGCGGGATCAGCGCGGTGTCCAGCTCCGCCTTCGCAAACGACTCGCTGGCTGCCACATGGCGCAGGAACTGCACGTTGGTCGACAGACCGACGATGCGGGTGGCGGCCAGCGCGGCATCGAGCTTGGCCAGCGCCTCGGCGCGGGTGGCGCCGTGCACGATGAGCTTGGCGACCATGGAGTCGTAAAACGGGCTGATCGCATCGCCCTCGCGCACGCCGTCGTCAAAACGCACACCGGCTGTTCGGCCACCTTCATCGGCGCGCTCGAAGCTCACATGGGCGGGCTTGCGGTACACATCGAGCCGGCCGGTGGCGGGCAGGAACTGGTTGTCGGGCGTCTCGGCACAGATGCGCGCCTCGATCGCGTGGCCGTGGATGCGCAGCGCGTCCTGTTTCAAAGGCAGCGGCTCGCCAGCGGCCACGCGAAGTTGCCACTCGACCAGGTCGAGCCCGGTGATGGCTTCGGTGACGGGATGCTCCACCTGCAGTCGCGTGTTCATCTCCATGAAAAAGAAACGCATGTCTTGCGGGCGCTCGTAACCACCGGGCTGCTCGACGATGAATTCCACCGTGCCCGCGCCCACGTAATTCACCGCCTGGGCCGCCGCCACAGCAGCGGCGCCCATCTGCGCGCGCAGCTCGGGTGTCATGCCAGGGGCCGGCGCTTCTTCCAGCACTTTCTGGTGGCGCCGCTGCACCGAGCAGTCGCGCTCGAACAGGTAAACGCAGTTGCCGTGTGTGTCGCCAAACACCTGAATCTCGATGTGGCGCGGGCGCTGCACGTATTTCTCCACCAGCACCGCGTCGCTGCCAAAGCTGTTGCGCGCCTCGCGCTGGCAGCTGGCCAGCGCGGCCGCAAAATCTTCAGCCTTGTCGACTGC
>JBBSDB010000133.1:0-9840 GCA_038249735.1 Burkholderiales bacterium
CCTCCACCACCGACGCCACCATCACCCGCGCCGAGGCGCTCCCGATGGCACCAGCGAGCTGCGTTTCCACGAACTGCACCAGGCGCGCATCGGCTGGGATGTCATCCACATGGCTCAACCCCAGGCGCTGCGCGTAGTCGGCAAACAGCCGCTGCGCAGCCTGCGCACCGAGAAAGCGCCCAGCCAGCGGCAGCAGCGCCGACACCTGGGCCTTGCCTTGCCAGAACACCGGGTGGGTCTCGGCGGTGCGGTTGAACACATCGACGAACAGCAAGGCCTGGCTGGTCTCGGCCGCCGAGGGCGAGCGCCAGAGCGACACCCCGACGTAACCCGCCAGGTTGGCCAGCAGGCTCCAGAACAGCGAGTGCGTCAGGCCATCGAGGCCGGCCAGCCCCAGAAACGCCTCAGGTTTGAGCAAGGCCAGGCCAAACAGCCCCTCGCGCAGGAAAGAGTCGTCCAGCCAGCCCGATTTGGCGAGAGACGGCAGCATCAGCGTGTAGATCCAGAACCCGAAGCCGAGCAGCAGCCCGGCGAGTGCACCCGCGCGGGTGCCGCCGCGCCAGTAGATGCCGCCCAGGATCGCGGGTGCGAATTGCGCCACTGCGGCGAAGCTGATGAGGCCGATGCTCACCAGTGCATAGGCTTCGCCGGCCAAGCGGAAATACACATAGCCCAGCAGCAGAATCACCAAAATGGCGGTGCGCCGAATGCCCAGCAGCAAGCCGGTAAGGTTCCTGTTGCTTCGCGCGCCAAAGCGCTTCATGCGCAACAACAGCGGCATGATCAGGTCGTTGCAGACCATGGTGGAGACAGCGGTGGCCTCTACGATCACCATCCCGGTGGCGGCCGAGAGTCCGCCCACAAAAGCTGCAAGCGCAAGAACCGTGTGGCCTTCAGCCAGCGGCAGCGACAGCACAAAATTTTCCGGGTCCATGCGGCCCGGGCTGAAATACAGCAAGCCGGCAAATGCAATCGGCAGCACAAACAGATTGATCAGCAACAGATACAACGGGAACACCCAGACCGCGCGCTTGAGGTGGCGTTCGTCCACGTTCTCCACCACCATCACCTGAAACTGGCGCGGGAGGAAAAGCGCGGCGAACAGCGCCAGCAAGGTCATGCTCGCCCACTGCACATAGGCAAACGACTGGCCTTGCTTGAAACTCAGCAGCTCGCGCAACGACGCCACCGTGCGTGCCTCCTCAAAAATCGCCGCCGGACTGCTGAACAGCACAAAGCTGGCGAACACACCCACCGCCATAAACGCCAGCAGCTTCACCACCGACTCGAACGCGATCGCCGCCACCATGCCCTCGTGGCGCTCGGTGCTGTTCAGATGCCGGGCGCCAAACACCATGGTGAAGCCGGCCAGAAACAGCGCGACATACAGCGTGCTGTCGCGCCACCAGTCGGTGGCGATCGGTGCTGGTTGGCCCAGCGGCGAGGTCAAGACCGCGTAACCACTGGCCACCGCTTTCAGCTGCAGCGCGATGTAGGGCACGATGCCCACCACGGTGATCAGCGTCACCAGTCCCGCCAGCGCCGGGCTTTTGCCGTAGCGGCTGGCGATCAGGTCGGCGATTGAGGTGATACGGTAGGTTTTGGCGATGCGGATCATCTTGCGAACCACCATCCAGCCCAGCAACATCGCCAGCATCGGCCCAAGGTAGATCGGCAAGAACCACACACCGGCGGTGGCGGCCCGGCCCACGCTGCCGAAGTAGGTCCAGGCGGTGCAATAGACCGCGATCGACAGCGCATAAACCCAGGCGCTGCCAATCACCGAGCGGCCGGCAGCGGCGCGGCGGTCGCCCCAGTAGGCCACCGCAAACAGCAGCGCAAGGTAGGCGAACGAGACGCCGATGACGAGGGACGCGGGCAGCATATTCCTGCGCTTCGCGCTCAGTCTTCTGTCGCGCCGTGGCCGTCGTGGCCGCGCTCCATTACCCAGGCCAAGAGAGCGATCAGCGTGGCCCAGATCAGGAACAGCGCGGTGGGAAACAGCGGCAAACCCCACAACATCGCATCGTGGTCCCACAGCGCGAGCAGCGGAAAATTGAACAAAGCCAATGCGACGAAAAACAGCGCCACCAACCGCTGAGCATTCAGGCCTTCGAACATGGTTGTCTCCTGCTCGGGTTGCACAAAACCGCCAGACCCCTGGGAGTCATTGTGCGCCCGTGCTTCCTGAATGTTTACCCTGTTGTCCATAAAAAAAGGCAGGGGAATGCCCTGCCCTTTTCTGCGCGGTCATCGCCGCATTGAAATCATAGCTCTACTTCTGGGTGCTGGCCAGCAACTGCCAGGTATCCACCACCGAATCCGGGTTCAGCGACATCGAGTGGATGCCCTCGTCGCGCAACCACTGCGCGAAATCGGGGTGGTCGCTCGGGCCCTGGCCGCAGATGCCGACGTACTTGCCTTCGGCCTTGCAGGCGCCGATGGCCATTTTCAGCAGCGCCTTCACCGCAGGATCGCGTTCGTCGAAATCGTGCGCCAGCAGTTCCAGGCCGGAGTCGCGGTCAAGGCCCAGGGTGAGCTGCGTCAGGTCGTTGGAGCCGATCGAAAAGCCATCGAAGTACTGCAGGAAGTCTTTGGCCAGCACCGCGTTGCTCGGGATCTCACACATCATGATGATCTTGAGCGCTTGCTCGCCGCGCTTGAGGCCCTTCTCAGCCAGCAACTCGGTGACTTTCTTCGCCTGGCCCAGCGTGCGCACAAATGGCACCATCACCTGCACGTTGGTCAGGCCCATCTCCTCGCGCACCCGCTTGATCGCCTCGCACTCCATCGCAAACGCTTCACGGAAGTCTTGGCTGATGTAGCGCGCTGCGCCACGGAAACCGAGCATCGGGTTTTCCTCGTCGGGCTCGTAGCGGCTGCCACCGACCAGCTTGCGGTACTCGTTGGATTTGAAATCGGACAGCCGCACGATGACCGGCTTGGGCCAGAAGGCCGCCGCAATCGTGGCCACGCCTTCGGCCACTTTGTCGACATAGAAGGCGCGCGGCGAGGCGTGGCCGCGGGCCACCGACTCCACCGCCTTTTTCAGGTCGGGATCGATCGCCGGGTATTCCAGAATGGCCTTGGGGTGCACCCCGATGTTGTTGTTGATGATGAACTCCAGCCGCGCCAGGCCGACACCGCTGTTGGGAATCTGGCAAAAGTCGAACGCGAGCTGCGGATTGCCCACGTTCATCATGATCTTCACGTCCACCTCGGGCATGGTGCCGCGCTGCACTTCGGTGATCTCAGTTTCCAGCAGACCGTCGTAGATGTTGCCGGTGTCGCCCTCGGCGCAACTCACCGTCACCAGCGTGCCGTCTTTCAGTTTCTCGGTCGCATCGCCACAACCCACCACCGCCGGAATACCCAACTCGCGCGCGATGATGGCAGCGTGGCAGGTGCGCCCGCCGCGGTTGGTCACGATGGCGCTGGCGCGCTTCATCACCGGCTCCCAGTTCGGGTCGGTCATGTCGGTCACCAGCACGTCGCCGGGCTGCACCTGGTCCATCTCACTGATATCTGTGACCCGCCGCACCGGCCCGGTGCCCACCTTCTGGCCAATGGCGCGGCCCGACACCAGCACCGCGCCTTTGCCCTTGAGTTTGTAGCGCACCTCGGTCTTGCCAGCGCTCTGACTCTTCACCGTTTCGGGTCGCGCCTGCAAGATGTAAAGCTGACCATCGTTGCCGTCTTTGCCCCACTCGATGTCCATCGGGCGGCCGTAGTGCGCCTCGATCACCAACGCGTAGTGGGCCAGTTGCTCGACGTCGGCGTCGGTCAGGCTGTAGCGGTTGCGCTGCTCCACCGGCACATCGACCGTTTTGACCAGCTTGCCTTTCAGCGCGCCTTCGGCTGCTTTTTCCTCAGCGCTGGTGAAAGTCATCTGGATCAGCTTGGAGCCCAGGTTGCGGCGGATCAGTGCGCGCTTGCCGGCCTTCAGCATCGGCTTGTGCACGTAAAACTCGTCGGGGTTCACCGCGCCTTGCACCACCGTCTCGCCCAAGCCGTAGCTGCTGGTGATGAACACCACGTCTTCAAAGCCCGACTCGGTGTCGATGGTGAACATCACCCCGGCCGCACCCAGGTCGGAGCGCACCATGCGCTGCACGCCCGCGCTCAGCGCGACATCGGCATGGGCAAAGCCCTTGTGCACCCGGTAGCTGATGGCGCGGTCGTTGTACAGAGAGGCGAACACCTCGCGCGTTTTGTGCAACACCTCGTCGATGCCATGCACGTTCAAAAAGGTTTCCTGCTGACCGGCGAAAGACGCATCGGGCAGGTCTTCGGCGGTGGCCGAGGAGCGCACCGCAAAAGTTGCCTGGTCGTTGCCATTGACCAACGTGGTGAACGCGGTGCGAATCGACTGCTCCAGATCGGCTGGGAACGGCTGCTGCTCGACCATGGCCCGGATCTCGGCGCCGGCCTTGGCCAGTTCGCGCACGTCTTCTATGTCCAGCGCATCCAACCGCGCGTTGATGCGATCGTTCAGCCCCTCGAACTTCAAGAATTCGCGAAACGCGTGCGCGGTGGTAGCAAAGCCGGTGGGCACCCTCACACCACTGGGCAGCTGCGAAATCATTTCGCCCAGGCTGGCATTTTTGCCGCCGACCGTGTCCACATCGGACATGCGCAAATGCTCAAAAGGCACGACCAGATCGGTCGGGGAAAACAGGGTGGACATGGAAGGACTCCGCTCAAGTTTAAAAAACTGGGAGCCGTCGCGCTCGCTGCTGCGGACTTTGTTGTGCTGTTCTGGGTCGGCCAGCGGGCGGAGGCAAAAAATCGTGGATTGGTGCACCCGGGATAATGCTGCCCTTCGGGTTAACCCATTGTAGGTGGCCCGCTTCTTGACACCTTCGTCTGCGCACCACACAAGCCGAAATGATCTGCGGCCAGTGTTAAATTGTTTTGAAACCCCGCCCCCAGGAGCCCCCCATGCCCAACCGCACGGCCTTCTTCGTTTCCGACGGCACCGGCATCACCGCAGAGACCTTTGGCAATGCCATCCTCGCGCAGTTCGAGAGCGAGGTGAGGCGCGTGCGTCTGCCGTTTCTCGACAGCATCGACAAGGCCCATCAGGCGGTGCGCCAGATCAACCACACCGCCGAGGTGGAAGGCAAGCGCCCGCTGGTCTTCGTCACCGTGGTCAACATGGATGTGCTGAATGTCATCAAGGCGGATTGCAGCGGGATGATGCTCGACATGTTTGGCACCTTCGTGGCGCCACTGGAGATCGAGCTGGGCATCAAGTCGAACCACCGCGTGGGCCGGTTTTCCGACGCTTCGAAAAGCAAGGAATACAACGACCGCATCGAGGCGATCAACTTCTCGCTCATGCACGACGACGGCCAGAGCCACCGCGATCTGGAAGGCTCCGACGTGATTCTGGTGGGAGTCAGCCGCAGCGGCAAAACGCCGACCAGCCTGTATCTGGCGATGCAGCACGGTCTGAAGGCGTCGAACTACCCGCTGATCCCGGAAGATTTCGAGCGCCGCAAGCTGCCACCAGCGCTGGTGCCGCACCGCAAAAAGATATTTGGTCTGACGATCGGACCCGAGCGATTGAGCGAAATTCGCAACGAGCGACGTCCCAATTCCCGCTATGCGAGTTTGGACAACTGCCGCATGGAGGTGAGCGAGGGCGAGGCGATGATGCGCCGCGAGGGCATACGCTGGCTGTCCACGACGACCAAGTCGATCGAGGAAATAGCCACCACCATCCTGCAGGAAATTCGGCCCGAGCGGTTGGCCTACTGAAGCGCCATCAGCTGGGCTTGTCGGCGTCGGGCGCGCCCTTCTTGGCCTTGGTCTTGGGCCCCAGTCCGTGGGCCTGGCGGCTCAGAGCAAACGAGGCGAACAGCTTGCACCACAGGGTGGATCCAGCCACGGCGATCCAAGTTTGGTACTCCATCTGCCCCAGCAGCACCATGATGATCACCACCACGATGACGGTGCCACCGATCAGATTGATCACCATCTCGTAGGGCGCGTACTTTTCGGCGTTGGGAGGGGGCGACCCCTTTTTCAGCGCCACTTCTGAGAAGTCGCGTTTCACCAGAATCCGGTACACCCTGCGCAGCCAGAAAAAAGCAATCGGAAACAACGCCAACAGAAAGAAGATAGGGAACAGATTAACGCTCAACATGCAGTGTTCTCAGATAAGGCCAAAAAAAACCCCGCCACATGTGCGGCGGGGTTTCGATCAACGCACACCGGGCAGAAACACCCGGGCAGTGTCAAGTTCAAACCATCAGTGACCTGCAGCAGCAGAGCCAGCACCTTTAGGAATGCGAACCGCCTCCACCATGGCCTGAACGTGTGCAGGCACAGTGCCCGACACCTTGCTGACCAGGTAGGCCACCACGAAGTTGATGATCGCGCCCACGGTGCCGAAGGCGCCAGGGGTCAGGCCGAAGAAGCTGTTCGGGCCGCCAATCAATTCAACGTACTCGGTGCCCTTGATGAAGAAGATACCGTGGTGAGCGAACACGTAAAACGAAGTCGCGAAGATACCAGCGATCATGCCGGCAATGGCGCCCTTGTCGGTGATGGTCTTGGTGAAAATGCCCATCATGATGGCGGGAAACAGCGAAGAGGCGGCCAGACCAAATGCCAAGGCGACCGTCGCTGCAGCAAAACCTGGCGGGTTCAGGCCCAGGTAGCCAGCCAAGATGATCGCAAACACCATCGATATCTTCCCGGCCATGAGCTCGTTTTTCTCGCTCATGTCGGGCACGAAGGTACCCTTGATCAGGTCGTGCGAGATGGCCGAGGAAATGGCCAACAGCAAACCCGCCGCCGTTGAAAGCGCGGCCGCCATGGCACCCGCTGCCACCAGCGCGATCACCCAGTTGGGCAACTGCGCAATTTCCGGGTTGGCCAGCACGATGATGTCGGCGTTCACGGTCAGCTCATTGCCCTTCCAGCCAGCCGCCTCGGCCTTGGCTTTCGCTGCTTCGTTTTTGGTCTTGTCGTTGTAGTACTGAATGCGGCCATCACCGTTTTTGTCTTCGAACTTCAGCAGACCGGTCTTTTCCCAGCGCGCGACCCATTCTGGGCGCTTGTCATAAGGCAAGCTTGCTTCTGGCGCGTACAGGTCAGCCTTCGAGGCAGCCACAGCCGCATCAATGCCCATGCCGCCGTCGGCCTTCTGCACGATACCGACGTTGGTGTTGAAGGTGCCGTGCAGGTTCAGGCGGGCCATTGCGCCCACCGAAGGAGCCACGGTGTAGAGCAACGCGATGAAGATCAACGTCCAGCCAGCTGAGTAGCGGGCATCGGCCACCTTGGGCACGGTGAAGAAGCGAATGATCACGTGTGGCAGGCCAGCGGTACCGATCATCAGCGAGATGGTGAAGAACAGCATGTTCAGCGTGGAGCCAGCAGACTGGGTGGTGTACTGCGCAAAGCCCAGGTCGGTCACCACCTGGTCGAGCTTGGTCAGCAGGGACACGTCGGTGCCGGCCAGGTTGGCACCCAGGCCCAGTTGGGGGATGAAGTTGCCGGTCAGGTTCAGGGAGATGAACAGCGCCGGGATCGTGTAGGCCACGATCAACACGATGTACTGCGCCACCTGGGTGTAGGTGATGCCCTTCATGCCACCGAACACGGCGTAGGCAAACACGATGGCCATGCCGATGTAGATGCCGGTTTCGCTGGAAACGCCCAGGAAACGGGCGAACGTGATGCCCACGCCGGTCATCTGACCCACGATGTAAACCACGCAGATGATCAGCAGGCAAATCACGGCCACGGTGCGCGCGGTCGTCGAGTAGTAGCGGTCACCGATGAACTCGGGCACCGTGAACTTGCCAAACTTGCGCAGGTACGGCGCCAGCAACATGGCCAGCAACACGTAGCCACCGGTCCAGCCCATCAGGAACACGGCACCGCCGTAGCCCATGTTGGAGATCAGACCGGCCATGGAGATGAAGGACGCGGCCGACATCCAGTCAGCGGCCGTGGCCATGCCGTTGGTGACAGGGTGCACCCCGCCGCCGGCGACATAAAACTCAGACGTGCTGCCAGCGCGCGCCCAGAAAGCAATGCCGAGGTACAGCGCGAAGCTGGCACCAACGACCAAGTAGGTTAGGGTTTGAAGTTCCATGAATAGGTCTCCTGTGGGTCAGTCTTCTTGCATGCCGAACTTGCGGTCGATCTGACCCATCTTCACAGCGTAGTAAAAAATCAGCGCGATGAAAATGTAGATCGAGCCTTGCTGGGCGAACCAGAAGCCCAGTGGGTAGCCACCGAGGTGGATGCCGTTGAGCATGGGAGCGAACAAAATGCCCGCGCCGTAAGAAACCAGTGCCCAAATGATCAGCACCTTGGTCAGCAGACCCAGGGTGGCCGACCAGTAGGCCTTTGCATTGCTATCGGTTGTCATGAAAGCCGTCTCCTCGATGTGAAGCTTTTGCCATTTCGACGGTGTGAACCGCCACCTGTTGCATGCCTCAAACCCTCGGTTTTTTGGCATTACCGGGCGGACTCTGAAGACTGTTTCTTACAGAAAAATTTCACTTGGTTGTGCTGCCTCTCAAACCAAGGGTAAGTCCGGATAAAACAGGCTGTGACTGGCGGTTTTCACAGGCAAAAGAGACTCGGAAAGACGCTCAAAACCGCCCAGCCAGCAGCGGTTCAGCGATGCACCGCCCCAGCACGAGGACATGTTCTGTCAGCTTGACCTAAGCCTCCGGTCAGTGCCTGGTCAGAAGGCCTGCCTACGCTTTGAATGCCCCGATTTCTGGGCGCAACGCAGAGGAGACCCCATGCAAGATGACCTGATCCAGCGAGTTCTGGACGACCCCAACTACCAGCAGCTCAAGGCCAAGCGCTCGCGCTATGGCTGGTGGCTCACGCTGGCCATGATGGTGGTGTATTACGGATTCATCTTGCTGGTGGCGTTTGACAAGGCGTTTTTGGCGCAGCGCCTGGGCTCGGGTGTCATGACCTTGGGTATCCCGGTGGGCTTTGGCGTGATCGTCTTCACCATCGTCATCACCGCCATCTACGTGCGGCGCGCGAATACCGAGTTCGATGCACTTTCCGATGCGGTGACCAAGGCGGCCTTCAAATGAACACCTTGCACAACAACACCCGCCGCGCGCTGACATTGCTCGCGCTGTTTGGCGTCTCGGCCGTGGCATGGGCCGCTGGTGCCGACCTCGGCCAAGCGGTGAAGCAACCCACCAACTGGACCGCCATTGGCATGTTTGCCGCGTTCGTGGTGTTCACGCTGTTCGTCACCAAGTGGGCGGCGTCCAAAACCAAATCGGCGTCTGACTTCTACACCGCTGGCGGCGGCATCACCGGCTTTCAGAACGGCTTGGCGATTGCGGGCGACTACATGTCGGCGGCCTCTTTCCTTGGCATCTCAGCGGCGGTGATGGCCAGCGGCTTTGACGGTTTGATCTACTCCATCGGATTTCTGGTCGGCTGGCCCATCCTCACCTTCCTGATGGCCGAGCGGCTGCGCAACCTGGGCAAATTCACCTTTGCCGATGTGGCCGCGTTTCGATTCCAGCAAACGCCGATCCGCATCTTCGCCGCCTCTGGCACCCTGGTGGTGGTGGCGTTTTATCTGATCGCACAGATGGTGGGTGCGGGCCAGCTGATCAAGCTGCTGTTTGGTCTGGAGTACTACATCGCGGTGATCATCGTCGGCGCGCTGATGATGATTTACGTGATGTTCGGCGGCATGACGGCCACCACCTGGGTGCAGATCATCAAGGCCTGCTTGCTTCTGGCTGGCGTAACCTTCATGGCTTTCATGGTGATGTCCGAATTCGGCTTCAGCTTCGAAGCACTGTTTGCCAAGGGTGTTGAAGTCAAAAC
>JBBSDB010000134.1:0-9816 GCA_038249735.1 Burkholderiales bacterium
AACGCCGCCGCCGTCGTCAAGGCGCTCGAACATCAGCGGACGCTTATATTCCTGAATGTGGCGCGCCGGCCCCAGCGTTGGAACTTGGGGCAGGCGCCACGCTCTCACCTGCCCGCGCTGCCCACTGGCGCGCACTTTCACTGCCTGGTAGCCGATGCCCTCTGCCCTTTCACTGCCTTCGCGGCTCGCCCGCGGCCTGCGCTGGATTGCCGCGCTGACCCTGCTCACGCCATTGCTGGCGCCGGCACAAAACCTGGTCTCTCTGCTCACCGACACCACGGTGGTGCAAAGCGATCAGACGCGCGCCGAGCTGCTGGGCCACGCGCCCGGTGGCGCCGCCACGGGCAAGCCGGTCTGGCTGGGGCTGCAGCTCACCCACGCACCCGACTGGCACACCTACTGGAAGAACTCGGGTGACTCCGGCCTGCCCACCGAGCTGCAGTGGACACTTCCCCCCGGCGTCACCGCCGGGCCAATCGCCTGGCCCACGCCACGCAAGTTCCCGCTCGGCACCCTGGCCAACTACGGTTATGACGGTACGGTGCTGCTGCCAGTGCCCATCACCGTCGACCCGTCGTTCACCGGCAAAGACATCGAGGTCAAGCTCTACGCTTCCTGGCTGGTCTGCCGCAAGGAATGCATCCCCGAAGAAGGCAACTTCACCCTGCGCCTGCCGGTGCAAGGCTCCACCGCTCTCAACGGCCGCGCGTTTGAAGCCGCCTTTGCCGCCGCCCCCAGCGATCAGCCCGCCGCAGGCAGCCTGCTGCAGCCCGAAGCGAAGCTGCTCAAGGTGGCGCTGACGGGTCTGCCCACCGCCTGGCGCGGCCAGCCGTTGGAATTCTTCCCCGAAACCCCGGGCCTGATCGAGCCCGGCCCGCCCTGGACCCAAGCCTGGGAAGGCGAGCGCTGGACCGCCAGCGTGCCGCTCTCGCCGCACCGCAGCGAAAGCCCAACCAGCGTGCCGCTGGTGGTGGCGCTGGCCAACCCGCCCGGCGAGGGCCCGGGCAGCCCCGGTGTGCGGCTGGAGGCGCCGGTGCAAGGCGCCTGGCCCGCCGCCGCGCCACTGCCTGCCGCTACCGCGCCCGAAGCACTCGTCGCCGCGTTGCAGGAAAACGCCGCGCGCGCCGCCGGCGTGCCTGACAAAAGCGGCCCACCGATCACGCTCTGGGCCGCGCTGCTTGGCGCCCTGATCGGCGGCATGATTTTGAATCTCATGCCCTGCGTTTTCCCGGTGCTGGCGATCAAGGTGTTGGCGTTTGCAAAGCATGCCGACGACCGCGCCGCCCACCGTGCCAACGGCCTGGCGTACACCGCCGGCGTGGTGCTGAGCTTCCTGGCGCTGGGCGGCCTGCTGCTGGGCCTTCGCTCGGCCGGTGAAGCCATCGGCTGGGGTTTCCAGCTGCAAAGCCCAGCGGTGGTCGCCGCGCTGGCGGTGTTGTTCACCGTGATCGGTCTGAACCTGGCCGGGATGTTCGAATTCGGCAGCGTGTTGCCCAGCTCGGTCGCGAGTCTGCAGGCCAAGAACCCCACGGCCGATGCCTTCCTCACCGGCGTGCTCGCCACCGCCATCGCCTCGCCGTGCACCGCGCCGTTCATGGGCGCCTCGCTCGGCCTGGCCATCGGCCTGCCAACCGCGCAGGCGCTCGCCGTGTTCGGCACGCTTGGCCTGGGCATGGCCCTGCCCTACTTGGCCGCGAGCTGGTGGCCAGCAGTCGCGCGCGCATTGCCCAAGCCCGGCGTCTGGATGAACACCTTCCGCCAGTTCATGGCGTTTCCCATGTTCGCCACCGTGGTCTGGCTGCTGTGGGTGCTGGGGCAGCAAAGCGGCATCGACGGCGCCGCCGCCCTGCTCATGCTGCTGGTGGTGCTGGCGCTGCTGGTCTGGGCGCTGGGCCTGAAGGGCAATGGCCGCGCCACGCTGGCTGGTCTGTCGGTGCTGGCCCTGCTGTGGCTCGGCTGGTCGATCGGCCCCAACGTGACACGCCTGCAGGCCGCACACGGTGCATCGGCGCCGATCGCCACCGCCGTTGCCGGCCTGAGCTGGCAGCCCTGGAGCGCCGAGCAACAGGCCGCAAGTCTCGCCGAGGGGCGTTCGGTGTTTGTGGATTTCACTGCCGCCTGGTGCGTCACCTGCCAATACAACAAGCGCACCACGCTGGCGAACGACGCCGTGCTGGCTGACATGGCCGCGAAAAACGTGGCCCTGCTGCGCGCCGACTGGACCCGCCGCGACCCCGCCATCACCGCCGAGCTCGCCCGCCTGGGCCGCAACGGTGTGCCGGTGTATGCGATCTACAAAAACGGCCAGCCGCCGCAACTGCTGTCCGAGGTGTTGAGTGTCGACGAGGTGCGTGCCGCGTTGGCCAAGCTTTGACCGCTCTGAACCAAATGCCGACTGGCCGGTCGCAAATCTTTTGTTGTTCACAGGAGTGCCCACCATGCTGCAACGCCGCCAATTCAACGCCCTGGGCCTGGGCGGTCTGGGTGCCCTCGCTTTGCCTGCTGGTCTGCTCACGGCGGCGAGCGCCCACGCCGCCAGCGTCGGCCAGCCAGCGCCCGACTTCACCCTCACCGACACCGCAGGCAAAGCGGTGAAACTGGCCGAATTCAAGGGCAAGCCGGTGGTGCTGGAATGGACCAACCCCGGCTGCCCGTTTGTGCGCAAACATTACAACGGCAACATGCAGGGGCTGCAAAAAGAGTTCACTGGCAAAGGGGTGGTGTGGCTGGCCATCAACTCCACCAGCGACACCAGCAGCGACCACCTGAGCCCACCGCAGTTGGCGCGCTGGAAGGCCGACCAGGGCGCCGCCGCCACCGCCATCCTGATGGACGAAGACGGCAAAGTGGGCCAGGCCTATGCGGCCCGCGTCACGCCACACATGTACATCGTCAACGCCCAGGGCGTGCTGGTTTACGCCGGTGGCATCGACAGCATTGCTTCAAGCCGCGAAGCCGACATTGCCAAAGCCACCAACTACGTGCGCCAGGGCCTGACCGAGCTGCTCGCCGGCAAGCCCATCAGCATGCCGACCAGCCAACCCTATGGGTGCAACGTGAAGTACAAGTCGGCGGCCTGACACCCCGCCGATCGCGCCAAAAAAACGGCACCGCTCTACAACTGCCCACAGAGGCGTTGCACGCGGACCAAGCAGGCGCCTTGCTGGCGAGACTTTGGCCAAACCGCCTGCCAGCAGGCGAAAAAAAACCGGCCAATCGACCGGTTTTTCTGATTGCGCAAGGCGCAGCTGGCTTCAGTAGTTACCGCGGCCGCCGCCGTATCCACCACCGCCGCCGCCACCCGTGCGTGGCTCCATCGGACGCGCTTCATTCACGACCATGTCGCGGCCGTCGACCGACTTGCCGTTCATGCCGGCGATCGCAGCCTGCGCTTCCGCATCGCTGGACATTTCGACGAAGCCGAAGCCCTTCGAGCGGCCGCTGTCGCGGTCGGTCATGACTTTGGCGGACTGCACCGACCCGAAGGCGGCGAAGCTGTCTTGCAGAGAGTGGTCATTCACCGAGTAGGAGAGGTTGCCGACGTAAAGTTTCTTGCCCATGAGAGGCCTTTCAAAAATCGCCCGGCGCCATACGTTTCACGGTGGGCGCCTGGCGGAGATACCGGGCTGATTTGGCAGCTTGGTATCGGAGTTGCACGTGGTGAAAAACCACGCGCCGAGGGGCTGAGCAGGAACATGTCGGAAAAAGATTCGACATTGGCCCAGGTTGTGAGTTGGGTTGGGAGAGCAATAGAGAGCCGGAGGCGGATCGCCGTTGGGACGGTGGGCCTGACAACCGGAAGAGGAGGCGCCATGGGCCGTGGAGGAAGCGCCTGCTGGGGCGCATCTGAACCACGTCAGACAGCGGCTACTGAAGATGAAAACCTTGTAAGTAACCCTCTTAGTTTAGTTCAGATCAGGACCCTGCGGCAATCCAGCTCACACGCGCCGCAATCTGGCGAGTCACCCACCCAATGGCCACACGCTTTCAATCAGCATGCATGCCGCCCATTTTGTCGGGCTGTTCATCCCTGGCTGTTGGCAGCCGCGAAAGTGGTGAAAGCGGTCTCCGCCGCTTGGACGACCCGCAGCAACATCGTTCTCCGCTACACGTCCCCGTCTTCCGGAACAACCTGCAGCGAATCCACGCTGACATACCGGCCCGAGATACCCAAATCAACCTCTGCGATCAACTGCACCTTGGTCTCCGGGTTCACGCCTCGGTTTCGCCAAATTTCTGGGTCGACCTCGACGCGCATCTCGCCCGACGCGTCTCGGAAGGGGGCAGATGTCCCTGCGCACCCGAGCCACCAGGTTTCCGGTCAGGGTCACACAAGTGCCCCGAAGGGAATCTCGCGCTTGCGCAACCGTGCAGGGCTTGGTCTCAGCGCTGGGGCCGGTGAACTGGGCCAAGGCCGGGAGGGAAACCGCACCCACCAGAACGGCAGCCAATACGGTTTTTCATACAAAACTGTCTCACGGCACTGAGCCCCAATTGAAGAGCTTCGAGCCTGAAAAAAGGGCAGAGGCCCCACGTGGCAGGGTTCTCTGCTGGCGGACCCCCTGCAATGCGGCAAAACCTCCACACGCAGGCGGGAAATGCCCGCAAACATGCTCTGGCGGCGTCTCAAACATGCCCTCTGCGCTAGGCTCGTAGCAGACGAGATAATCCCGCATCTTTTCAGCGCTTTCCCACTGGACGCCACCATGAGCTTCGCCCCCCTGCAAAACGACACTTTCCTGCGCGCCTGCCTGCGTCAATCCACCGATCACACCCCCGTGTGGCTGATGCGCCAGGCTGGGCGCTACCTGCCCGAGTACTGTGCCACCCGCGCCAAGGCCGGCAGTTTCATGGGACTGGCGACCAATGTGGACTACGCCACCGAGGTCACATTGCAGCCGCTGGAGCGCTATGCGCTGGACGCATCCATTCTGTTTTCCGACATCCTGACCGTGCCGGACGCCATGGGTCTGGGCCTGACCTTCCAGATCGGCGAGGGTCCGAAGTTTGCCAAGACGGTGCGTACCGAAGCCGACGTGGCCGCGCTGGCGGTGCCCGACATGAACAAGCTGCGCTATGTGTTCGACGCGGTCACCTCCATCCGCAAGGCCCTCAAAGGTCGCGTGCCACTGATCGGCTTCTCGGGCAGCCCCTGGACGCTGGCCTGCTACATGGTCGAAGGCGGTGGCTCGGACGACTACCGCGCGGTGAAGTCGCTGATGTATGCGCGGCCCGACCTCATGCACAAGATCCTCGCCATCAACGCCGACAGCGTGGCCAACTACCTCAATGCCCAGATCGACGCCGGCGCGCAAGCGGTGATGGTGTTCGACAGCTGGGGTGGCGTGCTGGCCGATGGCAAATTCCAGGCGTTTTCGCTGGCCTACACGAAGCGTGTGCTGGCGCAGCTGCAGCGCGAGAAAGACGGCGTGGTGATTCCGCGCCTCGTTTTCACCAAGGGCGGCGGCCTGTGGCTGGACGAAATGAAAGGTCTGGACTGCCACGCGCTCGGCCTGGACTGGACGGTGAACCTGGCCAAGGCGCGTGCTCTGGTGGGCGACAGCAAGGCGTTGCAGGGCAACATCGACCCCAATGTGTTGTTCGCGCCGCCAGAGCGCATCGACGCCGAGGTGTCCGCCGTACTGGAGAGTTTCGGCAAGCCTCACCAAGGCGCCGGCAGCGGGCCCACACACATCTTTAACCTGGGCCACGGCATCAGCCAGTTCACCCCGCCCGAGCACGTGACGGCGCTGGTGAACGCGGTTCACACCCATTCGCGCCGGCTCCGCGTGGTTGCCTGACGGCGCGCTGCGGCTGGTCACCTGAGCGTCTGTAGCGCACGGAGCGCGGCCCGCTTGGGGTTGCGCGTGATTTGCCTGCTGTCAAGCGGGCAAAGCGAAATTCTCTGAAAAAAAGTGGTTGACGCGCTCCACTTATGCACATAAATCGTGTACGAAGCTGCGCCTCGCCAGCCCACCAGCAGGCCGAACGTAAAAAATTTGAAGTTTCGACAAGTCATTGATTTAATTGGATATTTTTGAATTGCTGTTTTTCTGTGCAAGCCAACAAACCCCTTGATTCATAAGGGTTCCCAGCCCGCGAACACGAGCTATCAACAAAGTTATCCACAGAAACTTGGGACAGCTTGGGAAGCCCTGCCATATCAACGACTTACGCCGCCTTTCAACAGTTGAGCTGAGGAAAACACGCTAACCATGACCTGCTGGCCCAGCGTGATCGTGGCCACCCCGGCGCACAGCGCGCTGGGCGGGGCCCTGAGTTACCTGAGTGAGTCGTTGCTCGCGCCGGGCACCTTGGTGCGCGTGCCGCTGGGCTCGCGCGAGGTGCTGGGGGTGGTGTGGGACTGCCCCAACAGCCCGCCCGATGGGCTGGACAAAACCAAGACCAAAGCCGTGGCGGGCACTTTGGATGGCTTGGCGCCGCTCAATGCGCGCTGGCGTCAGTTGGTTGCGTTTGCCGCGCACTACTACCAACGCGGTCCGGGCGAGGTGGCACTGGCCGCGCTGCCGCCGCAGTTGCGCGCGCTCGATGCGGCGCAACTGGCGCGCCGGCTCAAGAAACGGGCCAAGACGCTCACCAGCGACAGCCCTGAGCGCGCCAAACTGGCCCGAGAAGCGCCTCCCCACAGCCAGCGCGCGCTCAGCGAAGAGCAGATGTTGGCCCTTGCCGCGCTGGAAACGGCCAGCGCACCGGTGCTGCTCTTTGGGGCTACCGGGAGCGGTAAAACCGAGGTGTATCTGCGCGCCACCGAGCGGGTGCTGAAGGGGCCGGCTGTCGATGGGGTTCCCTCCCAGGTGCTGGTGATGGTGCCCGAGATCAACCTCACACCGCAGCTGGAGGTGCGCTTTCGCGAGCGCTTCGAGCCGCTGTTTGGCGCTGGCGCGGTGGTGAGCCTGCACAGCGGCATGACACCGGCGCAGCGCCTGGCCAGCTGGCTGGCGGCCCACACCGGCACCGCGCGCATCGTGCTGGGCACCCGCATGGCGGTGTTTGCCAGCCTGCCCGGGCTGCAACTGATTGTGGTCGATGAAGAACACGACCCGAGCTACAAGAGCCAGGAAGGGGCGCGCTACTCGGCACGCGATCTCGCGGTGTACCGGGCCAAGATCGAGACCGAGGCGCTGGCGGCGGCTGGGGTTGAACATGGCAGCAAAACCGGCGCACGCTGTCAGGTGATCCTGGGCTCAGCCACGCCTTCACTGGAGAGCTGGCATGCCGCCGAGCAAGGCCGTTACCAGCGCCTCGCGATGCCGGCGCGCATTGGCGGCGGCACGCTGCCTCGGCTGCGGCTGGTGGACATGAACCACCAGCCCAAGGGCGCGCTGATCGCACCGCCGCTGCTGGCCGCGATGACGGAGCGCATTGAACGCGGCGAACAGTCGCTGGTGTTGCTCAACCGCCGTGGTTACGCGCCGGTGCTGGCCTGCCACGCCTGCGGCTGGAAGAGCGGCTGCCCACACTGCAGCGCCTACCGCGTGTTCCACAAACTCGACCGCACGCTGCGCTGCCACCACTGCGGCTTCACAGAACGCGTGCCACGCGCCTGCCCCGACTGCGGCAACCTCGACATCGCCCCGGTGGGCCGAGGCACCGAGCAGGTGGAAGAACAGCTCGCTGCCCTGCTGGTCGACGCGCGCCGTCCCAATGGCGAGCCAGCCCGCGTGGCGCGTATGGACGCAGACTCCACCCGCCTCAAAGGCAGCCTGGAACAACAGCTCGCCGCGCTGCACAGCGGCGAGGTCGATGTGCTGGTGGGCACGCAGATGATCGCCAAAGGCCACGATTTCCGGCGCATCACGCTGGTGGCCGGCATTCAGGTCGACAGCGGGCTGTTCGCCAGCGACTATCGCGCGCCCGAGCGGCTGTTTGCGTTGCTGATGCAGGCCGCAGGGCGCGCCGGACGCGACGCCGCACAGAGCGCGGGCAGCGAAATGTGGGTGCAAACCTGGACGCCGCAACACCCGCTGTTTGCCGCGCTCAAAACCCACGACTACCCGGCATTTGCCGCCGAACAGCTGGCCGAGCGCGAAGCCGCCGGCATGCCGCCGTTTGGCGCCCAGGCGCTGCTGCGCGCCGACGCCCGCACCCAGGCGGCGGCGCAGGCGTTTTTGAACCTGGCCGCCGAGCAGGCCGCCGCCCTGCCGCTGCGCGATGTCATCACCATTTACCCCGCCGTGCCGCTCACCATCCAGCGGGTGGCCCATGTGGAGCGGGCGCAGATGCTGGTGGAGAGCGCCTCGCGCGGCGCCCTGCAGCGCTTCCTCGCCGCCTGGCAGCCGGTGCTGCACGCCACCCGCAGCGCACCGGCAGCCAAGGGCCTGGTGCGCTGGGCGATCGATGTCGACCCGCTGGTGATCTGAATTCGGGTGGCGGTTGCCGCCGGCTCAGAAAGCCGCCGGTTCGCTGACTGCTGGTGGCGCCTCGGCGGCCGGGGCGGCCGGTTGCTCAACGGCGTCTGGGGCCGCCGGTTGCACGGCAGCCGCCGCAACAGCCGGTTGCACTGAAGCGCCTTTGGCTGCCGGCCAGAGCTGTTCCACCGTGTGGATCACATCGCGCAGCCGAAACGGCTGCAGCAGCAGCCGCTGCACGCCCAGCGCCTTCAGCCGCACCGCCTGCGCCTTGGTGCAAGCGCTGGCCAGGACCACCACCGGAATCGCCGCATCGCAGGCAAACGCCTTCTCGCGCAGCCGCGCCAGCAAATCCAGCGCCGCATCGCAGTCGGCCAGCGAGAGCATCAGGCCGCGCAGCGGGCTGGCCTGCAGACACTGCTCGCCCTGGGCCAGGCTGGTGGCCTGGACGATGTGCACCAGACCCAGGTCTCGGCAGACCGAGGCCACGGTGCCGCGCACCAGGTTGTCGGGCTCGATGAGCAACACCTGCGCCAGTGCGTCGAACTGGCGCCCGTTCATGGGTGCACCTCTTCGCGCCGCAACAGCTCCTCCACCACCAGGTCGCGCAAACCACAGAGCACCGCCAGATCGAGCCGGTCGAAGTCGCGCGGGCGGCGGTCCATCACACACAGCGTGCCCACCACCTGGCCGTACGGCAGCCGCAGGCCGGCGCCGGCGTAGAACCGCACGAACGGGTGGCCGGTCACCAGCGGGTTGTCGGCAAAGCGCGGGTCTGCCAGCGCATCGGGCACCACCAGCGGCGCCGACAGGGTCACCGCGTGACCGCAGAACGACACGTCGCGCGGTGTTTCGCGCGCCTCCAGCCCGAAGTTCGACTTGAACCACTGGCGGTCGCGGTCCACCAGCGAGACCAGCGCCATCGGCACGCCGAACTCCTGCGCGGCAAAGGCCGAGATGCGGTCGAACCGCTCCTCGGGCGGCGTATCCAGAATCAGCAGATCACTCAGCGCTCTGAGACGCTGCTTTTCGTTGTGGGGCAAAGGGGCAGGAACCAAGGGACACCTCCGGAAGTTGCGGGCCTTGCTCTGTGTTTCGGCCGCTGGCGTCCGGACTTGAGCAACCCTCGGCCCCGGCCAAACATAAGTGAACTGCGATATAAGCAAGTCACCGACAAGCAACCGAGGAGCGACCCATGCACACATCCCCCCTGTGGTCCTTGGCCAGACTGGCGCGCACCGCGCTCGTCTTCCTGATCGCCGCCAGCGCCGGTCTGGCCCAGGCTGCCGACCCGGAGCCCACCATGAAGGTCGCACAGGTCGGCCCGCACAGCTACTACGTACAAGGCCTGTCGCAACTGGGCTCCACCAAAAACCAGAACTTCATCTCCAACGCCGGCTTTGTGATCACGCCCACCAGCGTGGTGGTGATCGACGCGCTGGGCTCG
>JBBSDB010000135.1:0-9784 GCA_038249735.1 Burkholderiales bacterium
AGTTTCATCGCGGTGTTCTCAAGCAAAGCGCGCCATGCAGGAGCGCAACTGATCCAGACCGCGGCGAATCCAGGTTTTGACGGTGCCCAGCGGCAGCTGAAGCTGCTGCGCCAGTTCGCCGTGGCTGAGGTCGCGCAGGTAAGCCAGGCTCACCACCTCTCGCTGCTTGTTCTCCAGCTGGCTCAAGCACTGATGCAAGGCCCAAGCCTGCTGGCTGGCCAAGCTGGTGTCCATTGGATTGGGGGAATCGCCCTCCAGCGTGTCGCTCATGGCGTCGTCGATATCGTCGGTGAGGTGTTCTCGTTCGGCTTTGTGGCGGCGCAGCTGGTCGAGCGAGCGGCTGCGCACGATCAAACCCAGCCAGGCCATGGGCGGGCTGAGCGAAGCCCGGTAGTCGGGCGCGGTGCGCCAGATCTGCAAGAAGGTGTCTTGCAGCGCGTCTTCGGCCCATTCGTTGCGCCGCAGCACCCTCAACGCCAGGCCGTAGAGCTTGCCTGAGGTCAGGTCGTACAGGGCCTTGAGTGCTTCGGCATCCTGGCTGGCGATGCGGTCGATCAAGGCCATCAGGGCGTCATCGGGGGTGTCGGGCATGGCGCATTGTGCGTGAAGCTGAGAAGGGAATTCGCTGATGCCGGGGATGCCGGCTCGCCCACTCAATACGCAGGCGAACAGGCTGCGGATTCAGCAACCCATATCCCTTTGACTTGAAGGGGTACCTGAATCCAAAGGGATGACCCCCTGCGTATTCAGACCGTGGGCAGCCAGCCCGCACCGCCAGACCCAGCTTTCATCTGCCAACCCAACTTCCAGGAAATTCCACCATGAACACCCTCAAAAGCGCATCCGTCCGCTCCGTGATTCCCGCTTCGCGCCGCAGCTTCATCCGCAGCAGCGGCGCCCTTTCTGCTGTTGCCGTCGCCTTGCTGGCCGGCAAGGACGTGATGGCTGCAGGCATGAATGGCGACATGTCCAAAGACGTGTCCATCCTCAATGTGGCGCTGGCCCTGGAGCACGAGGCCATCAACGCTTACCAGCTTGGCGCTGGCAGCGGCCTGCTGCAAAAGCCCGTGTTGGACATCGCCGTGGCTTTTCAGGGTCACCACAAAGCGCACCGCGACGCTTTGATGACCACCATCGAGAAGATGGGGGGCAAGCCGGTGACTGAGCTGAAGCTCGATGCCTACGCCCAGGGGCTCAATGCTGCCTCGCTGAAGAACCAGGCCGACGTGTTGAGCCTGGCCGCGCGCCTGGAGCTCGGTGCCACCAACGCCTACCTGGGTGTGATTCCCGCCTTCCAGAACAGCGAGCTGGCGAAGGTAGCCGCGCGCCTGGCGGCCGACGAAACCATGCACTACACCGTGCTCACCCAAGCCCTGGGCCGCCCGCTGCCCAACGGTGCGCTGTCTTTCGGCGCCTGATCGCGCTGCCAGGTCACGCCCCAACACACCACCGTCCAGTCCCCCTTGTTTCAGGAGAACACCATGCTCATCAAATCCACCCTTTCCGTCGCCGCCCTGATGGCGCTGTCCGCTTGCGCTTCCAGCATGAACGCGCCCATGACGTCAATGGCGTATTCGCAAGACAGCCTGCCCGCCACCATGCAAGTGCCCGCCGGCCACAAGGTGGCGATGGAAACCGTGGGCGTGGGCGAGATCACCTACGAGTGCCGCGCTGACAAAACCATGGCGGGCCAATACGCCTGGGTTTTCGCTGGGCCTGACGCCAAGCTGATGGACCGCAGCGGCAAGCAGGTGGGCAGATACTTCGGCCCACCCGTCACCTGGGAAGCGATGGACGGCTCCAAGCTCACCGCCACCCAGCTCGCGGTGGCGCCGGGCGACATGGGCAGCATCCCACTGCAATTGGTGAAAGCCAACCCAGCGATGGGCATGGGCGCCATGAGCGGCGTCACCTACATCCAGCGCGTGAAAACCATGGGCGGCGTGGCCCCAGCATCGGCCTGCGGTGCCAGCAACATGGGCGCCAAGCAGATCGTGAAGTACCAGGCGGACTACATTTTCTGGAAGGCCGCGTGATGGTGTGACACCGCCCTCGCGGCGCAACAAGCGCCGCGAGGCGCAGGAAGCTGAAGGGGCGCTAAGGTAGACTTGGCCGCCCTTTTTCTTTGTCCGTCGGGTGCATCTCAACCCTGGCGCTTTTTTGAGATTCTCCGAACTTTCGTGAATCCAGTCGAGGTTTCTCTGCGTATCCGGTTGGCGGACGATCTGTTCGCAGCCTATAGGAGACACCTCATGACATTGTTGAAACTCAGCCCGGTCGTTGCCGCCTGCGTGTTGGCGGCCACCGTCGGTACCGCCTTCGCATCCAGCCATCGCGAAGCACCGTTCATCACCACAAGCCCCAAGGTTGACGGCACCGACTTCTACATGTTCCGCAGCTACGAAGGCATCGCCGCCAACGGCACCGGCGGACGCAGCGACTACGTGACGCTGATCGCCAACTACCAGCCGCTGCAAGACGCTTACGGTGGCCCCAACTATTTCTCGCTCGATCCGAACGCGCAGTACGAGATCCACATCGACAACAACGGTGACGCCAAGGAAGACATCACCTTTCAGTTCCGCTTCAAGAACAAGCTCAACAGCGTGACGATTCCGGTGGGCACCCAGAACGTGGCCATTCCGCTCATTCAGGCTGGTCCAGTGGCCAATGTGAACGACGCCAATCTCAACCTCAACGAAAGCTACAGCGTCAACGTCGTGCGGGGTGACCGGCGCAAAGGCCAGGTGCAAGCGCTGACCAAAACCGGAGGTGGCGCGACCTTCGAGAAGCCGGTGGACTACATCGGTGTCAAGACCCTCGGCGACGCCGCCGCCTACGAGGCGTACTCGCAGAAGCACATCCATGCCGTCAACATCCCCGGATGCGCCATGCCCGGCAAGGTGTTTGTGGGCCAGCGCCAGGAAGGCTTTGCGGTCAACCTCGGCACCGTTTTCGATCTGGTGAACGCGCCGGCTTCCACGTTGCTCAACCCCGACCTCAAGGATGCAGCGGGCAACGGCGGCCAACACCCGGTCCAGCAAAAGAACATCACCACCCTGTCGATGGAAGTGCACAAGAGCTGCCTGACGGCGGGCAGCGATCCGGTGGTGGGTGCGTGGACCACGGCCAGCCTGCGCCAGGTGCGCCTGCTCGATGGCTCGCCCCCATCGGGTCACCAGACCAGCGAGCGGGCTGGCGGCGCCTGGACCCAGGTGTCGCGTCTGGGCAACCCGCTGGTCAACGAACTCGTGATCGGTCTGCCCGACAAAGACAAGTTCAACGCCTCCAAGCCCAGCGGCGATGGCCAGTTCCTGACCTACGTGACCAACCCCACGCTGCCTGGCCTGATGGGTCTGGTGCTCACCGGCAATCTGGGTGGCTTGGCGCCCACCAACCTGCCGCGCACCGATCTGGCGACCACGTTCCTGACCGGCATTGCTGGTGTGAACAAGCCGGCCAACGCCACGCCCTCGGAGATGCTGCGCTTGAACACAGCGATCGCGCCGGTTCAGTTTGCCGACCAAAACCGCCTCGGTGTGGCCGGTGAGGTGCTGCGGATCGGTGGTGTGGCCAACCTGGCCAATGCCAAGGACCTGGCTGGCTTCCCCAATGGCCGTCGTCCCAAAGACGACGTGGTCGATATCGCGCTGGTGGCCGTGCTGGGCGGTCTTTGTGTGATCAATGGCGACAACAACGCGCTCGGCCTCAACGGGGTGCCCGGTGTGCCAAGCCTGACCTCTGCCTGCAACCCGTCGAGCGTGCCGCTGGGCGGCGACTCGGCCAAGGTGCACGACGCGGTCGACCAGGCCACGGTGCCCTTCCTCACGCGCTTCCCCTACCTCAACACGCCCAACGCCGGTTCGCGCTGAGCGGTGGCACCGATAGGAGAAACCCCATGAAAAAGAACACCCTTTCTGCGCTGGCTGCGCTGGCGCTGGCCACCAGCCTGCTGGGCGGCTGCGGCGGTGGCGGCGGCGACAGCGTTGCCGAGCCCGAGCCCTCACCGCCTGTGGCCGATAGCGTGCCCGCAGCCATTGCGAACAGCGTCGACGCGCTGATCGCCTTTGCCAAAGGCCTGTTGAGCGACGACACCGCCGAGCCGCTGCTGCTGGGCACGGTGCAGCCCGCCACCGACGACGCTGTCGAGCCGACGGGTCTCTGACCATGCAGCTCGTGCCCTTGCTGACCGCTGCGCTGCTGGGTTCCTTGACCAGCCTCGCCTGGGGGGCCGCCACGGCGGTGCCCCCAGGCCCCGACACCCAGGTGGTTGAGGTGCTGCCGCAGGTCATCACCCGGCGGCCGGCGCCGCGCACGACCGTGCTTGCCACCGCCAAAGACACGTTGCCCGAGCCGGCCCAGGCGAGCCAGCTGGCCCGCGAAGCCATCGACACCGCCCGCCGCACCGGTGATGCCCGCTACTGGGGCCGTGCCCAGACCGCACTGGGTGGCTGGTGGGAGCACCCCCAGGCGCCACCCGAGTTGATGGTCCTCCAGGCCACGGTGCAGCAGGGCCAGCATGCGTTTGGCGCGGCCCAGGTCCGGTTGCGTCAGGCGCTCCAGGCTGCACCCGACAACCCCCAGGCCTGGCTCACCCTGGCCACCTTGCTCAGGCTCGAAGGCCGCTACCCGGAGGCTCTTGTGGCCTGCGAACGTGTGGTCGGTGCTGGCGCAGCCCTCCACGGCCGGGGCTGCCTGACCGAAGTCAAAAGCCTGCAGGGCGCTGACGTGGATGACGCTTGGTCCGCGCTGGTGGCGCAGGCCAACCAGCCCGATGCCCAGGCTTGGTTGCTGTCGCTCTGGGGGGAACATCTGGAGCGCCAAGGCCAGCCGAACGAAGCCTTGAAGCGCTACCAGCAGAGTCTGACCCTGCAACCTGACCTCTACACCGCACTGGCCCAGGCCGACTTGCTGCTGCGCCAGCGCCGCGCGGGTGAAGCCCTGAGCGCCCTGCAAGCCTCGCCCGACACTGACGCGGTGCTGCTGCGCCGCGCCCATGCACAACGCCTGCTGAACCAGCCTGCGTGGCAGAACCTGCTCAGCGATGTTCAAGCGCGTCAGCAGGCGTTGGAGCGGCGCCGCGAAGACCTGAGACCACATGCCCGCGAGGTCGCCTTGGCAGCGCTTTGGCTGCAGGACGACCCCGCCCTCGCTCAGCGCTGGGCAGAGCGCAATCTCACGCTGCAGCAGGAACCGATCGACTATTGGGTGGCGCTGGAAAGTGCCCGTCGCGCTGGTGACCGCCCGGCCTTCGCGCGCTGGCGTGCGCAGATCGAAAAAATCGGCCTGACCGATGCCCGCTTGCCCAAGGAGTGGACCGATGCGCGCTGAATCCATTGCCCGCACCAGGCTGCTGCCTCGCCTGGCGCTGTGGCTGCTGATCGCCACTGGCCTGGCATTGCCCTTGGCCGCGCAGGCCCACAAGGGAAGCGACGCGTATCTTGCCGTCGCCACCCAGCCCGATGGCCGCGCCGACCTGCAGCTCTCCATCGCGCTAAAGGACCTCGACGTGGTGCTGCCCATCGACACCAACCAAGACGGTCAGGTCACCTGGGGCGAGGTGCGCGCGGCCGCGCCCGCTGTCAGCGAGCACCTGTCGCAGGCCATTTCGTGGCGCTCCGCTGACGAGGCGGCTGCGGACTGTGGTGCAACGTGGCGGGCCGATGGTCTGGAGCGCCGCAGCGACGGCGTTTACTGGATCGCCCGAAGCACGCTGGGATGCGATGCAGCCGCGCTGCGCCTGGTTTACCGGCTCATGTCCGAGGTCGACCGCAGCCACCGCCTGCTGGTGTCGGGTGAATGGCGCGGTCAGCCCCTGCTCGCGACGCTGGCGCCGGAAGACGAGCTGGCGCTGGGCAGCCCGCAGGCCGATCGCGTGGCACAAAGCCCTGGTGCCACGGTGCGGAACTACCTGAAAACCGGTGCGCTGCACATGCTGGAGGGTTACGACCACATGGCGTTTCTGCTGGCGCTGGTGTTGCCGCTCTACCTGCCACTGCGCCGCCCGCTTGCCGGGGTGCATGTGCGCCCGGTGGCGAGCGGCGGACGCTCGTCCGACTGGGGGCGCATGCTCACCACCATCACCGCCTTCACCGTGGGCCACTCGGTCACGCTGGGACTGGTGGCCTGGGGCTTGCTGAAAGTGAACAGCGACTGGGTGGAGCCCGCCATCGTGATCTCGATCGGAATCTCGGCGTTGCTCAACCTTTACCCGGTGCGCTGGTTGCGCACCGAGGTATTGGCTGGCCTGTTTGGCCTGGTGCATGGCATGGGCTTCGCCGGCCTGCTGCTTGATGCACACGCGCCGCTGTCGCTGTTGCCGTGGGCGCTGCTGGGCTTCAATCTTGGCATTGAGGCAGCGCAGCTGCTGGTGCTCATGGTCTGGGTGCTGATCTGCCAGCCGATGCTGTCGGCTCCCTGGTACCAGGCCCGGGTGGTGCGGGGTCTGTCTTGGGCGCTGGTGGCTTTCTCGCTCGCGCTGCTGCCCCGTTTCGTCGGCTGGTATTGATCTGTGTCAGGTCGCTGAACGCGCAAAGCCTTCCAGCAGGTTGACCGCGTTCACGCCCACCGCATCCACCGCGTAGCCGCCTTCGAAGGTGAACACCGTGGGCAGGCCGGCGCTGGCCAGCGCGGTGCCCAGCGCGAAATAGTCGTCGCTCTGCAACGTGAAGCCCGAGATGGGGTCGCCCGCGAAAGTGTCCAGGCCCATGGGCACCACCAACGCGTCAGCGCCGAAGTTGTCGGCCACCTGCATCGCGGTGTCGAGCGCGCGTTGCCAGGCCGCGAAGCCAGTCCCGCGCGGCAGTGGCAGGTTCAGGTTGAAGCCCATGCCGGCACCCGCGCCGCGTTCGTCCGCATGGCCGAGGAAGAAGGGGTATTCGGTGCGCGGGTCGCCGTGGATCGAGACGGTGAGCACGTCGGCGCGCTCGTAGAAGATGGTCTGGGTGCCGTTGCCATGGTGGTAGTCAACGTCGACCACCGCCACCCGCTGCTTGCCCGCGTCGCGCAGCGCTTGGGCGGCCACAGCGGCGTTGTTCAGAAAGCAATAGCCACCAAAGTAGTCGGGTCCCGCGTGGTGGCCGGGCGGGCGGGTGAGCGCAAAGGCGCTGCGCTCGCCGCTCGCCACCGTCTGCGCGGCGGCCAGCGCGCAGGCCGCGCCAGCGCGCGCTGCCACCCAGGTGCCGGCGGTGAGCGGGCAGCCAGAATCGAATGCGAAGGCGCCCAGGCGCGCCGCGAAATTCTCGGGCAACACATCGGTGCGAAAGCCGTGGCGGCTGGGCAATGGCCAGACCGACGGCAGGGCGTCGCGCTCGGCGTTGGCTGGGTCGAGCGCGACCCATTCGTCCCAGGCGCCTTCCAGGAAATCCAGGTAGCGCGCGCTGTGCACGCGGCGCAGCGTGGCGTCCAGCGTGGCGTCGTCGATGGTCGGCACTTCGACCCTGCCCAGCGGGCGGCGCTGCAGCTCGGCCATCACAAAATCCAGGCGCGCGGGTACCTCATGGCAATCGACCAGGCGGCCGCGAAACATTTCCTGTTTGCCGGCGTGGCGCGTATGGTGGGGGTTGTGGAAGGTTTTCATGCGTCGAGTTTGGCACCGCGTGGGATGGTCCGTTCAGGCTGTCCTAAGTGTTCGGGTATCCACTGAAATCCTGATTTTTTGACCTGAGGCATCTCATGAATCACCACCTGCTCCCCTCGTTCCATTTCCCTGGCGCCACCCGTTTTGCCCAGCCCAAGCCGCGCGCTGCACAGCGGGTCACGCTGGACTCGCCCGCGCTGTCGGTCATGACCGATCTGGAATTGGTGCGCGCCGCAACAGTGCGCCCCGATGAGACGCTGCTGGTGGCGCGAGAACACATGATTCACCAGGGTGTGCGGCTGCTGTTTGTGGTGAGCGACATGCCCTGTGTGGATGGCCTCATCACCACCACCGATCTGGATGGCGAGCGGCCGATGCAGGTGATCGCGCGCCGGGGTTTGCGCTACGACGACCTGGTGGTGGCCGACGTGATGTCGCCCTTGGCCACGCTGGATGCGGTCGGTATGGCCGATCTGCGCCGCGCTACGGTGGCCAAGGTGGTCGCGACCATTCGCCACCTGGGGCGGCGCCACATGCTGGTGGTCGATCACGGGCAAGACGGCCAGACACCGGTGTTGCGCGGTGTGATCTCGCAGACACAAATCGAGCGCCAGCTCGGGCAGCCGATCAATGTGATCGAGCAGGCCCACAACTTCGCCGAAATCAGCGCCTCGCTGTTGCCCTGATCGGGCATCAGTCGGCGCCCAGATCCTTGAAGGCGCGCAGCGGCGCCAGCGCGGCGAACACACCCGCGCGCCGCTCTTTCATCGCCACCATCGACTCGCGCACATGCGCGTTGCTCCAGATCGCGCCCTGCAGCCAGCCCATCTGGCGCAGGCTGTCTTCCACCGAGTGGTCGCGTGCGTAGGTGATGGCCTGTTTGGTGCCCCAGATCGCCACTGGCGGTTTGTTCGCAATTTCTTTGGCGCATTGCAGCGCGGCGGCCAGCGTGGCCTCGGCGGTGTCGAACACCTCGTTGACCAGGCCATAGGCCAGCGCTTTGCTGGCCGGTAAGCGGCGCCCGGTGTACGCCAGTTCCTTGACCACCGCGAACGGGATCAATTTGGGAAGGCGCTGCAGCGTGCCCACGTCGGCCACCATGCCGATGTTGATTTCCTGGATACAGAAGAACGCGTCGGCGCTCGCGTAGCGGATGCAGGCGGCCGTGACCATGTCGACCGCGCCGCCGATGCAGCCGCCCTGAATGGCGCAGATCACCGGGATGCGCAGCGCCTCGATCTTGCTGAAGGTGGCCTGCATGTCGGTCAGCAGGTCGAATACCGCAGCGCGGCCCTCGGGGCTTTCATCGTCCATGGAAATCGCGCCAGTGAAGGTCTCCAGCGCCATGCCCGCGCTGAAGTGTTTGCCGGTGCTGCTGATCACCAGCGCGCGCGCCGTGCCGTCGCGGTGGATCTGGCTCAGGATGTTGTCAAGCTCGCGCCAGAAGGTCGGGTGCATGGTGTTCATCGCCTCGGGGCGGTTCAGCACCAGGTGGGCGATGTGGTCGTCAGTCAAGCTCAGGGAAAAGCAGGTCGGTGTGGTCATCAGAGGCCTTGTCTTTGGCGAATAATTGAAGCGAGGCGGATTTCTGACTGTAGTCCCGCGGCTGGGCAGCCTCTGTCCCAGGCTTGACGAGCTTGCCGACCCGCACGCCCAGCAGGCGGATGCGCCGCGTGAGGTCGACCCGCTTGAGGCAAAGGCCGGCCGCGCGCCGGATGGTGACTGCGTCGGCGGTGGACTGTTCGATGGTGGTGTCGCGCGTGATGCTCTGGAAGTTGTCATAGCGCAGCTTGATGCCGATCGTCTTGCCCGCGTAACCCTTGCGCTGCAGGTCGGCCGCCACCTGTTCGCACAAACGGGTAAAGATCGCGCCGAGCTCGGCGCGGTCGCGCACCGCGTGAAGGTCGCGCTCGAAGGTGGTTTCGCGGCTCATGCTGACCGGCTCGCTCTCGGTGACCACCGGACGGTCGTCGCGGCCCCAGCTCATCTCGTGCAACCAGGCGCCGGTGCTTTTGCCAAAGGTGTCCATCAGCCAACCGAGCTCGCGCAGGGCGAGCTCGCCCACCGTGTGAATGCCGTGGTGCTTCAGTTTTTCGTCGGCCTTGGGACCGATGCCATTGACCTTGCGGCAGGGCAGCGGCCAGATCAGGGTTTGCAGGTCGTCCATGCCAACGACGCTGATGCCGTTGGGCTTGTTGAATTCGC
>JBBSDB010000136.1:0-9772 GCA_038249735.1 Burkholderiales bacterium
GCAGGGCAATCGACCCGGGCGGTGACCCATCGAGCACGCTGGCCAAAGGTGCTGCTGGCCCGCGCGGGGCAGGCTTGTCAGAATAGACCTGAGCAAAACCCACTCACGCCAGCCACGGACCCCTCACATGAGCCAGCAAACGCCTCTCGTCATCGACTGCCACGGTCACTACACCACCGCGCCCAAGGCGCTGGAGATCTGGCGCAACGCGCAAATCGCCGGCATCGAAGACCCCGCCAGCATGCCCAGGGTGAGCGACCTGAAGATCAGCGACGACGAGCTGCGCGAGTCGATCGAGACCAACCAGCTGCGCCTGATGAAAGAGCGCGGCAGCGACATCACCCTGTTCAGCCCGCGCGCCAGTTTCATGGCGCACCACATTGGCGATTTCCCGATCTCCAGCACCTGGGCCGCGATCTGCAACGAGCTTTGCTACCGGGTGAGCCAGCTGTTTCCCGAGCACTTTGTGCCGGTCGCCATGCTGCCGCAAAGCCCGGGTGTGGACCCCGCCACCTGCATCCCCGAGCTGGAGCGCTGCGTGAAGGACTACGGCAATGTGGGCATCAATCTCAACCCCGATCCGTCGGGCGGCCACTGGACATCGCCGCCCTTGAGCGACAGGTCGTGGTACCCGATCTACGAGAAGATGGTCGAACACGACATCCCGGCCATGGTTCATGTGAGCACCAGCTGCAACGCCTGCTTTCACACCACTGGCGCGCACTATCTCAACGCCGACACCACCGCCTTCATGCAGTGCCTCACCAGCGATCTGTTCACCGACTTCCCCACGCTGAGATTCATCATCCCGCATGGCGGCGGCGCCGTGCCCTACCACTGGGGCCGCTTTCGCGGCTTGGCGCAGGAACTGAAAAAACCGCTGCTGAAAGACCACCTGCTGAACAACATTTTCTTTGACACCTGCGTCTACCACCAGCCTGGCATCGACCTGCTCACCAAAGTGATCCCGGTCGACAACATCCTGTTTGCCTCGGAGATGATCGGCGCGGTGCGCGGCATCGACCCCGAGACTGGCCACTATTTCGACGACACCAAGCGCTATATCGAGAACTCGACCATCGTCGTCGGTGATGACCGCCACAAGGTGTATGAAGCCAACGCGCGCCGCGTGTTCCCGCGCCTCGACGCGCACCTGAAAATCCAAGGCCGCTGACATGACCCAGCTCGGTATCGTGAAACGAAACATCGTGCGCGCAGATCCGGCAGCGGTGGAAAAACTCTCGCGCTTTGGTGTGGCCACCGTGCACGAAGCCATGGGCCGCGTCGGTCTCATGAAGCCCTACATGCGGCCGATCTACTCCGGTGCCAGGCTCTGCGGCACCGCGGTCACCATCCTGCTGCAGCCCGGTGACAACTGGATGATGCACGTGGCCGCCGAGCAGCTGCAGCCGGGTGATGTGGGGGTGGCGGCCTGCACCACCGACAGCAGCGACGGGTTTTTCGGCGACCTGCTCGCCACCTCGTTCAAGGCGCGCGGCGCGCAAGGCCTGATCATCGACGGCGGGGTGCGCGATGTGGATGAGCTGGAGAAGATGGGCTTTCCCGTTTTCGCCAAAACCATCCACGCCAAGGGCACGATCAAGGCCACGCTGGGCTCGGTCAACATTCCCGTGGTCTGCGCTGGCGCTCTGGTGAGCCCGGGCGATGTGATCCTGGCCGACACAGACGGTGTGGTGGTGGTGCCCGCTGCGATGGCGCAGGCGGTGGCCGACGCGGCGGAAAAACGCGAGAGCTTCGAGGGCGAGAAGCGCGCCAAGTTCGAGGCTGGTGTGCTGGGCCTGGACATGTACCAGATGCGCGAGCCGCTGGCCAAGGCTGGCCTGAAATACGTCGACTGAATTCCCGTCATGAGCAAACACACAAGCGGCGAATTCACCAAAACCCCCGGCTGGCTTGACTGGTTCGATGGCCCGAGCCGGCCGCGCTTCCAGGTGCCCGCCGGCAGCGTCGATGCGCACTGTCACGTGTTCGGCCTCGGTGCCGAGTTCCCTTATGCACCCGAACGCAAGTACACGCCCTGCGACGCCAGCCGGCAGCAGCTGTTTGCGCTGCGCGATCACCTCGGTTTTGCCCGCAACGTGATCGTGCAGGCCACCTGCCACGGGGCCGACAACCGCGCGCTGGTGGATGCGCTGGTTCATGCACAAGGCCTGGCGCGCGGTGTGGCCACCGTGAAGCGCAGCATCAGCGACGCCGAGCTGCAGGCGTTGCACGAAGCCGGCGTTCGCGGCGTGCGCTTCAACTTCGTCAAACGCCTGGTCGACTTCACGCCCAAGGACGAGCTGCTGGAGATCGCCCACCGCATCCAGGCCCTGGGCTGGCATGTCGTCATCTACTTTGAGGCAGTGGACCTGCCCGAGTTGTGGGACTTCTTCACGGCACTGCCGACCACGGTGGTGGTGGACCACATGGGCCGGCCTGATGTGTCGCTGCCCGTCGACGGCCCGCAGTTCGCGCTGTTCGAGCGGTTCATGCGCGAGCATCCCCATGTGTGGAGCAAGGTGAGCTGCCCGGAACGCCTTTCGCTCTCCGGCCCGAAAGCGCTGGCTGGTGAGCAGAACGCCTATCGCGACGTGGTTCCGTTCGCGCGCCGCATCGTCGAGCAGTTCCCCGACCGCGTGCTCTGGGGCACCGACTGGCCACACCCCAACCTGAAGGACCACATGCCTGACGACGGTCTGCTGGTCGATTTCATCCCGCACATCGCAGTCACGGCTGAGCTGCAACACAAGCTCTTGGTAGACAACCCAATGCGTCTCTATTGGCCGGAGAAGGTCTAGTTTTTTGTGGGACAGACCAAGATTTGCGCAGCCAATTTGCTCTGTCCTCAACCGATCAAAGGATGTTTATGGCCCTGAACAAACCCTATCTCGACGTGCCCGGCACCATCATCTTCGATGCTGAACAAAGCCGCAAAGGCTACTGGCTCAACCAGTTCTGCATGTCGCTCATGAAGGCCACCAACCGCGAGCGCTTCAAGGCCGACGAGCGTACCTATCTGGACGAATGGGCAATGACCGAAGAGCAAAAGCAGGCGGTGCTGGCGCGCGATCTCAACTGGTGCATGCGTACCGGCGGCAACATTTATTTCCTGGCCAAGATCGGTGCCACCGACGGCAAGAGCTTCCAGCAAATGGCCGGCTCCATGACCGGCATGACCGAGGCCGAGTACCGCGACATGATGGTCCGCGGCGGCCGCTCGGTGGAAGGCAACCGCTACGTGGGCGAAGACGGCGACGCCCAGCCGCAGCACCAGCCCCAGGGAAAGCACTGACATGGCCAGAATCACCGCCTCCGTCTACACCTCGCACGTGCCCGCCATCGGCGCCGCGCTGGATCTGGGCAAGACGCAAGAGGACTACTGGAAGCCCGTTTTCGCCGGCTACGACTTCTCCAAGCAGTGGATGAAGGACCAAAAGCCCGACGTGATCTTCCTCGTCTACAACGACCACGCCACCGCCTTCAGCCTGGAGATGATCCCCACCTTTGCCATCGGCACCGCGGCCGAGTACCAGCCGGCCGACGAGGGCTGGGGCCCGCGGCCCTGCCCGAAGGTGATCGGCCACCCCGAGCTGGCTTCACACATCGCGCAAAGCGTGATCCAGCAAGACTTCGATCTCACCATCGTCAACCAGATGGACGTGGACCACGGCCTCACCGTGCCGCTGTCCTTGATGTGCGGCGAGCAAGACCCGGTCAAGGGCGCCTGGCCCTGCGCGGTGATTCCGTTTGCGGTCAATGTGGTGCAGTATCCGGCGCCGTCGGGGCGCCGCTGCTTCGCCTTGGGCCAGGCGATCCGCAAGGCAGTGGAGAGCTTTGATGACGATCTGAACTTGCACATCTGGGGCACCGGTGGCATGAGCCACCAGCTGCAGGGCGCGCGCGCCGGCCTGATCAACCGCGAATGGGACAACAAATGGCTCGACCAGCTGATCGCCGACCCCGCTGCCTGCGCGCAGCGAGACCACATGGACTATCTGCGCGAAGCCGGCAGCGAGGGCATCGAGCTGGTGATGTGGCTGATCGCGCGCGGCGCCATGGGTGACGTCGTCAATGGCAAGGTGGAAGGCCTGCCGCCGTGCGTGGCGCACCGCTTCTACCACGTGCCCGCCAGCAACACGGCGGTCGGCCACCTGATTCTTGAGAACGTTTGAGCGTGAATTTGGGGGACAGACCTTCAGCTCTGTCCCCAACTGGAGAAAAAACATGACGATCAAAGTTGCCCTCGCCGGCGCCGGCGCCTTCGGCATCAAACACCTGGACGGCATCCGGAACATCGCGGGTGTGGAAGTGATTTCGCTCATCAGCCGCGATCTGGACAAGACCAAGGAAGTGGCGACGAGATACGGCATTGGCCATGTCACCACCGACCTGGCCGAGAGCTTGGCGATGAAGGAAGTCGACGCGGTCATCCTTTGCACACCCACCCAAATGCACGCCGAGCAGACCCTGGCCTGTCTGAGAGCGGGCAAGCACGTGCAGGTGGAAATTCCGCTGGCCGACAGTCTCAAGGGCGCAGAAGAAGTGGTGGCCATGCAAAAGCAGACCGGCTTGGTCGCCATGTGTGGTCACACACGCCGCTTCAACCCCAGCCACCAGTACGTGCACAACAAGATCAAGGCCGGCAAATTCAACATCCAGCAAATGGATGTGCAAACCTATTTTTTGCGCCGCACCAACACCAACGCGCTGGGCCAGGCGCGCAGCTGGACCGACCACCTGCTGTGGCACCACGCGGCGCACACGGTGGACTTGTTTGCCTACCAGGCTGGCTCTCCCATCGTGCAGGCCAACGCGATCCAGGGACCGATCCACCCCACGCTGGGCATCGCCATGGACATGAGCATCCAGCTCAAGGCCGCCAATGGCGCCATCTGCACGCTGTCCCTGAGCTTCAACAACGACGGCCCGCTGGGCACCTATTTCCGCTACATCGGCGACACCGCCACCTACCTGGCTCGCTACGACGACCTCTTCACCGGCAAGGAAGAGCAGATTGACGTGAGCCAGGTGGCAGTCAGCATGAACGGCATCGAACTGCAAGACCGAGAGTTCTTCGCTGCCATTCGCGAAGGGCGCGAGCCCAACAGCAGCGTGGCGCAGGTGCTCAACTGCTACCAGGTGCTGCAGCAGTTGGAGCAGCAGTTGAAGACCTGAAGCCCGTCCAAAGCAAAATAGGGTTGGATCACCCGTCGCGCAGCGGTGGTATGCGCCGACCCCATTTTTGCGAACAACGCCATGGCCAAATGGGTTGAAATCTTGAGCCGTTGACGCCAGCCGAATTTTTGACCTGTTTGAGGAGCACACCATGACCGCCTTGACCATTCGTCTGCCCAATTCCTTGCACGCCAAAATTCGGGAACTGGCTGCGCGCGACGAGATATCTGTCAATCAGTTCATCGCCAGTGCTGCGGGCGAAAAGCTCGCCTCGCTGCTCACGGTGGACTACCTTCGGGAGGAGGCGGCCAAGGGTCGCCGCGAGCACTTTGATCGCTTCATGAATGCCGAGCCCGACGTGGCGGATGAAGCCGACAAACCCCCCAAGACCGGCAGGGCTTGACCTGCTTCACAAGCAAAATTTGAGCAAGTCCTCATGCAACAACGCCAACTCGGCCCCTTCACCGTCTCCGCCATCGGCCTGGGCTGCATGAACATGTGCCACGCCTATGGCGCACCGATTTCAGAACCCGAGGCCGAGCGACTGCTCAATACCGCGCTCGACGCGGGTGTGACCCATTTCGACACCGCCGCGCTCTACGGCTTTGGCGCCAGCGAAACGCTGGTGGGCAAGTTCCTCTCCCAGCACCGATCGCAGTTCACGCTCGCCAGCAAGTGCGGCATGCAGGGTGTGGATGTGAATGGCGACGGTAAACTGGTGCGCGTGATCGACGGCCGGCCCGAGACCTTGCGCGCCACCTGTGAAGCGGCTTTGAAGCGGCTGCGCACCGATGTCATCGACCTCTACTATCTGCACCGCTGGGACAAACAGGTACCGATCGAAGACAGCGTGGGCGCGCTCAGCGATCTGGTGCGCGCCGGCAAGATCCAGACGATCGGCCTGAGCGAGGTGTCGGCAGCCACCTTGCGCCAGGCGCACGCGGTGCATCCCATCACAGCCATGCAAAACGAGTACTCGCTCTGGACCCGCAACCCCGAGATCGCCATGTTGGACGCCTGCCGCGAACTGGGCACCGCGTTCGTGGCCTTCAGCCCGGTGGCGCGCGGTTTTCTGTGTGGCGAGATCGATCTGAACACGCTCGCCGCCAACGATTTCCGCCGCAGCCTGCCGCGCTTTGCGCCCGAGCACCACGCGGCCAACCTCAAGCTGCTTGCGCCATACCAGGCGATGGCCAACGAGCTGGGTTGCACGCCCGCGCAACTCGCCATCGCCTGGCTGCTGCATCGCGGCGATCACATCCTGCCCATCCCGGGCACGCGCAGCGTCGAGCACCTGATGGACAACCTCGGCGCGGCCAGCGTGCGCCTGAGCCCGGCGGTGATGCAACAGCTTGACGACCTCATCAACCAACACACCGTGGCCGGCAACCGCTACACCGATCAGGCCAACCGCGAAGTGGACACCGAAAACTTTTGATCCCATGGCACTCGACACCTGGCTGATCTATCTGCTGGCCGCCATCGGCCTGTCGCTCTCGCCCGGGCCCAACGGCCTGCTGGCGCTCACCCACGGCGCGCTGCACGGCCACCGCCGCACCCTGTTCACCATCTTCGGCGGCGCGTTGGGCTTTGTGGCGGTGATCGCGCTCTCCATGTTCGGCATTGGCGCCCTGCTGAAGACCTCGGCCCATGCGCTGGTGGTCATGAAATGGTTGGGCGGCGCCTATCTGATGTGGCTGGGTGTGCAGGTCTGGCGCGCGCCGCCGGTGGGTGCCGGGCTCACGCTCGATGGCGGCGTCGGGCACCGCAGTGGACGCTCGCTGTTTCAGCAAGGCGCGCTCGCGGCCTTCACCAATCCCAAGGCGGTGCTGTTCTTCGCGGCGTTTTTGCCGCAATTCATCGACCCTTCGCGCAGCCTGTGGGTGCAGTTCGTGATTTTGGCGGGCACCTTTGCCCTGGTGGAAATCCTCACCGAGTGGCTGATCGCCGGCATGGCGCATCGCTTGCGGCCGTGGCTGCAGCGGGTGGGCAAGCGCTTCAACCAAGTCTGCGGTGGTGTGTTCGTGTTGATCGGCGCTTGGCTGCCGCTTCGGGGTTGAGCGGCTGAGCGGCTGAACCCTCGAGCCCGCTGCCGCTTTGAAACAAAACGAGAAAAAGCGAGACCCTGCCGACACCCAAGCCGCGCCCCAGGCCGGCACCATGGCGTTCATGTTCAACACGTTCTGGAAGGAACACCATCATGAAACCCTGGATCAAGAAAACCCTCATCGGCTTCGCTGGCACTGCCCTGCTTGTGGGCGGTCTCACCGCCTGCGGCTCGCGCGGTGGGCACCACGAGCGAGGCGCCATGAGCGAGGAGCGCGTGGGGGAAATGCGCGGCAAGGTGATGGAGCGGGTGAGCGAGAAGCTCGAACTCAATGAAGCGCAAAAGCAAAAGCTCGGCCTGCTGGCCGATGAAATGATCGCCCAGCGCAAGGCCATGCGCGGTGACAGCGCCGACCCCCGCACCGAGATGAAGGCGCTGGTTGCGGGCGCTGCCTTCGACCGCACCCGCGCCCAGAGCCTGCTGATGCAGAAGACCGAGGTGGTGCAGGCGGGTGGCCCCAAGGTGATCGCGGCCATGGCCGACTTCTACGACAGCCTCAACCCGAAGCAGCAAGCCCAGGTGCGCGAGCGGCTGGAGAAGCGGGGTCACTGGTGGGGTCGCAACTGACGTGAGCAGCCGATCGGCTTTCGCGCCGGTCGGTGGCGCTCGTTGGCCGACATGGACCAACGAGCCCATGTGAGCCAGTGTGAGAATCGCCCATGCACCGCATTCTTCTCATCGATGACGACGCACAGCTCGGCCCACCGCTGGCCCAGTATTTCCAGCGTTTCGATCTGGCGCTGGTTCACGCGCTCAGGCCCAGCGATGGCCTGAGCTGGTTGCGCCAGCAGGCGTTTGACGCGGCGATTCTCGATGTGATGCTGCCCGAGATGGATGGCTTCGAGCTCTGTCGCACCATCCGCAAAGACAGCGACATTCCTATCGTCATGCTCACTGCGCGTGGCGATGTGATGGACCGCGTGGTGGGCCTGGAGCTCGGCGCCGACGACTACCTGCCCAAGCCCTTCGAGCCGCGCGAGCTGGTCGCGCGCATCCAGACGCTGCTGCGCCGGCGCACCGCTGCGGTTCACGCGGCAGCCAGCGCACCGTCCACGCTGGTGTTTGACGGCCTGGTGATCGACCCGGTGCGCCGCACCGTGCTGCGCCAGGGCGAGCCGGTCGAGCTCACCGGCACCGAATTCGAGCTGTTGCTGCTGCTGGCGCGCGAGCCGGGCAAGGTGCACAGCAGAGACGACATCCTGAACCACCTGCGCGGCCACGAGGCCGAGCTGCTGACGCGTGCCGTTGACATCGTGGTGAGCCGACTGCGCAAGAAGCTCGACCCGCTGGATTGCATCAAGACTTTGCGCAACGCCGGCTACGCACTGGCCTTGCGCCGCGCGCCATGAACGCAGCGAAGCCACTGCCGTGGCACCGCCGCGCGCGACAGGCGTTTGGCACCTCCATCAAGCTGCGCATGGTGCTGGTGTTTTTGCTGCTCGCTGCCGCCATGACCACCGTGTTTGTGGGCGGCGCGCAAAAGGCGTTTTCGCTCGGCTGGCGCGAGGCGGCCCGCCCCTTGCTGATGGACTATGTGGATCACCTGACCGCTGACATCACGCAAGGCGGTGCCACGCCGCGCGAAGACGCGGCGCTGGCGCTCACGCAGCGCCTGCCGCTCACCGTGCGCATCAGCGGGCCGCAGACCAACTGGTCCTCTCACCCAGAGCAGGCACGATCCGACCGGCAGCGTGAGCGCTGGGGTCAGTCCGGCGCCGGCCGGTGGGATGGCGAGCGCGGGCAGGGTGATCGCGACTGGCAAGGCATCTTGCAACGCACCACAGCCGACGGCCACACCATCGAGTTCGGCATCAACGACGCGGTGTTCGAGCGCCGGCCACGTCTCTTGCTCCCCGCCATTGCCGCGCTGCTGGCGCTCACGCTGCTCGCTTGGTGGTATGTGCGCCGCCTGCTGCGCCCGCTGGATGCCATCCGCGCCGGTGCCCAGCGCTTCGGCGCCGGTGAATTCGACCAGCCGATCGAGGTGCAGCGCGCAGGCCGGCCCGACGAGCTCAGCCAGCTCGCCGCCACCATCAACACCATGGGGCAAGACATTCACCAGATGCTGGAAGCCAAGCGCGCGCTGCTGCTGGCCATCAGCCACGAGCTGCGCAGCCCGCTCACCCGCGCCCGGCTCAACACCGAGCTGCTGCCCGAAACCGTTGACGTGAATCCGCAGCGCCAGGCTTTGCTGCGCGATCTGCAAGAAATGGCCAGCCTGATCACCGACCTGCTGGAAAGCGAGCGCCTCTCAGGCAACCATGCAGCGTTGCAGCGTGATCCGGTCGACCTCGCCGCGCTGGCCGCCGAGGTGGTGGCCGAGGTGCTCGCTCGTCAGCCCGAGCGGCCCGGCGAGCGCCCCGAGATCAGACTGCACACCGATCCCAAGTTGCCGCGCCTGCCGCTCGATGCCACCCGCATCCGCCTGCTGATTCGCAACCTGCTCGACAATGCGCTGCGCCACAGCTCCAACGCCGAGCAGCCGCC
>JBBSDB010000137.1:0-9681 GCA_038249735.1 Burkholderiales bacterium
CCAAAAACTGACCCCCCCCGCGCCGCCTGCGGTGTGCCTTGCAGGCCGCGACAACGCCAGAGGCGCTGTCTCTTCGGGCTGTCCAAGCCTGCGAAGGCAGGCTTGGAGCCGCAGCCCTCAGCCCCCCGAGGGGGCGGCAGTGGCAGCCCGTCAAAGCCGGTACCACAGCATTCTGGGCTTGGCTCCTCCTCACGCCAACGGATCTCGCGTCGGAGCCGTTTGCATCTCGCCTCATGAAAGGCCTGCTCGGTCAGCGCCTGTACCTGCGCATCTGGTTGGCGATCGTGGTGGCGGTGGGCATGTTGGCTTTGGCGGTGGGTTGGTTGTGGCAGATGGCGCTGGACAACCAGCGCGAGCAGGTGTTGAACCGGACCGCGCGCGAGATTGTGCTGCGCAACAGCGCGGGCGATGTGGTGGGGCAGGCGCCGGCGCGGGCGGTTCGGGTGCCGGGTGAGGGGCTGGAGTTTCAGGTCACGATGGTGGACGGGCAGACGCTCTACATCAACCTGCCGCGTCCGAACCGGCCCCCGGGCGGCGCCCTGCCGGCGCGGCGTGCGCAGTCGTGGCTGCAGTCGCCGATGGGGTTTGCCTGGTTGCTCGGGCTGGTGGCGCTGGCGGTGGCGCTGGGCGCTTACCCGGTGGTGCGGCGCCTGACCAAGCGGCTGGAAATGCTGCAAAAAGGGGTGGAGCGCTGGGGCGATGGCGATTTGTCGACCCGGCTACCGGTGCAGGGCGAAGACGAAATCGCTTTTCTTGCCAGCCGCTTCAACGCCGCAGCCGAGCGCGTCCAGACCTTGCTGCAGTCGCACAAGGCCCTGCTCGCGAATGCCTCGCACGAATTGCGCTCGCCGCTGGCGCGGATCCGCATGGGGCTGGAGCTGATGGGTCAGGGGAATGCGCCCAGCGCCCAGCGCCTGGAGATCGCCCGCAGCATCGACGAGCTCGACCAGTTGATCGACGAAATTCTGTTGGCCAGCCGGCTCGACCTGCCTGAGGCGAACGACGGCGCTGCGCTGGGCCCGACCGAAGAGGTGGACCTGATCGGGCTGGCGGCCGAGGAATGCGCCCGCGCCGGCGCTGAGCTCGACGTGGCGCCCGGCGCCGCGCCGCTGCTGGTCCGAGGCCACGCCCGCCTGCTGCGGCGCCTGCTGCGCAACCTGCTGGAGAACGCGCGGCGCTATGGCAAGCCGCCGGACGCTGCAGAGCCTGGTGCAGCGGTAGCGGCCGAGGTGCGGCTTTCGCTCAGGCAGGGGGGTTCAGGGCGTTTGCCCATGGCAGTGGTGACCGTGGAAGACCGCGGGCCCGGCGTGCCGGCCGACTTGCGCGAGCGCATCTTCGAGCCGTTTTACCGGCTGCCTGGCGCCAGTGAGCGCGAAGGCGGTGTGGGTCTGGGGCTGTCGCTGGTCAAAACCATCGCCGAGCGCCACGGTGGCAGCGTGCGCTGCGAGGCGCGCGAAGGCGGCGGCGCGCGCTTTGTGGTGGCGCTGGCGCTGTGATCGGCAGCTGCTTTGTCGCCCCGGCGCCAAGCCTGATCGAACGCTGACGGCAGGACCTCGTTTTTGGGTTTTATTACCCAGAAATTCAGCAAAAATCCCTCAAACAGGGGATGGTATCCACCGATGCGGCACCGCACAATATGGGTTGTTGCTGTCACAACACCAAGAAAAAAAGGACAGACCTGAATTCTTTGGCGCTGACCACCGCGCCGGCAACCGGTCTCCCAACGACGTCCTTCCAAGGACTTTTCAAGCCACCGCAAGGTGGCTTTTTTTGGCCGCTTCAAGCTGGGCTGGCGATCGCTGAGTCCCTCAATGCCGCGCTTCCCAAGCCCGACAGGCGCTTGGATGCGCTCGACACTCAGTGGCCGTCGGCCAGCACCTCACCTGCCTTGAGCTGGTAGACCGTGCCGCAGTAGGGGCAGCGGGCTTTGCCGGTCGAGCCCACGTCGAGATACACCCGGGGATGGGTGTTCCAGAGCTTCATGCCGGCGCGCGGGCTGGGGCAGAAGAAGCCGCCGTCGGCGGTCAGTTCGCTGGCGGCGAGTTCGATCGGTGGCTGGCTCATGGGTGTTCCCGGCGGGGGGCTCAGACTTTGGCCAGCCAGTGGGCGTACTTGGGGTTCTTGCCGCCCACGATGTCGAAGAACGCACTCTGGACTTTTTCGGTGATCGGGCCACGCGAACCGTCGCCGAGCTCGATGCGGTCGAGTTCGCGGATCGGGGTCACTTCGGCGGCGGTGCCGGTGAAGAAGGCCTCATCGGCAATGTAAACCTCGTCGCGCGTGATGCGCTTTTGCACGATCTCCAGACCCAGGTCTTTGGCGATGTGGAACACGGTGTTGCGGGTGATGCCATTGAGCGCGCCAGCCGAGAGGTCGGGCGTGTAGATCACGCCGCCTTTGACCACGAAAATGTTTTCGCCCGCGCCTTCCGACACGAAGCCCGAGGGGTCGAGCAGCAGCGCTTCGTCGTAGCCTTCGTCGGTCACTTCCATGTTGGCCAAAATCGAGTTGGTGTAGTTGCTCACCGCCTTGGCCTGCGTCATGGTGATGTTCACATGGTGGCGCGTGTAGCTGCTGGTTTTGACGCGGATGCCGCGCTTCAAGCCCTCTTCGCCCAGGTAGGCGCCCCACAGCCAGGCGGCCACCATCAGGTGGATGGTGTTGCCCTTGGGGCTCACGCCCAGCTTCTTGTCGCCGATCCAGATCAGCGGGCGGATGTAGGCGCTTTCCAGCCCGTTTTCGCGCACCGATGCCTTCATCGCGTCCATCACCTCCGCTTTCGTGAACGGGATCACCATGCGCAAAATTTTGGCGCTGTTGAACAAGCGCTCGGTGTGCTCTTCGAGCCGGAAGATGGACGTGCCGCCGTCAGCCGTTTTGTAAGCGCGCACACCTTCAAACGCACCGCAACCGTAGTGCAGCGTGTGGGTGAGCACGTGGATCTTGGCGTCGCGCCATTCGACCAGCTGGCCGTCCATCCAGATCTTGCCGTCGCGGTCGGACATTGAAGGAATCGGTGCCATGCGCAGTGCCTCGTGGGAGTTGAACGAAATGGATCGCCTGCCGGCGAATGCAGCGGGCGAGCAAAACCTCGATTTTACGGTGCCAAAGTACCCGCCTCGGGGTTCGCCGGGTTGGCCGGTGCTGGCGCTTCAGATGGCGCTTCGGGGTCGGGTCGCGCCAGTTGCCAGCGCACGAGCTTGCCGTGGTTGAACTCGGCGTCCACGGTGGAATGGCTGCCGTCGGTCCAGCGGTAAACCTCGGGCTCAGCGCCTTCGACCGAGACCCGCTCGCCCAATGCGCGCGTCATGGCGATCACATGCATCAGCGTCACGCCGGGCTTGAGCTTCGCGTTGAGCATCACCGCGCTGCCCACGTAACCGATCGGGTGTTGGGCGGCGCGCCTGAGCACTGTCATGAGGCGGGTGAAGTGCAGCAGCAGCCACATCATCAAGCCGCCGCCCACCGCGGCCACGCCGGGCCAGCCGTAGCCGCGGTGTGTCAGCACCAACAGGGCTGCGCAGGCCAGGGGAATGAGGACCTTCTGGATTTGCATGGGAGGATTGTCGATGGGCCAAGCGGGTGTGACGCCGCGGTTGGGAAGCCGCACCCGCACGGCTCAGGCCAAGCTGCGCGCCAGCTCCATGGCCTCTTCGATGCGCTCCACGCCGTGCACCGTCAGCCCCTCGAACGCCTTGTCGTTCTTCTTCGGCGCGTTGGCTTTGGGTACCACCGCCACGGAAAAACCCAGCTTGGCCGCCTCTTTCAACCGCTCTTGCCCGCGCGGCGCCGGGCGCACTTCGCCGGCCAGGCCCACCTCGCCAAACGCGATGAAGCCCTTGGGCAGCGCCTTGCCGCGCAGGCTGGAAGTGATCGCCAACATCACCGCCAGATCGGCCGCTGGCTCGCTGATGCGCACGCCGCCCACCGCGTTCACAAACACATCTTGGTCCATGCAGGCCACGCCCGCGTGGCGGTGCAACACCGCCAGCAGCATGGCCAGGCGGTCCCGGTCCAGCCCGACCGACAGGCGCCGGGGCGACGGCCCGCCGCTGTCCACCAGCGCCTGGATTTCCACCAGCAGCGGCCGCGTGCCCTCCAAAGTCACCATCACGCAGCTGCCGGGCACTGGCTCGGCATGTTGCGACAGAAAGATGGCGCTCGGGTTGGACACGCCCTTCAAACCCCTTTCTGTCATCGCAAAAACGCCGATCTCGTTGACCGCGCCAAAGCGGTTCTTGATCGCGCGGATCAGGCGAAAGCTGCTGTGTGTGTCGCCCTCGAAATACAGCACCGTGTCCACCATGTGCTCCAGCACCCGCGGCCCGGCCAGCGCGCCTTCCTTGGTCACATGGCCCACCAGCACGATGGCGGTGCCGCTGGCCTTGGCCGCGCGCGTGAGGTGCGCGGCGCACTCGCGCACCTGCGCCACCGAGCCCGGCGCACTGGTGAACTGCTCGGAATACACGGTCTGGATCGAGTCGATCACCGCGATGGCGGGTCGGGTCGCGTCGAGCGTGGCGAGCATCTTCTCCAGCTGGATTTCGGCCAGCACGCTGACCTGCGAGCCGTCCAGCCCGAGCCGGCGTGAGCGCAGCGCCACCTGCGCGCCACTCTCTTCGCCGGTCACGTAGAGCGTTTTCAGCCCTGAGCGCTGCAGCGAATCCAGCGCCTGCAGCAGCAGAGTCGATTTGCCGATGCCCGGGTCACCGCCGATCAGGATCACGCCGCCTTCGACGATGCCGCCGCCCAGCACCCGATCCAGCTCGTCGTGGCCGGTGGGGGTGCGCTGGATGTCGGTGGCGTCGATGTCGGCCAGCACCGTGACCGCCGCTGTCTTGGCCAGCGAGGCAAAGCGGTTTTTGGCCGGCGCGGTGGATTCGGCGACCGACTCGATCAGCGTGTTCCAGGCGCCGCAATGCGGGCACTTGCCCAACCATTTCGGGCTGGCGCCGCCGCATTCGTTGCACACGTATTGGGTCTTGTCTTTGGCCATGCGGGGAGAATAACGCCACCCATGAACACCCAAGACCCCGCCGATCCCCGTTTTCGCCGCTCTGCCGATCTGACTGGCCTGGCGGTGACGCCCCAGCCGCCGACCCAGTCCCGCGCCGCCTCGGCCGCCGCGCGGGCCCACCAGATTCAGCTCACCCGCATCACCAAGCTCAAGCAGCAAATCGCCGAGCTCGACACGCTGGCCCAGGTGCACCGGGTGGCCGTGCACCAGCGGGTTCACCCCTTGCAGGCGGCGCACCGCCAGCAGCTGCGCGCCATGGTGTTGATGATTGACGGACGCCTGGCTGGCAAAACCCTCGCCGCACCGCAGCGGCGCTCCGCCGTGAAGATCTTGTGCGGCATGGCTGCCACGCTGGCGCGTGAGGGCGATGCCGAGATGGCCGCGCTGCACGACCGCCACAGCCCGACCACGCTGGCAGACCAGGCACGTGCGCACAGCCAGGCCATGCGGGCCGACATAGAAGCCGCGCTCGGTACCCAGTTGGACGATTTGCCGCCAGACGCCAGCGCCGAGCAGATCCTGGCCGCTGGCATGGCGCGCCTGCGTGAGCAAGAGGAGAACGCCGACGACGACAAACGCGCGCGGGCCGAGCGCCGGCAAGCGAAGAAAAAGACCAAGCCCGCCCCGGCGCAAACCCAGGCGCAAGCCAAGCAGGACAACGCCGCCAGCCTGCTGCGCGGCCTGTTTCGCCAGCTGGCCAGCGCCCTGCATCCGGACCGGGAGCTGGACGCGGCTGCTCGCGAGCGCAAGACCGCGCTGATGGGCGAAGCCAATGCCGCCTACGCGCGCAAAGACCTGCTGGCGCTGCTGCAGCTGCAGCAGCAGGCAGGTTTGTCCGATGCGCTCGGCACCGGTACCCTGGCCGAAGAGCAGCTCGCCGCCATGACGCTGCTGCTCAAGCAGCAGGTGGCCGATCTGGAGCGCGAGCGGGCCGGCCGCCAGGACGCGCTGGGGCAGGAATTTCAGGTGCCGCACGGTCTGGGCGTCACACCCAGGACGCTGCAGATGGTGCTGTTGGAGCAAGTTGAGGAGCTGGAGATGGCGCTGGACCTGATGCGCGCCGACGAGACGCTGGTTCAGAGCGATGCCGGCTTCAAGCGCTGGCTCAGAACCCAGGCGGCGCTGACGCAGCGGCTGGGTTAGCCTTTCGAGCAGTGGCCTTCAGCCACCCGGCGCAAACCCCTGAGCCAGTTGGCGCGTGATCTCGACGGCGGGCAAGGTCTGACAGCCGCTGGCGTTCTGGCCCGCCCACAACGGCGAGAAGTCGCCGCTCCCCTGCGCTTCCCAGTGGGCGCGCAACGGCGCGATGGCAGCGGTGGCCAGCGGAAAGGCAGGCGCGGCGGGGTTCAAGGGGCCGAGTTCACGCATCACCCGGTTGACGATGCCGCGCGCTGGGCGCCCAGAGAACAGCGTGGTCAGCGCCGTGTGTTGCGCCGCTTCGCTGCGCAGCGCGACGCGATGCAGTGTGCTGGTGGTGGCCTCATCGCTGCACAGGTAGGCGGTGCCCACCTGCACGCCCGCGCCCAGTGCCATGGCGGCCGCCACACCCGCTGCGTCGGCGATGCCGCCTGCCGCAATCACCGGCACCTTCACGGCTGCGACCACCTGCGGCAGCAGCGCCAGGGTGCCAATCTGGGTGCTGAGGTCCTCGGTCAGAAACATGCCGCGGTGACCGCCAGCCTCCAGACCCTGCGCAATGATGGCGTCGGCGCCACGGGCTTCCAGCCAGCGCGCCTCTGCCACCGTGGTCGCGCTGGCGAGCACCACCGCGCCCCAGGCTTTCACCCGCGCCAGCAGATCGGGCGCGGGCAGCCCGAAATGGAAACTCAGTACCGGCGGGCGGAAGGGCTCGATGAGATCGGCGATGGCGTGGCTGAACGGCCCGCGCCCGCCGGCACGCTGGCGATATCCAGCCCGGCCTCGGCATAGAGCGGCGCCAGCAGCCGGCGCCAGGCGGCTTCGCGCGCTGCATCGGGTTCTGGTGGTGTGTGGCAGAAAAAGTTGAGGTTCACCGGCCGCTCGGTGCCTGCCCGCAGCGCCTGCAGCTCGCGCGTGAGCGCATCGGGCGCCAGCATGGCGCAGGGCAGCGAGCCGAGCGCGCCGGTGTTGGTGACAGCGATCGCCAGCGCCGAGCCTTGCACCCCGGCCATCGGCGCCTGAATCAGCGGCAGTTCGGTCTGGAGCAGTTCGCGCAGGTTTTTCATGAGTCGCATTGTCCTGCCAGCCCGCAACCGGTCGCCCGAACCGGGGCTATTCTTGGGCCCTTTGACGGAGCCTCGTGATGCAGACACCGGTGAACCCTTTCAAACAAGGATTGCGCGAGCAACGCGCCCAGATTGGCCTGTGGCTTGGGCTGGGCGGCAGCACCGCCACGGAGATTTGCGCCGGCGCGGGCTTCGACTGGTTGCTGATCGACGGCGAACACGCACCGTTTGGCGTGGCTGATGTGCAGGCCCAGGCGCAGGTGATTGCGGGTTATCCGCCCACCCACGCCATTGCCCGCGTGCCGGTGGCCGATCCGGTGCTCATCAAGCAGTACCTCGACACAGGGGTGCAGACCCTGCTGGTTCCCATGGTCAACAGCGCGGAGCAGGCGGCGCTGTGTGTGAGTGCCTGCCGCTACCCGCAAGACGATGGCCAGGGCGGCATACGTGGCATGGCCGGAGCCCGCGCGTCGCGCTGGGGCCGCATCGCCGACTACGCCACCGCCGCCAATACGCAGGTCTGCTTGCTGGTACAGGTGGAGACGCGCGAAGCCCTGGCGGCGCTGGACGCGATTGCCAACACGCCGGGGGTCGATGGCGTGTTCATCGGCCCGGCCGATCTGTCCGCTTCCATGGGGCAGGTGGGCCGGCCCGACCATCCGGTGGTGCAAGCCGCGATCGACGACGCGATTCGTCGCATTCGCCAAGCCGGCAAAGCGCCGGGCATTTTGTGTACCGACGAATCGCAGGCGCGCCGGTACCTGGAGCTGGGCGCTTTGTTCGTGGCTGTGGGTCTCGATACGCAGATCCTGGCGCGGCAGAGCAGTGCGCTGGCCGGCAGCTTCAAAACCGATTTGCCAGCAGCGGGCAGATCGCGCCGGGGCGTTGACTGACAGATCAACAAAAGGAACGCGATGAAGTCCATTTTTCAGCGTGTGGCGATCGTCGGCGCCGGCGCCATTGGCGGCTGGCTCGGGGTGCGTCTGGCACGCGCCGGTTGCGAGGTCAGCGCGCTGGCGCGCGGCGAGACGCTGGCTGCGTTGCGGCGCAACGGTCTGCAGCTGCGCTCCGGCGAGACATCGTTGCAAGTACCAGTGACGGCGTCGCAAAGCAGCGCTGAACTGGGCGTGCAGGATCTGGTGATCGTGGCGGTGAAGGCGCCGGGGCTGGCCGGGGTGGCGCGGCAGATTGGCCCGCTGATCGGGCGCCACACGGTGGTGCTGACCGCCATGAACGGCGTGCCCTGGTGGTTTCTAGACGGCTTTGGCGGCGCACTGGCGGGCACCAGCCTGGCGTCTGTCGATCCAGGCGGCCAGATCGCGCGCGACATCCCGGTGCGCCATGTGATCGGCTGTGTGGTGCACGCGAGTTGCTCGGTGGACGCGCCCGGCGTGGTGCGGCACCACTTCGGCAACGGCCTGATCCTGGGCGAGCCAGCGGGCGGCAGCAGCGAGCGGGTGCAGGCGCTGGCCACGATGCTGCAACAGGCCGGTTTCAACGCCAGCGTGTCGCCGCAGATTCAGAAAGACATCTGGTACAAGCTGTGGGGCAACATGACGGTGAACCCCATCAGCGCGCTGACTGGCGCCACCACCGACCGCATTCTGGGCGACGACCTGGTGCGCGGCTTTGTCTCCAGCGTGATGCTGGAAGCCAAGGCCATCGGCGAGCGGCTCGGCATCCCCATCGACCAGCAGCCTGAAGACCGCCACGCCGTCACGCTCAAGCTCGGCGCCTTCAAGACCTCGATGCTGCAAGACGTGCAAGCCGGCAAGCCGCTGGAGCTGGACGCGCTGGTGACTTCGGTGCGCGAGCTCGGCCAGCTCACCTGCGTGGCCACGCCCTTCACCGACGCGCTGCTGGGGCTCAGCCGCCTGCAAGCGCAGACGCTGGGCTTGTACCCAGGCTGATTCAGCCCCCCAGCGCCGGAAACAGCTTCGTCAGGCCGGTGGCCATCACCTCGACCGCCAGCGCCGCCAAGATCAGCCCCATGAGGCGGGTCATCACGTTGATGCCGGTCTGGCCCAAAAAGCGCGCGATCGGCTCGGCCAGGGTGAAACACACCGCAGTGGCTCCTGCGATCACCACGCCGTAGCCCACCAGCGCTGCGTGTTGCAGGAACGTGGCGGCCTGGTCGGCGTAGATCACCACGGTGGACATGGTGGCGGGCCCAGTGAGCAGGGGAATGGTGAGCGGCACCACCGCGATCGAGGCGCGGGCCGACGCGTCATCCACCTCGCCCTGTGTCACCTTGGCTTCGGCAGGCTGTGCGTTGAGCATGGAAAGGGCGGCGGTGAGCAGCAGCAAGCCGCCGCCCACCTGGAAGCTGGCCAGCGAAATGCCGAAAAATCCGAGAATCTGCAAACCGATGAGCGCGCAGGTGGCGATCACCGCAAACGAACTGAAGGCCGCCACCCACACCGTGCGCTGGCGTTGCTTGCGAGAGAAGCCCTGCGTGTA
>JBBSDB010000138.1:0-9649 GCA_038249735.1 Burkholderiales bacterium
GCCTGGCGCTTTACCGCAACTTTTTGTCCTGGCAACCTTGACCCCTCCAACCACCATGCTGCTGATCCCTGCCATTGACCTCAAAGACGGCCAGTGTGTGCGCCTCAAACAAGGCGACATGGACCAATCCACCGTGTTCGGTGAAGACCCGGCCGCCATGGCGCGCAGCTGGGTCAACAAGGGTGCTCGCCGCTTGCACCTGGTGGACCTGAATGGCGCGTTCGCCGGCAAACCCAAAAACGAGCAGGCGATCCGCGCGATTCTGAAAGAGGTGGGCGCCGAGATCGATGTGCAGCTGGGCGGCGGCATCCGCGACCTCGACACCGTCGAGCGCTACCTCGATGCCGGTTTGCGTTACGTGATCATCGGCACTGCGGCGGTTAAAAACCCCGGCTTTCTGCAAGATGCCTGTACCGCGTTCGGTGGTCACATCATCGTTGGCCTGGACGCCAAGGACGGCAAAGTCGCCACCGACGGCTGGAGCAAGCTCACCGGTCACGACGTGATCGACTTGGGCAAGAAGTTCGAAGACTACGGCGTCGAAGGCATCATTTACACCGACATCGGTCGCGACGGCATGTTGACAGGCATCAACATCGAAGCCACGGTGAGGCTCGCGCAGGCGCTTTCCGTTCCGGTGATCGCCTCCGGTGGCCTGTCGAACCTGGAAGATATTCGCCGGTTGTGCGCGGTAGAAGACGAAGGGGTCCAAGGCGTGATCTGTGGCCGATCCATTTACAGCGGCGATCTCGATTTCGAGGCGGCGCAGCAACTCGCCGACGACTTGAACGGCTAGAGTTTGACTCACCCCGCGTCGCTTGCGGCGTCAGCCCCCTGAGAGGACGTTGGCTGCGCCCCGGCAGAGTCTGACCCGCGTTGACCTGGCTTTCTATTTCCCCGCTTTCAGTTTTTGAGGTAACACTTTTGCTCGCCAAACGCATCATTCCCTGCCTGGATGTCACGGGTGGGCGCGTCGTCAAAGGTGTTAACTTTGTCGAGCTGCGCGACGCCGGCGATCCAGTGGAAATCGCCGCCCGCTACAACGAGCAGGGTGCAGACGAGCTCACCTTCCTGGACATCACCGCCACCAGCGACGGCCGCGATCTCATCCTGCACATCATCGAGGCGGTGGCCTCACAAGTCTTCATTCCGCTCACCGTTGGCGGGGGCGTTCGCACGGTGGACGACGTGCGCCGCCTGCTCAATGCGGGCGCCGACAAGACCAGCTTCAACACAGCTGCCATTGCCAACCCGCAAGTGATCCGACAAGCCTCAGACAAGTATGGCGCGCAGTGCATCGTGGTCGCCATCGACGCCAAGCGCCGCTTCGGTGACGACATGCTGGATCGCGGTGAAGGCTGGGATGTTTACAGCCACGGTGGGCGCAAGAACACAGGGCTCGATGCGGTGGCCTGGGCTCGTCAAATGGCGGAGTTTGGCGCTGGCGAAATCCTGCTCACCAGCATGGACCGCGACGGCACCAAGTCCGGTTTCGATCTGGAACTGACCCGCACCGTGGCCGATGCGGTGGGGGTGCCGGTGATCGCCTCGGGCGGCGTCGGTACGCTCGACCACTTGGCCGACGGCGTGCAGCAAGGTCATGCCGACGCGGTGCTGGCCGCAAGCATTTTTCACTATGGTGAGTTCACCGTGGGCCAGGCCAAGGCGCGCATGGCCGAGCGCGGCATCCCGGTGCGTCTCTGAGTTTCTTCAGGGCCTTCCGAGCGCAGGCGGAAACTGCCGCACGAAGCGATCTTCCAGCTCGCCCACGCTGGCGCTCAAGCCGTTGCCGTTTTGCTCGATGGTTTGCGTGAGCTCGGTTTTCACCGTGTCCATTCGCTCCAGCAGCTTGGTGTTCAACTCGCTGTCTCGATTGGCCGCTGTTTGCAGCTCGGCGCGAAGAAACTCGCGCAGTTCGGTGAAGCGCGAGGCCTCGGCCTTGTCGGCCAGGTTGCGCTGCTCAGCGGCCTCGCGCGTGATGCGGCGCACTTCCATCAGGTGGCTGGTCTGAAAAAACACCAGCGCCAGCAGAAACACCACCAGCACGGCAACCAGCATGCCCAGCATCACCAGACCAAGGGGTGCCTGTATCTCGGAGAGTCCGAGGTTGAGCCGAGTAGGCTGCAGGATGGCCTCGAAGTTGAGCGCCACAAACGCGGCGATCAGCAAGATGGCTGCGATCAGCAGCAGGGTACGAAAACGCATAGAGCCTCCTGGGGGTGCGCCGCACACCGGTTGGAACCCGGCGGCATGGCGGTCATGCTACCCCGATTGGCCTGCAGCGGCAGGTTCCGTCGCATCCTGGCCCGCATGTTAGATTCAATCCATGAATTGGCTCGACGCGGTGAAGTGGGATGTGCAAGGCTTGGTGCCGGTGATCGCCCAGGAAGCGCTCAGCGGCGATGTGCTGATGTTCGCCTGGATGAACCGCGAGGCGCTGGCCAAGACGGCAGAGCTCGGGCGGGCGGTCTATTTCAGCCGCTCGCGTGGCAAACTCTGGTTCAAAGGCGAAGAGTCTGGCCATGTGCAAACCGTCCACGATATTCGCCTGGACTGCGACAACGACGTGGTCCTGCTCAAGGTCACCCAGCTGGGTCATGAGCCGGGCATCGCCTGCCACACCGGGCGACATAGTTGCTTTTTCCAACGCCATGAGAACGGCGAATGGCGCGCGGCAGATCCTGTGCTCAAAGACCCCGAAACCATCTACAAATGATCGCCCCCGTGACCTCGCAAGACAAGCTCGCCCGGCTCGCTGCCGTGATTGAGAGCCGCAAGCCTGGGCATGGCGGCGACCCCGACAAAAGCTATGTGTCGCGCCTGCTGCACAAGGGGTCAGACGCTTTCCTGAAAAAAATCGGTGAGGAGGCGACAGAAGTGGTGCTCGCTGCCAAGGACTGCGACCACGGTGGCGATACCCAGGCACTGGTCAACGAAGTGGCCGATCTATGGTTTCACTGCATGATTGTGCTGGCTCACCATGGCAAAACGCCGGCCGATGTGGTGACCGAGCTGGAGCGCCGTGAAGGCCTCAGCGGCCTTGAAGAAAAAGCGCTCCGCAAGGCTGTGGCGCGCGAGCGGGGCGAGTGAGGGTGCCGAGCGAATACCAGGAGAACGATGTGAACGACATCATTGACGTGGAACCGATCGACAACGAGCGAGCTCAGTCGCTCAAGACGGTGGGCTGGATCAGCTATCTGCTGCATCTGATCGTGGCGGTGGCTGCGGTCATACCCGGCGCGCAGGTGGGGGCAGGCCTGCTGATTGTGGCGCTCATCATCGACTTGGTGAAAAAGTCCGACGCCCAGGGTACCTGGCAGGCCAGCCATTTTTCCTGGCGCATCCGCACTGTGATCTGGGCCGGGTTGCTCTATGCCATCACCATCCCGCTGTGGCTGCTGTTTGTCCTGCCCGGCATGCTTGCCTGGGCGGTGATTTCCATTTGGTTTCTCTACCGCATTGTCAAAGGCATGGTCCGTATGAACGCCAGTCAAGCTCTGCCTGGCTGATACAGGGGTGCCCTTCGCGGCCGACTTGTTAACTGACTGTTTCTTCCATGAGCGAACACGATCCAAACTGCATCTTCTGCAAAATCATCGACGGCCAGATTCCTTCCAGCAAGGTGTTTGTGGACGACGATTTCTTCGCCTTTCATGACATCCACCCCTGGGCACCGGTGCACTTTCTCATCGTGCCCAAGCGGCACATCGTCTCCATGGCCCATCTCTCACCGGACGACGCCGCGCTGATGGGGCGACTGATGTTGCTTGCGCCACGGCTGGCACGGGAGCAAGGTTGCAATCCGTATCCCGAGGGCGGGTTTCGTATGGTGTGCAACACCGGCGCCGAGGGCGGGCAGGAGGTGCAGCATTTGCACTGGCATGTGATGGGTGGCCCCCGGCCTTGGTTGCGGGGCTGATCAAAGCAGCGTCGCCGCGCTGAGCAACGCGGGATTACCCGCCCTAGGTGCGGTGAACTATGGCTGCCGCTTAGAATCCCATCTTTGGCGGCTTTTGCCGACAACCTTTTTTGGAGAACATCATGGGTTCTTTCTCTATTTGGCACTGGCTCGTTGTGCTGCTTATCGTCGTGATGGTGTTTGGCACCAAAAAGCTCAAAAATATCGGTTCGGATCTCGGTGGTGCGGTGAAGGGCTTCAAGGACGGCATCAAGGACGGTGGGCAAGATACGGCCGAGAGCGCTGCAGCTCCTCCGGGCCAGGTCACGCAAGACACGCGTACCGACAAAAACACGATCGACATCGAAGCCAAGCAGAAAAGCTGAATGCCGTGTTTGATAGGCCTCGCTGAAAACGCTGGCCCGTTGTGCATGAGTTCTTGCTACTCGCCTGACCTCCAGGTCGCCGTCACATGATTGACTTGGGTATCTCCAAGATCGCCCTGATCGGAGCGGTGGCGCTCATCGTCATTGGCCCTGAAAAGCTGCCGCGCGTGGCCCGCACGGTCGGCGCCCTGCTGGGTAAAGCGCAACGCTATGTGTCTGACGTCAAGGCCGAGGTCAGTCGCTCGATGGAGCTCGAAGAGCTCAAGAAGATGAAAGAGTCGATGGAGTCGGCCGCCCGTGACGTGGAAGGTTCGATGAAGAGCACAGCCACCGATTTCGAAAAATCGTGGTCGGAGGCCACTGCGGAATTGGAGAGCAATGGCCACGGTTCCGACGCCATGCAGAGCATCGGTACCGATGCTCTGCCGTACTACAAACACCCCAAGAAGAACTGGCGAATCAAGCAAAAGGCCATGCCGCAGTGGTTCAAGGCGCGCACTGGAGTGCGCACCAGAACCCAGTCGGGCGCGGCCCGTGTGGCACGGTTTCGGCCCCGCTCTCCCTCCGCGCCACGCTGATGTCTGACGCCAAGAAATCCCCCGACGAACTCGCCGGTAGCGAGCAACCGTTTGTGCAGCACCTGATGGAGCTGCGAAACCGATTGATCTACGGCATGGCTGGGCTGCTGATCTGCATGGTGGGCTTGGCGTTCTGGCCCGGCCCCAGCGGCCTCATCGATCTGATCGCCGTTCCGATCCGGGCTCACATGCCGCCCGATGCGAAGCTGATTGCGGTGGATGTTTTCTCGCCGTTCTTCGTGCCCATCAAGGTGTTGGCCATGACAGCGCTGCTGATGTCTCTGCCATGGTGGATGTACCAGATCTGGGCCTTTGTGGCGCCTGGGCTTTACAGCCACGAGAAAAAATTTGCAATTCCCCTCATTACTCTGGGCAGCCTGCTGGCCTATGTGGGCATCGGCTTCGTGCAGTTTTTCGTGCTCGACAAAATGTTTGGCTTCATTCAGAAGTTCACACCCGCCAGCGTGGCTGCCACGCCCGATATCGCCTCTTATGTTGAGGCTATTCTTTCGCTGTACCTCGCATTTGGTCTGGCGTTTCAGGTGCCGATTGTGGTGGTACTGGCCGTCAAGATGAATCTGGTGACGATCAAGCAGCTCAAGGAATTTCGCGGCTACTTCATCGTGGTGGCATTTGTGATCGCTGCGGTCGTGACACCGCCCGATGTGATTTCGCAGCTCGCGCTGGCCATACCGATGTGTCTGCTTTATGAGCTCGGTATTTGGGGCGCTCAGTGGTTTGTTAAACGCGCGCCTGATTCTGAAGCAAACGCTGAAGCGGGAGCGGAAGAAGCAAGCAAATAGGGCGGTGCTCGAAGGCTTGCTTGTTCAACGTGACGGCTGGGGCGTCAAAGGCCGGCGGCCTGGCGTGACACTCAGGCTTTGGTTGCCATCGCGCCGCGTGATGGCCAGGGCGGATGCCTCCCCGGGTTTGAGGGCTGCCACGGCCGACAGCAGCTGAGACACATTGCTCACTGGTCGCCCAGCCACTTCGGTGATCACATCGCCGGGGCGGACACCCGCCTGAGCGGCGGGACCGTTTTGCAGCACCCCGGTGATGACCACGCCGCGGCCGGCCGGGATGCCAAAATTCTCTGCCAATTCGGGCGAGAGCTCTTGCGGCTCCACCCCGATCCAACCCCGTGTCACCTGCCCATCGCGCACGATGGCCTCCAGCACACTCTTCGCGGTCGAGGTGGGGATCGCGAAGCCGATGCCCATGGAGCCGCCCGAACGGGAATAAATCGCGGTGTTGATGCCCATGAGGCGGCCCTGGATGTCCACCAGTGCACCGCCTGAGTTACCGGGGTTGATCGCGGCATCGGTCTGGATGAAATTCTCGAATGTATTGATGCCGAGCTCGGTACGCCCGAGCGCACTCACGATGCCGCTGGTCACGGTCTGGCCCACGCCAAACGGGTTCCCGATCGCCAGCACCAGATCGCCGATGGCCAGCGCGTCTGAATCGCCCAAAGTGATCACCGGCAGTTCTGCCAGATCAACTTTCAGGATCGCCAGATCGGTCTCCGGGTCGGTACCAATCACCTTGGCCACGCTCTTGCGGCCGTCATTGAGGAAGACCTCGATTTCGTCTGCTTCCTCGATCACGTGGTTGTTGGTCAGGATGTAGCCAGCCGGACTCACGATCACGCCGGAGCCCAGCCCGGCCTGCGGTTGGGAGGGACCCTGCTCACCGAAGAAAAATCGGAACCAGGGGTCGGCAGCATGCGGGTTGTCGTTGGTCGCCTTGCTGGTATTGATGCTCACCACCGCCGGTGAGGCGATACGTGCGGCCGCGCTGAAGCTTTGCAGGCCAGGGCCACTGGCCACTGCGGGTCCGTTGGACTCCAGCACCGGTACCACCGAAGCGAGCACAGGCTTGCGGTTGAGCCACTCGGGCTTGAGCGTGGCGACCACGAAAAATGCCGCCAGCAACACAGTCACGGATTGGGCGAAGACAAGCCAGAGTCGTTTCATCTTGGGAAGAAAGAGGTGTCGGGTTGGTCAAGGATCCAACCAAAGGTCGGCCGGTCAAGCAGCAATTGTCCTGCATATGGCTGCTCGGCAGCCGCTTTCAAGCCGGTTGACCCAAGTCAATGCGCGGCTGACCAAACCCCGTTGCAATGAAGGCTTGCCAGCAAACCATCAACTAGAAGGAGTGGATCATGAAGCTGTTTGTGGATCTTTTTTCGACCGACTACGGGCTGTTCAGTATCGGCGTGATCGCCTTCATGCTGGGCATGGGTGTTTGGTACTACCGGTTCTTCAATCGCAAGATGGACGAGGCTGAGCGCCAGCAGCACTGAAGCGGCGGTCGCGTTGTCCTGCTCCCAGCGTCTCGATTTTGACCCAGTGAGGGCGGCGTTGCCGCTGTCAGAATCGGTGGGGAAGCGTTTTGAGCAGTGCATGCAAGGCACTGCTGGCCCCAAACTCCTCTCTGCGCCGTCATGTCCTCTCAATCTCCTTCGCTCAGCTCGCCGCCCGAAGCCGTTTCCCGTCAGTCGCTGCTTGTGACGATGGACGGACTGTTGCAGCCTCAGACATTCAAGGATTACGGCCCCAATGGCTTGCAGGTTGAGGGGAGGCCGCTGGTGCTCAAACTGGTCACGGGGGTGACCGCCAGCTTGGCGCTGATCGAAGCCGCGATCGCAGCGCGAGCCGATGCCATCCTGGTGCACCACGGGCTGTTCTGGCGCGGCCAAGACGGCCGGGTGACTGGCTGGATGAAGCAGCGCCTGTCCTGCCTGCTGGCCCATGACATCAACCTGTTCGCCTACCACCTGCCACTTGATGCGCATCCGGTGTTGGGTAACAACGCGCAGCTGGCCCGCGTGCTGGGCATCTCACTGCTGCCAACCGACCAGGGGCGGTTTGGTGAGCAATCGCTGGGCTTTCTGGGTCAACTTCCAATGGGCTCTGCGCAGGCGCTTGCCGAGCATGTGGCGGCGGTACTCGGACGGTCGGTCACGCTGGTGGCCGAACCCGATCGCCGCATCGAGCGCATCGCGTTGTGCACCGGCGGTGCCCAGAGCTACTTCGAATCGGCTATTGCCGCAGGCGCCGACGTGTTCATCACCGGCGAGATATCCGAGCCGCAGGCCCACTATGCGCGGGAATGTGGCGTCGCCTACATCGCGTGTGGTCACCACGCATCGGAGCGCTACGGCGTTCAAGCCGTGGGCGCCTCCATCGCAAAGGAACTGGGGCTGGAGCACGCATTCATCGACATCCCCAACCCGGCATGAACAACGAAACAACACCCGTTGGCCGGCTTGATGAGCGCCCGCGAGCGCTGCGTTTGGTACTCACCCAGGGGGACCCAGCGGGTATCGGGCCAGAGATCGTGCTCAAGGCGGTGCAGCAGCGTCCCGACCTTTTGCCCCGTTTGCTGGTGGCGGGGGATCTGCCCACGATGCGCCGCGCAGCCAGTTTTTTGGACGGTGGGCTGCGGCCGGTGATGCTCGCTGAGGTGAGTGGTTGCTGTGCGCTAAACCATGTGCCGCCCGGTTGTCTGGCGGTGGTTCAGGCTTGTTCGCCTTACCCGATGGTGCCGGTGGGCGCTGTCAGTGACATCGCGGGCCGTGCGGCTGCCGATGCTATTCGCTGGGCCACCGCTGCGGTACTGGGCGGGCAATGCGGCGCGATGGTCACCGCACCGATCCACAAGGAAGCGCTGGCGGCGGCAGGTGAACCCTATCCAGGACACACTGAAATGCTGCAGGCGCTGGCAGCTGAGCACCATGGGGTGTCGATCGAAAACATGCCGGTACGCATGATGCTTAGCTGCCCGGGACTACGCACGGTGTTGGTGAGCATTCACCTGCCTTTGCGCGAAGCAATTGCTTGTGTGACTCAGGCGCAGGTGCTGGAAACGCTGCGCATCACCGCGCAACATTTTGAGAGCTGTGGCTGGCCTGGCGTGCGCATCGGTGTGGCAGGGCTCAACCCGCACGCGGGCGAGGGCGGCTTGTTCGGCCGCGAGGAGATTGAGGCGATAGCGCCCGCGGTGGCACAGGCGAGGCGCGAGGGCATCGATGCCACAGGACCCCACGCGCCCGACACGGTGTTCATGCGCGCGCTTCAAAACGAGTTTGATGTGGTGTTGGCGATGTACCACGACCAGGGCCTGATTCCCGTCAAGCTGATGGGTCTGGAGCACGGCGTGAACACCACGATGGGCCTGCCATTGGTGCGCACCAGCCCCGACCACGGCACTGCCTTTGACCTGGCCGGAACCGGTCGCGCGAGCCCTGACAGCCTGCTGGCGGCGATCGATGCCGCAATCAGCATGACCTCTGGCCAGAGAATTCAGACCGGGTGAAGAAAACCGTTCGCTGACCCATTTCGCTCGCAACAGCGGATGGTGGTCACTTCCGCAGGCTGTCCCGGATCTCTCGCAGCAGCACCACATCTTCTGGCGTCGCAGCAGGCGGAGCAGGCGGTGCCTCACGCTTGAGGCGGTTCACCTGCTTGACCATCATGAAGATAATGAACGCCAGGATGGTGAAGTTGATCGCCACCGTGATGAAGTTGCCATAGGCCAGAGTGGGCACACCCGCTTCCTTGAGCGCTGCCAGCGTGGGCGCCGTGCCGTCGGGCACTTTTCCCAGCGCAATGTAGAGGTTGGTGAAGTCAAAATTGCCGAAGATCGCGCCCACCATCGGCATGATGAGATCTTCCACCATCGATGTCACGATCTTGCCGAAAGCGCCGCCGATGATGACGCCGACGGCCAGGTCGATCACGTTGCCTTTGACGGCAAATTCCTTGAATTCCTGCATCATGCCC
>JBBSDB010000139.1:0-9609 GCA_038249735.1 Burkholderiales bacterium
CAGGCCATTGACCGGTGGGTTGTTCAGCGTAATGACGGCCACATCGCCGTGGACCTGGTATTGCGCGGTCATGGGATCTCCTCTGTTTGAAGCGGTGAAAGAAAAAAGTCCGAAAAACGAACGACCGTTCTAGTCTAGAACGGTTGCAGGCAGCCACAAGGGCCGCTTGTCGCGAGTGAGTCAATCGGAAGGTGCAACACTCACACCACCCAGAATGCCGTGGAACCTGCTTTGCCGGGCCACAGGCATTGACCCCCAGTGGGGGGTGACGCCGCAGGCGGCGCGGGGGGCGTTCAAACCTCCAGCCACTCCTTGCGCACACCCGAGTTCGCGCGCAGCTCGTTCGGCGTGCCCTCAAACACAATGCTGCCGTGCCCCATCACCAGCACACGGTCTGAGATCGTCATGGCGATGGTGAGTTTTTGCTCGATCAGCAGCACCGACACGCCGCGGCTCTTGAGCATCTGCAGATACTGCCCGACCAGTTCCACGATCTTGGGCGCGAGGCCTTCGGTGGGCTCGTCGATGATGATGAGATCGGGGTCGCCCATGAGGGTACGGCACAGGGTAAGCATCTGCTGCTCGCCGCCGGAGAGCACGCCGGCCTCGTTGTGCTCGCGCTCCTTCAACCGCGGGAAAATGGCGTAAATGTCATCGAAGCTCCAGCGCGAGCCCATGCCGTTGCCCGTCTGACCCAGCAACAGGTTCTGGTGCACGGTGAGCTTGGGGAAAACGTCGCGGCTCTCGGGCACATAGCCCAAACCCAGGTGGGCGATCTCAAACGGCTTTTTGCCAATCAGCGACTGGCCTTTCCAGGACACGGTGCCGGTGCAGTCCACCAATCCCATGATGGCCTTGGCGGTGGTGGAGCGGCCCGAGCCGTTGCGCCCGAGCAGCGCCACGATCTCGCCTTTGCCGATCTGCATCGCCACGCCATGCAACACGTGGCTCTTGCCGTAGTAGCCATGGAGGTCCTGTACGTTAAGCATCGGTGCTCCCTGCGGTGGCGGCTTCGTCTTCCAGCACCGCGCCGAGATAAGCCTCTTGCACTCGGGCGTTCGAGCGCACCGCCTCTGGCGTGTCGAAGGCCAGTACCTCGCCGTAGACCAGTACCGCGATCTTGTCGGCCAGGCCAAACACCACCCCCATGTCGTGCTCTACCGTGAGGAGCGTCTTGCCGACCGTGACTTCGCGTATCAACTCAATGAAGCGGGTCGTCTCGCTGTTGCTCATGCCGGCGGTGGGCTCGTCGAGCAGAATCACGCTGGCGCCGCCTGCGATCGTGATGCCGACCTCGAGCGCGCGCTGTTCGGCGTAGGTCAGGTTCATGCCCAGCACATCGCGCTTTTTGTCCAAATGGATCATGTGCATGAGCTCTTCAGCGCGGTTGTTGGCGTCGTCCAGATCGGCCAGAAAGCGAAACAGTGTGTATTTGTAGCCCAAGCTCCACAGCACGCTGCAGCGCAGGTTCTCGAAAACACTGAGCTTGGGAAAAATATTGGTGATCTGGAAGCTGCGCGAGAGGCCCAAGCGGTTGATCTCAAAGGGCTTCAAGCCATTGATCCGCTGGCCATTGAGCAGCACGTCGCCGCTGGTGGGTGTGAAGCGGCCCGACATCAGATTGAACAAGGTGGATTTACCGGCGCCGTTGGGGCCGATGATGGCCACGTTTTCCCCCGGCTTCACCGCCAGGTCCACGCCCCGGATGATCTCGGTCTTGCCAAAGCTCTTGCGCAGATTCTTCAACTCCAAGGCGTAGCCACTGCCTGGGCTGCTTGGGTTCGCCGCTAGGGACTGGTTCATCGTGTCTCCCGCTGCTTGATGATTTTTTCAATGTCGCCCTGTACTTGGGCCCATTTCTCGGCAAAGCCCCGGCGCACCCACTCGAACAGGCCGAAACCCACGGCGGCCACCGCCAGAACAGCCAACCAGCTGCTGGCGGCACGGGTATTGAGTGTGATACCCAGGTAGGACAAGGTGTCACCCATGGCGGCATTCAGCTGCAGGTGGTAGCCCATTTCGATCAGGGCACTGAAACCGATCAGCATGATCAGGCCGGTGACGAACAGGGCCAGGTAAGCGCCCAGCAGTTCGCGCAATCGGCCAAAGGCAGCCACCCGCACATTCATCATGATCAGGCTCGCGATACCGCCCGGCGCATACATCACCATGAAAACAAAGATCAGGCCAAGATAAAGCAGCCAGGCCTTGGTGAACTCGGAGAAAAGCACAAACGCGAGCACCATCAGCACGCCGCCGATGATGGGACCGAAAAAGAACGTAGCGCCCCCCAGGAAGGTGAACAGCAGGTAACCGCCGGAACGCGCCGCACCCACCACTTCGGCGGTGACGATCTCGAAGTTGAGCGTGGCCAACCCACCGGCAATACCGGCAAAAAAACCCGCGATCATGAACGCCAGGTAGCGCACCTTTTGCGTGTTGTAACCGATGAATTCGACCCGCTCTGGGTTGTCGCGCACCGCGTTCAGGATGCGGCCCAATGGCGTGCGGGTAAATGCAAACATCAGCGCCACACAGACCAGGGTGTACGCCGCGATCAGGTAGTAAACCTGCTTGGCCGGCCCGTAGCTGATGCCCAAAAATGGTTCACCCACCACCCGGTTGCCCGAAATGCCGGCTTCGCCACCGAAGAAAGCAGTAAACATCAGCGACATCGCAAACACCAGCTCGGCCATGCCCAGCGTGATCATGGCGAAGGGTGTGCCCGCTTTCTTCGTGGTCACGTAGCCAAACAGCACCGCAAAAAACAGCCCCGCCAGTCCGCCAACCAGCGGGATCAGACTCACCGGCAGCGGCAGATGGCCGTCGCTGACCATGTTGAGCGCGTGGATGGCCATGTACGAGCCCAGGCCGGTGTAGACAGCGTGGCCGAAGCTCAGCATGCCACCCTGCCCCAGCAGAATGTTGTAGGAAAGGCAGGCGATGATGGCGATGCCCATTTGCGCCAGCATGGTGATCGAGAGGTTGCTGTCGAAAATCACCGGCGCCACAGCGAGCACCAGGGTGAACAGCGACCAGACGATCCAGCGCCCGGTGTTGAAGGACTTGGAGGGGTTCAATATGGTGCTCATGGTCTCAACCCTCGCGCGTGCCCAGCAGACCACGCGGCCGGAAGATCAGGATCAACACCAGGAACAAGAACGGCAAGATGGGTGCGACCTGCGACACGGTGAGCTTGAGCAGGGAGTTGTTCGCCACCGTCTCAGAAAGTTGCAGCCCCAGCGCCTGCATCAGCGTCACCAACGACTGGTCGATACCGACAGCAAATGTTTGGATGGTGCCGATCAGCAGCGAGGCCAGAAACGCCCCGGGAAGCGAACCCATGCCCCCAACGACGACCACCACGAAGATGATGGATCCGAGGGTCAGCGCCATGTTGGGCTCGGTCACAAACGTGCTGCCACCGATCACACCCGCAAGTCCGGCCAGTCCGGTACCGGCCGCGAACACGAGCATGAAGACACGCGGCACGTTGTGGCCCAGGCTTTCCACCGTTTCGGGATGGGTGAGCGCGGCTTGAATCACCAGACCGATGCGGGTGCGGGTGAGCAGCAGCCAAAGGCTGAGCAGCATCAGCAGCGCCACCAGCATCATGAAGGCGCGGGTGGCTGGAAACGGCGAGCAGATCACGCCAGCGCCGATGCAGACCTCGCGCGCCACAGCACCCAAGAAGAACTGCAGCGGTTCACCGGTCTGACTCACCAAGGTGAAGGCCGGCCCGCGCAAGACGTCAGGCGGCAGAAACTCCACCGCTGTGCGGCCCCAGATCAGTTGCACCAGCTCCAAAAGAATGTAAGACAGCCCAAACGTGACGAGCAGTTCGGGCACGTGGCCGAACTTGTGCACCTTGCGCAAGCTCAGCAACTCAAACAGGGCGCCCAGCCCGCCCACCACCAGCGGGGCCAAAATCAGTGCCGGCCAGAATCCCACCAGATCGGTCAGCGTGAAGCCGACATAGGCACCGACCATGTAAAAACTCGCGTGCGCAAAATTCAATACGCCCATCATGCTGAAGATGAGGGTGAGACCCGAGCTCAACATGAAGAGCAGCAACCCGTAGCTGACCCCGTTGAGCATGGAGATGATGAAGAACTCCATGAACCTGCCTTTCAACCGACCCGTCTGTGGACGCATCGGTCGTATTGAAACAACAATTGAAATGACCCAAAAGACACAGCGCCTGGAAAGGCGCTGGGGCGGCGGTCTTGATCAACACGCATGCTGAGAAGGTAAGGAGCTGTTCCAGCCCCTACCTTCATCAGCGGCACAGAATCAGCCGGGACGCTTCATCTGGCAACTCGTGGGGGTGCTGGCGATGAAGGACGGGTACTCCTTCACGGGGGCGAGCGTCATGCCGGTGTTCTCCGGACTGTAGGGGTGCTTGGCGTCCGTTTTTTGCCAGACTGTCATGAACAAGGGCTGTTGCAGCTGGTGGTCGGTCTTGCGCATCTCGACCTCGCCATTGAAGTTGGCCACCTTGATACCCGCCATCGCAGCGGCCACCTTCACCGGATCGGTGGACTTGGCTTTCGCCATCGCGCTGGAGAGCACGTTGAAGATGGTTGGAACAGAACCCGTGTAGAGGTCGTCGTTGTATTTGGCCTTGAAGTCGGCCATCCACTTGTTCATCTGCCCACCCATGTTGTAGTGAGAGTAGCTGACCTGGTAAACGCGCCCGGCGCCTCCGGTACCCAGTGCGGTGGGGGTGCCGGTCACACCGGTGTAGTAGGTGTAAAACTTGCCGGTGTAGCCGCCTTCGTTGGCAGCCTTGATCATCAAAGCGAGGTCAGAGCCCCAGTTGCCGGTGATCACCGTATCGGCACCCGATGCCTTGATCTTGGCGATATAGGGCGCGAAATCGCGCACCTGGGCCAGAGGATGCAGATCTTCGCCCACGATTTGAATGTCAGGCCGCTTGCGCGCGAGGTTTTCCTTGGCGAACTTGGCCACTTGTTGACCGTGCGAATAGTTCTGGTTGAGCAGATAGACCTTCTTGACGTCCATCTTGTCCTTCATGAAGGTGGTGATGGCTTCCATCTTCATCGAGGTGTCAGCGTCGAAGCGGAAATGCCAGTAGTTGCATTTGCTGTTGGTGAAATCAGGGTCGACCGCTGCGTAGTTCAAGAAGATCACCTCCTTGCCCGGGTTGCGCTGGTTGTGTTTGTCCACCGCCTCGATCAGCGCGCCAGCCACCGACGAGCCGTTGCCCTGGGCGATGTAACGCGCACCTTGGTCAAGCGCGGCCTTGAGGGCGGTGAGACTTTCTGCGGGGCTGAGTTTGTTGTCGAGGCCGATCACCTCAAACTTCACGCCAGCCGGGTTCTTTTTGTTGAACTCATCGGCCATGAACTTCCAGGTGTTGAGCTGGTTGTTGCCCACCGGACCCATGAGGCCGGTCAGCGGGTCGATCCAGGCAATCTTCACGGTCTCGCCCTGCTGGGCAAAGGCGCTGGCCAAGCTCAGTGTCAGGGTGGCAAAGGCGACTGACTTCAGGACAAAAGACATGAAACATCTCCTAGGTAGGTAAAGCCGACAGCCTAGTGCCTGCTGTGCTCGCCGACCCACAGGGATTGCCCTTATGGGCTATCACCCAGGCGACTGCTGGCGCCAGACAATCAGGGGCGCTGCATGTCGCATCGCGCGGGCACGCGGATGCTCCACGGATCAAAGTACCGCACCGGTGCAAAGGTGTGGCCGGTGCCCTCGGCGTCGCGGGGATAGGCCGCGCTCACCCTCTGCCAGCGCGCGATATAGACGCCCTTTTGCAGCTGGTGATCGTCCGCGCGAAGCTGCACTGGCCCGTTGAAGCCGGGGAAGATCATGCCGCTCAGGCGCGCCGCTATCTGCACCGGGTCGGTGGTGGCGGCCTGGGTGATGGCGTGACGCAGCATGGCGATGCCATCAAAGGCGGCGTAGACCACGAAATCTTCGCCGTGTTTTTCCTCGAACCTCTGAGCCAGTTCGCCCGCCGGACCCGGCTGGTTGGTGTGGCTGCAGGCCACCTGATAGACGGCGAACCGGTCTGAAGCCTTGGCCAGGGTGGTGGGCACACCGCGCAAGCTCGGGTAGTACGCGTAAAGCGGAGTTTCCGACCTTTCACTGACCAGGCTGCGCACCATGTCTCGCAGGTCGGTGCCCCAATTGGCGGTCACCAGTGCCTGAGCTCCACTCGCCAGCAGCTTCTTCACATAGGGATCGAAGCTCCGACCCTGAAACGGGGGATGCAACTCGTCACCGACCACCTTCAAATCGGGTCGCAGCGCAGCCAGTGCCTGCTTGAAGTGCAAGGAGAACTGCTGGCCGTGGGCGTAGTTCTGATTGAGCAGGTAGATGCGTTGCAGCCCCGGTTGCTCCGCCATGTAGCGTGCCAGCGCCTGGCTCTTCATGGCGGTGTCGGCGTCGATCCGCACATGCCAGGGGCTGCACTTGTCGGTGGTGAGCGCCGGGTCCATGGCCGCGTAGTTGATCTGCACCACCGGCTGCTGAGGGTGGCGCTGGTTGTGACGCACCAGTGCCTCCGAAATAGCGGCCGCCACGCCCGAGCCATTGCCCTGCACGATGTACCGAAAACCCTGATCGACAGCCGCCCTGAGCGCATTGAGGCTTTCCTGCGGCGAGCCCTTGTTGTCGAAGCCCGCCACGATAAAGCGTGGCCCACCCGCGCCCGACATGGCTTCGGCCATGAACGCCCAGCTGCGCAAGCTGTTTCGCCCGACATCGGACATGGCGCCCGAGAGCGGATCGATGAACGCGATGCGCACCGTCTGGCTGGTCAGGGAGACACCAGTTGCCCACAGCGCGCCCGACGGGGCACACAGCGCAGCCGCCAAGGCGCCCAGGCAAGTGCGGCGGGACGGGGCATGTGTGATCGTGTCTCCCTTCAAGCGGTGGGCAACACGTAATCCTTGAGTTGCTGGCGCAAAGTCATCTTCTGCATCTTGCCGGTGGCGCCCAGCGGGATGGCGTCGACAAACACCACATCGTCGGGCACCTGCCATTTGGCGATCTTGCCGTTGTAGAACGCCAGCAACTCATCGCGCGAAACCTCGGCTCCCGGCTTTTTCATCACCACGATGATCGGGCGCTCGTCCCACTTCGGGTGTTTCATACCAACGCAAGCCGCCATCGCCACCGCCGGATGCGCCATGGCAATATTCTCCACGTCGATTGAGCTGATCCACTCGCCGCCCGACTTGATCACGTCTTTGCTGCGGTCGGTGATCTGCATGAAACCGGCCGGGTCGATGGTGGCCACGTCGCCGGTGGGAAACCAGCCTTTGCCCGTTTCGTCGTAGCGCAGCGGGTCGCCGCCCTCGCCCTTGAAGTAGCTGGCGATGATCCAGGGGCCGCGCACCAGCAGGTCGCCATAGGCCTTGCCGTCCCAGGGAAGCTCCTTGCCATCCCCGTCGACGATCTTCATGTCCACGCCATAAACCGCACGGCCCTGCTTGAGCAGCACCTTGGTCTGCTCCTCGGGCGAGAGCGCGAGCTGCTCGTTTTTCAGCGTGCACACGGTGCCCAGTGGCGACATTTCGGTCATGCCCCAGGCATGCAACACCGTCACGCCGTACTGCTCATTGAAGGTGTGGATCATGGCGGGCGGGCAGGCCGAGCCACCGATCACCGTGCGCTTCATGCTGCTGAATTTCAGGCCACCGGCCTGCATGTGGCCCAGCAGCATTTGCCAGACAGTGGGCACGCCGGCGGCCATGGTGACCTTTTCACCCTCTATCAACTCGTAGATCGATTTGCCGTCCATCGCCGGGCCGGGAAACACCAGCTTGCAGCCGGTGACGGCGGCGGAATATGGGATGCCCCAGGCGTTGACATGGAACATCGGCACCACCGGCAGCACGGTGTCGCGCGCGCTCAGGTTCAGCGAGTCGGGCAGCGCGCCGCTGTAGGCGTGCAGGATGGTCGACCGGTGCGAGTACAGCGCGGCCTTGGGGTTGCCGGTGGTGCCGCTGGTGTAGCACATGCTCGACGCGGTGTTTTCGTCCAGATCGGGCCAGGTGTAGGTGTCGCTGCAGCCGCCCATCCAGGCCTCGTAGCTGAGCAGGCCAGGGATGCCGCTGTCCCCCGGCAGTTTGGTCGCATCACACAGGGCGATCCAGTGTTTTACGCCAGGGCAGTGCTTGGCCACTGCCAGCACCAGCGGCAGGAAGGTCATGTCGAAGAGAACAGCGCGGTCGTCGGCGTGGTTGACGATCCAGGCCAGTTGCTCGGGGTGCAGGCGTGGGTTCAGCGTGTGCAGCACGCGGCCGGTGCCGCTGACGCCGAAATACAGCTCCAGGTGCCGGTAGCCGTTCCAGGCCAGCGTGGCGACCCTGTCGCCAAAGGCCAGGTGCAGACCGTCGACTGCATTGGCCACCTGCCGCGAGCGCCGGGCGATCTCGGCCCAGTGGGTGCGGTGGAGATCACCTTCGACACGTCGCGACACGATTTCGCCTGTCGGGTGGTGGCGCTCGGCGTGGACGATGAGAGAAGAAATCAGCAACGGCTGGCTTTGCATTTGTCCCAACATGGGGTGGTCTCCGGTGTTTTGAGGAAGTCGGCGGGGCCAGGCAGACGCGCTGCAGGATCCTCGCCACCGGCCACCAGCATAACGAATGGCGTCGGCGGCCTACAACCCAAGTCCGGGCCGCTAACGGGTTTGAGTCAAGCTTGCGACAATGAGGCGGTTCAAAAAAGGAGACCCCCATGAGCAACTTTCCCGTTCAAAAGACCGATGCCCAGTGGCGCGCGCTGTTGGTCGAAAAAAATGCGGAGCCTTCCGCGTTTCAGGTGATGCGACAAGCCCACACTGAGCGGCCCTTCACCGGCAAGTACGACCAGGTCTGGGCCGATGGCAGCTACCACTGCATGGGCTGCGGCAATACCTTGTTCCACGCCAACACCAAGTTCGATGCCGGTTGTGGCTGGCCCAGCTTCTCTGAAGCCATTCCCGGCTCAATCACCGACATCCGCGACGTCAGCCACGGCATGGTGCGGGTGGAGACCGTGTGCAGCCAGTGCGGCGCGCACCTGGGCCATGTGTTCAACGACGGCCCGACCCCCACCGGTCTGCGCTACTGCATGAATTCGGCCTCGCTGGAACACAAGCCCAAAGACTGACTTCGCCCCGCCCTTAAATGACTCAGAGGAACCCTCCATGAAAGCCCAGACCATCCTGGACACGATCGGCGCCACACCCCATGTGCGCATGCAACGCTTGTTCGGCGACGCCACCCAGCAGGTGTGGATCAAGTCCGAGCGCAGCAACCCGGGCGGCTCCATCAAGGACCGCATCGCGCAGGCCATGGTGGAAGACGCCGAGGCCAGCGGCGCACTCAAGCCCGGCGGCACGATCATTGAGCCGACCTCGGGCAATACCGGCGTTGGCCTGGCCATGGTGGCCGCCGTCAAGGGCTACAAGTTGTTGCTGGTCATGCCCGAGAGCATGAGCATCGAGCGTCGGCGCCTGATGCTGGCCTATGGCGCCAGCTTCGACCTCACGCCCAAGGAAAAAGGCATGAAGGGCGCGATTGCCCGCGCGGAAGAGCTCGTGGCCAGCACGCCCGGCGCCTGGATGCCGCAACAGTTCAACAA
>JBBSDB010000140.1:0-9586 GCA_038249735.1 Burkholderiales bacterium
GAGCCGGTGGCGCCGTACCTCATCGACAGTCCGTAGAGCAAGAAGCCGCTGGCCAGCGCGCCGAGCACGAAGTACTTCATCGCCGCCTCGGTGCTGATGGCATGGTCGCGGCGCAGGGCCACCAGCGCATACAGGCTCAGGCTCATCAGTTCAAGGCCGAGGTAGATCACCAGGAAGTGATTGGCCGAGCACATCACGCCGATGCCCAGCAATACGAACAGCGTCAGCGTGAAGAACTCGCCGCGCAGCATGTCGCGCGTGCCCAGCGTGGGCCGTGCATAGGCCAGCGTGACCATCGTCGCCCCTGCCGCACACAGCGCCAGCAGGTGGCCCATGGGGTCGCTGACGACCATGCCGCCCAGGCCGTAGGCGGTGCCGTCGGCGTCGAGCGCCATCCAGTGCAGCACGGCATAAATGGCGATGGTGGCCTGCGTCATCCAGAAGGTGGGCCGGCGCTGCGCGTCGGTGACGAAGAGGTCGGCCAGCAGCACGCCGCAGGCGGCCAGCAGCAGCCAGATCTCCGGCAGGATGAGGGTCCAGTTGGCGAGGGGAGAGGCAGTCATGAGGGGCTGGCCGTGACAGTCATCGGGGCCGGGTCAGGGCAGCTTGGGCAGGGCCACGTGACGCAGCAGTTCGGTCACCGACACCTGCATCACGTCGGTGAAGGGCTTGGGGTACAGACCCATCCACAGCACGGCGATGGCGAGGATCGTGAGCATCAAGAACTCGCGGCCGTTGATGTCCTTCAGCGCCCTGACGTCGTCGTTGGCAATGTCGCCGAAATACACGCGCTTGACCATCCACAGCGTGTAGGCGGCGCCGAACACCAGCGTGGTCGCGGCCAGCGCGCCGATCCAGAAGTTGTATTGCACGGCGCCCAGGATCACCATCCATTCGCCGACAAAACCGGCCGTGCCGGGCAGCCCGGCATTGGCCATCGCAAACAGCACGGCAAAGGCCGCGAACTTGGGCATGGTGTTGGCGACACCGCCGTAGCTGGATATCTCGCGGCTGTGCACGCGGTCGTAGAGCACGCCGATGCACAGGAACATCGCGCCCGAGACGAAGCCGTGGCTGATCATCTGCACGATGCCGCCGGCCACGCCCAATTCGTTGAAGATGAAGAAGCCCAATGTGACGAAGCCCATGTGCGCGATCGAGCTGTAGGCCACCAGCTTCTTCATGTCCTGCTGCACCAGGGCCACCAGGCCGATGTACACCACCGCCACCAGGCTGAGCGTGATGATGAACCAGTCGTATTCGCGCGCGGCGTCGGGCGCGATCGGCATCGAGAAGCGCAGGAAGCCATAAGCGCCCAGCTTCAGCATGATGGCCGCCAGCACCACCGAGCCGCCGGTGGGCGCCTCGACGTGCGCATCGGGCAGCCAGGTGTGCACCGGCCACATCGGCACCTTGACGCTGAAGGCGGCGAAGAAGGCGAAGAACAGCAGCGTCTGCGCCGGCAGCGGCAGCGGCAGTTTGTGCCAGGTCAGGATGTCGAAGCTGCCGCCGCTCTTGAAGTACAGGTAGACCAGGGCCACCAACATCAGCAGCGAGCCCAGCAATGTGTACAGGAAGAACTTGAACGCGGCATAGACGCGCTTCGGGCCGCCCCAGATGCCGATGATCAGGTACATCGGGATCAGCGTGGCCTCGAAGAACACATAGAACAGCATGCCGTCGAGGGCGCTGAAGACACCGATCATCAGCCCCGACAGGATCAGGAAGGCGCCCATGTACTGGGCCACACGTTCCTGGATCACCTCCCAGGCGGCGATGACGACGATGACGGTAATGAAGGCCGTCAGCAATACGAACCAGACCGAGAGGCCGTCGACGCCCAGGTGGTAGTGCAGGTTGAAGCGCTCGATCCAGGGCGCCTTCTCGACGAACTGCATGGCCGCGGTGCTGGTGTCGAAGCGCGTCACCAGCGGCACCGTGGCGAGCAATGACACGACCGCACCGGCCAAGGCCAGCGCACGCGCAAAGCCCGCCTGGCTGTCGCGCCCCATCGCCAGCAGCACGGCGCCGAAGGCGATCGGCAGCCAGATGGCCAGGCTCAGCAGACCCATTCTTCTTCTCTCTCGTTCTTGTTCGAGGCCGGCAGCGCAAGGGTCTGCATCAGCGCACCAGCCCGATGAAATAGGGCCACAGTCGCCAGGTCAGGAAGACGAAGATACCCAGCACCATCACCAGCGCATAGCTGTACAGGTGGCCGGTCTGCACCGTGCGCAGCACGCGCGACAAGGCCCCCACGGCGCGGGCCGAGCCGTTGACCAGTGCACCGTCGATCAGCGCCTGGTCGCCGCCCTTCCACAGCCCGCGGCCCAGCAGGCGCGCACCGGCAGCGAGCACGTTTTCGTTGAACCAGTCCATGTAGTACTTGTTCTCGAGCACCGTGCGCAGCGGCTTCAAGTGCCGGTCCAGAGCGGCAGGAATCGACGGCTGCTTCAGATAGAACCACCAGGCCGTCGCCACCCCCGCCAGCGCCAGCCAGAAGGGCAAGGTCTGCAAACCGTGCAAGGCCATCGCCGCCGCACCATGAAAGCCTTCGGCCAGGCTGGCCATGGCCGGGTGCTTGCTGGCATCCACGGTGATGGCGTCCTTCAGCAGATCGCCGAACAGCATCGGCTGGATCGCGAGAAAGCCGATCAGCACCGACGGCACGGCCAGCAGCAGCAAAGGCGCCGTCACCACCCAGGGCGATTCGTGCGGCGTGGCGTCATGGTGTGCGTCATCCTGAGCATCATGACCGTGGGCGTGGTCGTCGCCATGGCTCTCGGCCGGGAAGGGCTTGTGGTGGAAACGTTCCTTGCCGTGGAAGACCAGGAAATACATGCGGAACGAATAGAAGGCCGTGACGAACACGCCGGCCACGACGGCAAAGATGGCGAAGGGCGTGCCCGGCAGGTTGGACGCCTCGACCGCCAGGATGATGCTGTCCTTGCTGTAAAAGCCCGCGAACAGCGGCGTGCCGATCAACGCCAGGCTGCCCAGCAAGGCCGTGATCCAGGTGATGGGCATGTGCTTGCGCAGCCCGCCCATGTTGCGGATGTCCTGGTCATGGTGCATACCCATGATCACGCTGCCCGCGGCCAGGAAAAGCAGGGCCTTGAAGAAGGCGTGCGTCATCAGATGGAACACGGCCACGCTGTAGGCGCTGGCGCCCAGCGCCACCGTCATGTAGCCCAGCTGCGACAGCGTCGAGTACGCCACCACGCGCTTGATGTCGTTCTGGATGATGCCCATGAAGCCCATGAACAGCGCGGTGATGGCGCCGATCACCATGATGAAACTCAGCGCGGTGTCGGACATCTCGAACAGCGGCGACATGCGAGAGACCATGAAGATGCCAGCGGTCACCATGGTGGCGGCGTGGATCAGCGCCGAAATCGGGGTCGGGCCTTCCATGGAGTCGGGCAACCAGACATGCAGCGGGAACTGCGCGCTCTTGCCCATCGCGCCAATGAACAGGCAGATGCAGATCACGGTCACCAGCATCCAGTCGGCACCGCCGAAAGGGTTGGAGAAACCCATCGCACCCCATTCGCTGGCCTTGGCAAAGATCTCGCTGTAGTTCAGCGAACCGGTGTGGGCCACGATCAGGCCGATGCCCAGAATGAAGCCGATGTCACTCACCCGGTTGACCAGAAATGCCTTCATGTTGGCAAAGATGGCGGTGGGTTTTTTGTACCAGAAGCCGATCAGCAGATACGACACCAGGCCCACCGCCTCCCAGCCGAAGAACAGCTGCAGCAGGTTGTTGCTCATCACCAGCATCAGCATGGAGAAGGTGAACAGCGAGATGTAGGCAAAAAAGCGGTTGTAGCCTTCGTCCTCCTCCATGTAGCCGACGGTGTAGAGGTGCACCATGAGCGAGACGAAGGTGACCACGCACATCATCATCGCGGTAAGCCCGTCGACCATGAAGCCGATCTCCATCTTCAGGCTGCCGATCCGCATCCACTCGTAGATGGTGGCGTTGAAACGGGCGCCGTCCATCACGTCCATCAAGGTGTTGACCGAGAGCACAAACGCGATCAGCACACCCAGGATGGTGGCGGTGTGCGAGGCGCGGCGCCCAATGACGTTGCCGCCAAAGGTGGTACCCAAGATGCCGGCGATCAGCGCGCCCGCCAGCGGGGCCAGCGGGATGGCCAACAAAGTGGATGCAGAAAGGGTGGTGCTCATGGGTGCGTACTTGAGTGGGCCCGGAACCGTGTCCGGGCCTTCAGCCTTTGAGGGTGTTGAGTTCTTCGACGCTGATCGAGGCCCGGTTGCGGAACAGCAGCATCAGAATCGCCAGACCGATGGCCGACTCGGCGGCCGCCACCGTGAGGATGAAGAACACGAAGACCTGGCCGTGCAGATCGCCCAGGAAGTACGCGAACGCAATGAAGTTCATGTTGACCGCCAGCAGCATCAGTTCGATGGCCATCAGCAGCACGATCAGGTTCTTGCGGTTGAGGAAAATGCCGATCACCGACATCGCAAAGAGAATGGCGCCCAGCGAGAGGTAGTGGCCCAGTGTCAAGCTCATGCCTTGCCCTCATCTGCGGCCACGGGCAACGGCGCCGGTTTCTGCGTGGCGCTCATCGGCAGCACCACCAGGCGGTCGCTGGCGCGCACATTGACCTGCACACCCGGGTCGATGGTCTTGCTGTCCTTGCGGCGTCGCAAAGTGAGCGCAATCGCCGCGATCATCGCGACCAACAAAATCACTGCGGCCACCTCAATCGGGTAGAGGTATTCGGTGTACAGCAGGAGGCCAAGCGCCTTGGTGTTGGGCACACCAGCCAGCTCGGCAGGCGTTGCGGGCGAAGTGATGTTGGGGAAGCCGACCCACAGCACCGCAATGATCTGCAATGCGACCACCGCGCCCAGCACCGCCGCCATGGGGAAATGCTTCCAGAACGACCAACGCTCACCTTCGAGCTTGATGTCCAGCATCATCACCACAAACAGGAACAGCACCATCACCGCGCCGAGGTAAACCAGCACCAAGGTCAGCCCGAGGAACTCGGCCTCGATCAGCAGCCACAGCGCAGCTGCCTGCGAAAACGCCAGCATCAGGTGAAGCACCGCCACCACGGGGTTGCGCGCTGTGATGACGCGAAAGGCTGCGTAGAGCAGCACAGCCGCGAACAGGTAAAAAAAGCCGGTCTGGTAATCCATGAACAGGAAGCGGGGTCTGGGTTGGTGGGTGCGCGACGGCGTTGAGCGGAGCTCTCAGCGCGGCTCGGCCATCAGCGGTAGGGTGCGTCTGCCGCACGGGCTGAGGCAATCTCCGATTCATAGCGGTCGCCCACGGCGAGCAGCATCTCTTTGGTGAAATACAGGTCGCCGCGTTTTTCGCCGTGGTATTCAAGGATGTGGGTCTCGACAATCGCATCTACCGGGCAGGCCTCTTCGCAGAAGCCGCAGAAGATGCACTTGGTGAGGTCGATGTCGTAGCGGGTGGTGCGTCGGGTGCCGTCGTCGCGCTGGTCGGACTCAATGGTAATGGCCACCGCGGGGCAGACTGCTTCGCACAGCTTGCAGGCGATACAGCGCTCTTCGCCGTTTTCATAGCGGCGCTGGGCGTGCAGGCCGCGAAAGCGCGGCGACAGAGGCGTTTTTTCCTCTGGAAATTGCACCGTGATCTTGCGCCGAAAGGCGTAACGCCCGGTCAGCGCCATGCCTTTGACCAGCTCGACGAGCAAGAAGCTCTTGAAAAAATCGCCAAGAGAAAACGGCGCCACAACAGCCGGTGCAGTGCCCAGAGCGGCAACTCGGACGGCGATGGGTGCGGTGGTGGTGTTCATGTGCGTACTCCTGCTGTGTCCTGCAATCGGGTGCGGCGCCAATCGCCAGGCATCGGTGCCAAATTCATTTCCAGATGTTCCAGGGGGTCTGCATCAACCCCCCCACGAGAAGCAACCAGACCAGGGTCACAGGAATGAAAATCTTCCAGCCCAGCCGCATGATCTGGTCGTAGCGAAAACGCGGGAAGGTGGCGCGCAGCCAAATGAAGATCGACACCACGAAGAAGGTCTTGATGCCGAGCCAGATCCAGCCTGGAATCCAGTTGAAGACCGCGCTGTCGATCGGAGGCAACCAGCCGCCGAGGAACATCAGCACAGCCAGGATGGACACCAGCCACATGCTGGCGTACTCGGCCAGGAAGAAGATGGCAAAACCCATGCCCGAGTACTCGACCATGTGACCGGCCACGATCTCGGCCTCGCCCTCGACCACATCGAACGGGTGTCTATTGGTCTCGGCCACACCCGAGATCAGGAACACGACGAAAATCGGTAGCAGTGGCAGCCAGTTCCACGACAGGAAGTTGAGCCCCATGTCGGCGCCCATGCCGCGCGCCTGCGAGGCCACGATCTCGCCCAAGTGCAGACTGCCGGCGGTCATGATGACCACCAGGAAACAAAAACCAATGGCGATCTCGTAGCTCACCATTTGCGCCGAGGCGCGCAGCGCGCCAAGAAACGCGTACTTGGAGTTTGAGGCCCAGCCGGCAATGATCACACCGTAAACCTCGATCGAGGTAATGGCCAAGATCAGCAGCAGACCGGCGTTGACATTGGCGAGGATCGCTTCGGGACCAAACGGAATCGCCACCCACGCCGCCAGCGCCGGCATGATGGCCATGACGGGACCGAGCCGGAAAAGACCTGTGCTCGCCGCGCTGGGGCTGATGATTTCTTTGGTGAGCAACTTGATTGCATCGGCGATGGGCTGCAGCAAGCCAAACGGCCCGACGCGGTTCGGGCCCATCCGGACCTGCATGAAGCTCAACAACTTGCGCTCCCAAAGCGTCAGATAAGCCACCGCGCCCATCAGCGGCGCCAGCACCGCCACGATCTTGATCAGGCTCCAGATCACCGGCCAGGCCGCCGTGGTCCACCAGGGCGCTGCAATCAGCCCCAGGCCGCCGTTGTACATCGCGTCGATCATGGGCGCACCTCTTGCGAAGCGGCGGACGGCTGGCGCGCATCGGCAGTGAGCTGCAAGGAGCTGGCCCGGCGCACCAATCCATCAAGCTGGTAAATCGAGGCAACACAAGGCGCGACCACAGCCGGTGCCAGATCGAGTTGACGCAGGCTGGCGGCGTTGGACAGGCGCGATGCGTCCACCAACTGGCCTGCCTCAATGCCCGGCAAGGCCTGGGCCAGCACCGCCAGCGAAGAGTCGGCATCAAAACCGGACAGCCCGAGCAGGTTGCCCAGCACCCGCAGCACCTTCCAGGCCGGACGCGTGTCGCCCAGCGGGCGCACCACGGCGTGGAAGCTCTGCAAGCGGCCCTCGGCGTTCACGAAGGAACCCGAGGTTTCGCTGAACGGCGCGATCGGCAGCAGCACGTCGCTGATGTCCAGGTTGGTCTTGAACGGGCTGAGCGTCACCACCATGCCGGCCTGGGCCAGCGCCTGACCATCAACCGCACTGTCGGCGCCGGGCTCGACGTTCAGCAGCAGCGCGGCTTTCACCCCGCCAGCCAGCATCTCGGCAGCGTTGCGACCACCCTCGCCCGGCAGCGAGCGCACCAGCTGCGCGCCCACGGTATTGGCGGCTTCGATGAGGTAACCGACGCGGGCGCCGGTCTGCTCTGCAATCCAGTTGGCCAGCAGCAGCAGGCTGGACGCCTTTTCGTGGTGGGCAGCGGCGTTGCCAAGCAGGATCGCCTTGCGGTCGCCGCCGAGCAGCGACTTCGCCACCGCCTGAGCCGAGGCGCTCACTTCAGCGGCCACCGGCGGCTCGACACCGTTGGCATCAGCAATGGCAGCCGCGATGCCGGCGAGCGCCGACACCCAGACCGACGCATCGACCTGGCACAGGTGGGCGACCGGCATCGCCCAGTCGGGTGTCTCTTCGGTCAATACGCTGAGCTGCGCGCCATGGCGCACCGCCTGGCGAATGCGCTGCGCGAACAGCGGATGGTCTTTGCGCAGGTTGGAACCGATCACCAGCACACGCTGCAAGTGGGTGAGATCCGCGATGGGCAGGCCGAGCCAGCGCGTCGAGCCGGCGGGCGCTGCGTTGTGGAAGTCGGCCGCGCGCAGGCGGCTGTCGATGCTTTCGCTGCCGAGACCTCGCAGGAGCGCGCTGGCCAGAGCCAGCTCCTCGACCGTGCTGTGCGGGCTGGCCAGCAGGCCGATGGCGCTGGCACCAAACTCGGCTTTGACCTGCTTGAGGCCGTTGGCCACATACTCCAGCGCGGTCTGCCAGGCCACCGTCTGCCACTGGCCGCCCTGCTTGATCATGGGCTCGGTCAGCCGGTCTACGTCAAGCGCTTCATAAGAGAAACGGTCACGATCGGCGATCCAGCATTCGTTCACCGCTTCGTTTTCCAGCGGCACCACGCGCATGACCTTGTGATTCTTCACCTGCACGATGAGGTTGGCACCGGTCGAATCGTGGGGGCTGATCGACTTGCGGCGCGACAGCTCCCAGGTGCGGGCCTGGTAGCGAAACGGCTTGCTGGTGAGCGCGCCCACCGGGCAGATGTCGATCATGTTGCCCGACAGCTCCGAGTCCACCGACTGGCCAATGAAGGTCTCGATCTCGGCGTGTTCGCCGCGGTGCGACATGCCCAGCTCCATCACGCCGCCAATTTCTTGGCCGAAGCGCACGCAACGGGTGCAGTGGATGCAGCGCGTCATCTCCTGCATGGAAATCAGGGGGCCGGCGCTCTTGTGGAACACCACGCGCTTTTCTTCTTCGTAGCGCGAGCCTGAGCTGCCATAGCCGACCGCCAGATCCTGCAGCTGGCACTCGCCGCCCTGGTCGCAGATCGGACAGTCCAGCGGGTGGTTGATGAGCAGGAATTCCATCACCGACTTCTGCGCCTTGATGGCCTTGTCGGATTTGGTGCGCACGATCATGCCCTGCGTGACCGGCGTGGCACAGGCCGGCATGGGCTTGGGCGCCTTCTCCACGTCGACCAGGCACATTCGGCAGTTGGCCGCAATGGAGAGCTTCTTGTGGTAGCAGAAGTGCGGGATGTAGGTGCCCGCCTTGTCGGCCGCATGCATGACCATGCTGCCCGGCGGTACCTCGACCTTTTGCCCGTCAAGTTCAATTTCAATCATCTTGCGCAATCGCCTTGCTTAGCCGTCTTTTTCAGCGGTGGTCTCGCTCGGTCAGGCCGCAGCCGGCGTGTCGAGCTTGATCATGGCCTCGAACTCGGGCCGGAAGTGTTTGATCATGGCGCGCACCGGCATGGCTGCTGCATCGCCCAGCGCGCAGATGGTGCGACCCATGATGTTCTCGGCCACGTTGTCCAGCAGCACCATGTCGGCAGGGGTGGCCACGCCGCGCTGGATCTTGTCGACCAAGCGCCAAAGCCAGCCAGTGCCTTCCCGGCATGGGGTGCATTGGCCACAGGACTCGTGCATGTAGAAATACGACAGGCGCTTGAGCGACTCGACCATGCAGCGCGAATCGTCCATCACGATCACCGCACCCGAGCCGAGCATGGAGCCTGCCTTGGCGATGGAGTCGTAGTCCATCGTCACGTCCATCATGATGTGCGCTGGCAACACCGGGGCCGACGAACCGCCCGGGATCACCGCCTTCAATGTACGCCCGGTGC
>JBBSDB010000141.1:0-9582 GCA_038249735.1 Burkholderiales bacterium
TACAACTACCTGCAGACCCGCGTCAAGGAGATTGCGGTGGACATGAACGTTTTTGTTGACGAGTTCGTTACCAAAATGGCCGAGAACTACGGGAGCTGATCATGTCCAAATCACAGGAAGACGGCGCTGTTTACGACGACATCAACATCACTCCGATGCTCGATCTGGCCTATGTTTTGCTGGTCATCTTTATCTTGATGACGACTGCATCGGTACAAGGCATCAAGATCAATTTGCCCAAGGCCAGCAACACGCCGAGCCTGTCGAAACCGTCGACCCGAGCCATCACCATCACCGATACCGGTGCGCTCTATCTCGATGCCTATCCTATGGCCACGTTGCAGGACCTGGAGGCGCGGCTGCTGCAGTTCAAGGCTGCCAGCCCGGAGTTTCCGGTGATTGTGAAAGGCGACTCGGCTGTGCAGTACGCCAAGGTGGTCGAGGTGCTGGACCTGCTCGGTCGCCTTGACCTCAACCAGATTGGTCTGGTGACTCAGCGGCTGGTGAGGTGAAGTCAGATCGTGCTTCTTCGGGGAAACGCGTCCGGTTCTGGGCGTGGATGCTGCTGGCCGTGCTGTTGATCGGCTTCGCCATCTGGGTCTACGGCGTGATGTCCAAGCCCGAAGAGAAGGTAAAGCGCCGATCGGTTCAATCGATCGAGCTGCTCAAGCCACCGCCCCCGCCACCACCCCCACCCAAGACCCCGCCCCCGCCACCCCCACCACCGCAGCAACAGGAAAAGATCGACGTGCCCAAGCCCGAGGTCCCGCCCGAGGCGCCATCCCAGGCGCCACCGCCTGGGCCCGACCTCGGCGTGGATGCGGCGGGCTCTGGATCGGGCGATGGATTCGGGCTGGTCGGCAAGCCCGGGGGCAGCGATCTCATTGGCGGTTCGGGCGGCGGCGGTGGGGGTGGCGGTGGCGGTGTCGACCGTTTTGCCTGGTATGGCGCGCTGGTCAAGGAGCGCATCACCGACGCCATCTACAACGACAAGCGCCTTCGCGCAGCGGCCGATTACCAGCGCAATGTGAACGTCTGGGTGAACGCTTCGGGCGCCATCACCCGGGTTGAGTTGGTGGGGCAGGGCGAGAGCCCGGCGCTGGATGAAGCACTGCGCCAAGCCTTGCGCTCGGCCGGGGCGGTTCGGGAAGGAGCGCCGAGCGATATGCCGCAACCGATTCGGCTGCGGGTCTCCGCGCGTTCCTGATGATCAAAGAGTGAAAACCTTACAACTTTTGAGAGCGATGCGATGAGAAGACCCCAATCACCTCTGATACCCAGCCTGATGCTGGCAGCTTTGATGTCTGCCGGCATGGTGCACGCCCAAGAGCGTCAGGAGCTGGAGGTCTTGAAACAGACCACCTTGAACCTGATCGAAGTCCTGGTGCAGCAAGGCGTCCTGTCTGCGGAAAAGGCCGATCAGCTGATCAAGCAGGCCGAAACCAAAGCTCAAGCGACAGTGGCGGAGACGCGGCGCACGGATGCGTCCACCGTACGGGTGCAGCTGGTGCCCGAATCGGTTCGCAAGCAGATCGCCGAGCAGGTTCGGGAAGAGGTGGTCAGCCAGGCCAAGGCCGAGCGTTGGGGCGACGTGAATGCCGTGCCGGAATGGGTGGACCGTTTTCGCTTTGAAGGCGATGTCCGCATGGGCTTCCAGCGTGACATGTTCGCAGACGGCAATGCACCCGAACTGTTCTTCCAGGCGGCCGGTCAGAACGTCGACAACACGCTGGAAGACCGCAACCGTGGACGCCTTCGCGCCCGCCTGGGCATCACGGCGCGGGTCACACCAGAAATGTCGGCCAGCTTGCGCCTGGTGACGGGTGGCGCCAACGACCCGGTGTCAACGAACCAGACCCTTGGCAACGCAGGGGGCAAGATCAACTTTGCGCTGGACCGGGCTTTCCTGCGCTGGCGCCCGGCGCAAACCTGGCCTGGCATGTCGGTCACAGCAGGCCGCATTCCCAATCCGTTCTTCAGCACCGATCTGGTGTGGGACGACGATCTCAACCTCGACGGCCTGGTGGTCCAGGTCGAAGACAGCGCGGCATCGACCAAAACCTGGCGCCCGTTCGCGACCGCCGGATTGTTTCCGCTGGAGGATGTGCAGAAGACGTCGAGCAACCAGGCAAAAAGCAAGTACATCCTGGGCGCGCAGGCGGGCGTGGAATGGGTCCCGTCGAACAATCTGCGCAGCAAAGTCGGCTTGGCGTTGTACGACTTCCGCAACACCAGCGGGGTTGCCAATCGGGTGGGTGAAACCGCCACCAACGGCACCGCGCCCCGGTTCCGCCAAAAGGGCAACACCCTCTTCAACCTGTCCAACCCGCAAAACCTTTCCGGACCGTTCGGGCTGGCCTCGGACTTCAAGGTTTTGAACCTCACCGGCGTGCTGGACTACAGGCTGTTTGATCCAGTCCATGTGATTCTTTCGGCGGACTTTGTGCGCAACCTGGGCTTTGATGGTCTGAAGATCCAGAGCAGGTCGGGTTTGAATGTCGACCGCCAGGACATGGGCTACCTTTTGCGGTTCGCCGTGGGCATGCCGAACATGCTGCTGAAGGACGACTGGCAGCTTTCCCTGGCTTACCGCTATCTGGAAGCCGACGCGGTGGTGGACGGGTTCACCGATTCCGACTTTCATCTCGGTGGCACCAACAGCAAAGGCTTCATCGTCGGCGGCCAATACGGGCTGAGTCGAAACACATGGCTCACGGCCCGCTGGCTCTCCAGCCGCGAAATCACGGGTCTGCCCCTGTCCATCAACACCTTCCAGGCGAACTTCAATGCCCGCTTCTGAGCGTTTCCGGCTCCGGTTGACGCTGTTGCTGATTTCGGTGGGCACCACGGTGGCCTGCGCGCAGCATGATCCTCAAAATCTGGCTCTGCGCGAGCGCATTGACCAAGGGGCGCTGGTGCCCGAGGACATTCCACGCTTCCGCATGTCCGAGGATCAACTCCGTGCGGCCAGTGACGCCTTCAGGGACCAGCCGCGTCGCCGCGATTCGAGGCTGGATGCGGAACTGTTGAAGGCAGCCAGGACCGGCGATGCGAAGGCCCTGGCCGCGCGTGTGAGCGAGGGCGCGCGTGTCAACGCTATCGATGAATACCGCAACACCCCGCTTCGCCATGTGGCCGCATCGGGCGACCTCGTGAGCGCGCGCCTGCTGATTAAGGCCGGCGCGGATGTCGAGGGTCGTGGCGCCTCATTGACGCCTTTGTCTGCCGCTACCATGCAAGGCCAGGCGGTGATGGTGCGCTTGTTGCTCAAGCAGGGCGCCGATCCCAACGCTTCTGGGCTCAACGGATTACCGCCCCTGGTGCTGGCGGTTCGGCTGAATCAACTTTCTGTCGCTGCGGCCCTGTTGCAAGCCGGTGCGCGCACCGATGTGGTGGACCGCAGCGGCGAGCATCTGCTGATGCTGACCATCAACAACGACCAGCCTGCGATGGCAGATTTGCTTTTGAGTCAAGGCATGAATCCTGACATGGCAGATGTCGACGGACTGACGCCGCTGTATTGGGCGCAGCAGCTCAAACGCGATGCCATTGCCGAGCGATTGAAACAGGCCGGGGCGCAAAGGGACGGCAGCGTGATTCGCGAAAGCCGAAGCTATCCCATGGGAGAGATGTGATGTTTAAAAGATCGCAAACGTGTGCGCTGCTGGTGGCGTTTCTGCTGGTCCACGCGCTACCTGTCATGGCGCAGGATGACCGCCGGGCGCAACGGGAGCGCGAGGTGTTGCGCCGCGCGCAGCAGCAGGTGCAACAGGCCAACCAGGAAGTCTCTGCCCTGCAGCAGCGTCTGGACGCGGCGGAGTCCGAACGGGCGCAAGCGCAGGAACAGTTGCTTGAATCTTCCGCTGGCGAACGCAATGCTTCAGCGCAGCGTTCTCGGCTGCAACGCGAGCTTCAAGCAGCATCGGCGGAGCGGGAGAAGCTTCGGTCCTTGACCGAGTCTCAAGCTGGCGAAATCAAGGGTTTGGGTGAACAGGCGACGGCTCTGGAGCGTGAATTGTCGACCTTGAAACAGCAAACACAGCAGTTGCGCACTGAGTCAGTGGCGCAGCAAACCCAACAAACCCGGCTGAACGAGCGCGTTCAAGTCTGCGAACAGCGCAATGTGGACTTGTACGACACGGGCCGAGCGCTGATCAGCGAGTGCCGCGACCGAAGTGCTTCGGACAGGGTGCTGCGGCTGGAGCCGTTCACCGGATTGGGGCGGGTTCGGCTTGAGAACATGCTGGAGGGCAAGCGCGACCAACTCGAAGCAGGAAAGCTGCAGCCGCCGTCGCCACCACCCGCTGCCAGCCGCTGAGCCAGGGAACCGCGATGCCACATACCCATCACAAACTGGCTGGAGCACCGCCATGGCAAAAGGCATGATCCTGGCAGCAGGTCAAGGATCGCGCGTGCGGCCGCTGACCAAAGACCTCCCCAAGCCCATGGTGCCGATTTTGGGCAAGCCGGTGATGGAATACCTGATTGAACACATGGCTTCCCATGGCGTGCGAGAGATCATGGTCAATGTCGCCTACCACCATCAGCGCATTGAGCAGTATTTCGGTGATGGTCGTCGCTGGGGGGTGGAGATCGGCTATTCCTACGAAGGTGTGCGCGAGCACGGGGATATCTTGCCCCGCCCCATGGGTTCGGCGGGGGGCATGCGCCGGATCCAGGATTTCAGCGGGTTTTTTGACGAGACCACCATCGTGCTGTGCGGGGACGCTCTGATCGACCTGGATATCACGGCGGCGATTCGGCAACACGAAGAGACGAAGGCGTTGGCCAGCATCGTGGGTCTGGAGGTGCCGCGAAACGAGGTGTCGAACTACGGCGTGGTGGTGGCCGATGCCGAAGGTCGCATCCTGGCCTTCCAGGAGAAGCCTGAACCCGACAAGGCGCTTTCCAATCTGGCGAGCACCGGTGTCTACATCTTCGATCCTGCGGTGCTGGAGCGGGTGCCTCCAAACACGGTCTACGACTTTGGATCTGAACTGTTCCCCCAGCTGGCCGACGAAGCGGCGGCGTTTTATGTGCAGAACAGGCCGTTTCACTGGCTCGACATCGGTCGGGTCAGCGACTACTGGACGGTATTGCAGCGCGTGCTGCAAGGCGAAATCGGGCGCATGAGCATGCCCGGCCGGGAGATACGGCCTGGCGTTTGGGCCGGCATCAACACCAGCGTACCCTGGGACGAGGTGGAGATCAGTGGTCCGGTGTACATCGGCTCGAGTGTGAAGATTGAGAAGGGCGCCAGCATCACGGGTCCCACGTGGATTGCCAACGGCTGTGTGGTGCGAGAGAACGCACGCATCACCCGCAGCATTCTTTTCGAATACACGCGCATCGCCCCGCATATGCAGTTCGAGGAAATGATTGTGTCGAGGCAATATTGCGTGAACCGTTATGGGGAAACGCTGTACGCAGGCGATGACTCGCACCCGCTGCGTTGGGGAGATGCCCGTGCTTGATGCCACCCATGTTGTCGATCGACCAGACGCGATGTCGCGTCAGGCTCAGTCATCTGATCAGCCTGTCACACTGAGGATTGCCATTGCTGGTGCAGGCTATGTGGGTCTGGCGAATGCCATCCTGCTGGCCCAGCACCATGACGTGACTTTGCTGGATGTGGATCCCGGCAAGGTGATGAGCCTCAACCTTCGGCGCTCACCCATCACCGATCCTGACATCGAAAACTTCTTGTCCGATGCTCCCTTGAGGTTGAGAGCGACAACCGATCCCGATGAGGCGTATGCAGGGGCGAGCCTTGTCTTGATCGCCACCCCGACGGACTACGACACCCGAACGCACGCCTTCGATACGCGTTCGGTTGAGGCCGTGGCAGCCGATGTGCGTCGAATCAACCCCCAGGCTGTGATCGTCATCAAGTCGACTGTGCCGGTTGGCTTCACCGATCGCTTGAGAACGGTGCTGCGGTTTGAAGGGCTGCTTTTCTCACCGGAGTTTCTGCGCGAAGGCAAGGCATTGCATGACAATCTGTACCCGTCTCGCATCGTCGTGGGGGGTCGCGATGTGGCCTGGCCGAAGGACAGCCCGCTTGCGCACCGCGCTGAAAAGCCAGCCGAGATGTTTGCCGCTCTGCTGAGAAAGGCTGCCCGCAAGCCCGACGTCTCAGTGGTGCTGACCCACAACACGGAAGCCGAAGCGATCAAGCTGTTTGCCAACACCTACCTGGCCATGAGGGTCGCCTACTTCAATGAGCTTGATACCTTCGCCGAAACCCACGGACTTGAATCAAGGTCCGTGATCGAAGCGGTGTGCCTGGATCCGCGTATCGGCGATCACTACAACAACCCCTCGTTTGGATACGGCGGCTACTGCCTGCCCAAGGACACCCGTCAGTTGCTCAGCAACTACCTGGACATTCCACAAAATCTGATGCGCGCCATCGTGGACTCGAACACCACACGCAAGGACTTCGTTGCGGACTCGGTCATGCGCCGTGGCCCGCGCACCGTGGGCGTTTACCGATTGATCATGAAGTCAGGTTCGGACAACTTCCGTTCGTCTTCGATACAGGGCGTCATGCGCAGGCTGAGGGCCCGGGGCGTGAGCCTGATCGTGTATGAGCCCGTGCTCAACGAAAGCGAATTCGAAGGTGCCCCCGTGATGGCCGATCTGGCCGCGTTCAAGCGCAGCAGCGATGTGATTCTTGCCAACCGGTTGACCGACGATCTGGCCGATGTGGGGGACAAGGTTTACACACGGGATCTCTTCGGCCACGATGCTTGACGACATTGCGTCCATGAATGCGGCTGTGCCGATTGCTTCAAGGATGCCTCGCCAAGGAGGAACTGAGCATTGCCCGTGAGCTCGGCGGTGAGCTTGATTTGGTAGTGCGTTGCTTGCACAGCATCCGCTGGGGCAGGCACCTGGTTGACATGCGGATGCAGCCGCAGGGCACCCGGGAACTGGACAAGCGGTGCTCCATGGCCAGGATGGCCAGCTGTCTCCAACGATCGGTGGCGCAGACTCTATTGGGACAGCATCTCATTGTGGACAGCCCGGACCGCGTCTGTGCCAGTCACGTCACCGACGTTTCCATTGATCCCGTCTGGCTTGCGAAAGCGGTCAAATCGCAGCAGTTGCAACGGCGATGGCCGATGCCTTCGATCCATCAAAAACCCCGCCTCGATTGGCCTGATAAAGTGCTCACGCTCAACCACGGCATTCGGGGCGACCTACCCGGATGCCGGTCAAGAGGCAGGTCTGGCTTTCGGCAACGATATGGTTCTGACTGTTCTGCTCAGCGTGTTCACAGCCCTGGCCGTCGCCATTCAGGCAGTCACCACGCTTTGCGTCATCGCCCGTCTGAAGCGCAACATGCCGTTGCACAGCCATGTGGGTCGGCCAGGGGTCAGTGTCTTGCGTCCCGTCTGCGGCGTCGAGAACCACATCGAGGAAACACTGGCCTCAACGTTCACCGGTACCTATGCGCCCTATGAAATCCTCTTTTGCTGCGCACGTGAGGACGACCCAATCGTACCGATGGTCCGCCGCCTGATCGCCGCTCACCCGCAAGTGGACGCGCAATTGCTGATCGGCGACGAGCGTCCGTCGGGCAACCCCAAGCTCAACAATCTGATCAAGGGCTGCCAGGCTGCCAAATACGACTGGCTGCTGATGGCCGACAGCAACGTCCTGCTGCCGTCCGACTACATTCAATGCCTTCTGGGCCATTGGACCGCAGGCACCGGTCTTGTCTCTTCACCCCCTGCAGGGATTCGCCCCGATGGGCCCTGGGCGCAGCTTGAGGCCGCGTTTTTGAACACCTACCAGGACCGCCTGCAGCTTTTCGCAGACGAGGCGGGGCAGGGTTTTGCTCAAGGCAAGATCCTGTTCTGGCGGCGCGATGTGCTTGACGCCGCTGGCGGACTGGTCAAGCTGGGCATGGAGATGGCCGAAGACATCGCATCGACGAAGGCGGTCCGCGCGCAGGGGCTGCATGTGCGGGTTCTGACCGCGCCCTGGCCGCAGCCGCTCGGCCGCCGCAACCTGGCATCGGTTTGGGACCGGCAAGTCCGATGGGCGCGGGTGCGCCGCCTCGGCTTTCCGGCCATATTTGCCGCTGAGATCGTTTCGGGCGCGGTGGCCCCGGTGCTGGCCGCGACCCTCCTTGCCGCAATGGGGGTGATTCCCGGCTACCTGGTCATTCTGCTCATCATGGGGTGGTATGGGCTGGAATGGGCGCTGGCCCATGTCGCTGGCTGGCCGCGCACCTCCCTCGACGTGGCCATGTGGGCGCTGCGCGACTTGCTGATTCCGGTGCTGTGGGTCATGGGCTGGGTTGGGTCCAGCTTTAAATGGCGGGGCAACGTCATGACGACCGATCAGATCATCGGTGACGCCAAAGCTGACCGGCCCGAATGATCTCTCTCGACTCGATACATAACCTGATCGAGACCCATGGTCTGCTCCTTCTGGTGCCGCTGTCCATCCTGGAAGGGCCAATCGTTACCGTGATGGCATCCTACGCCGCGCGGCTGGGGTATCTGGACATCTATGCGGTCTTTGTCGTTTGCGTAGTCGGCGACCTGATTGGCGACGGTACGCTGTACTGGATCGGGCGCAACGGTGGCCAGTGGGTGCCGCCAAAATTGCGCAGGCGGCTGGGGATGGACCGGGCGCGGACCGTCAAGCTGGTGCATCATTTTCGGGTTCAAGGCGGGCGGACGCTGATCCTGGGCAAGATCACCCATTCGGCGGGCTTTCTGGTGCTGCTGGCGGCGGGGGCGGCCAAGATGCCCTTTGGCACGTTCTTGCTGTTCAACACCTTGGGAACGCTTCCGAAAACAGCGTTCTTCTGCGCCATTGGCTACACCATGGGACACGCCTACAACAGCATCGACGGCCATATTGGCAGGGTGTCCGTGATTCTTTTGATCGCCATCATCGCTGGCGCCATCGGCTGGCGTGTGCACATGCGCGGACTAAAGACCGAGGACAGTCCGGGATGACCGGGACCCAAAACATGTCTGTCACCTGTCTCATTCCCGCATTTAACGAGGGGGCGCGGATCGGCGCCTTGCTGCGGGCAGTGGTGGGGCATCCGCAGGTATCTGAGGTTCTGGTGATCGACGACGGGTCGCGGGACGACACAGCGGCCGTGGTTCGCTCTGTCCCTGGCGCAACGCTGATTGAAATGCCGCACAACAGAGGCAAGACCGCTGCGCTGGTGGCCGGGCTCAGGGCTGCAAGGTGTACACACCTGTTGTTGGTGGACGCCGACCTGTCTGGGCTCACCCGGAACCACATCAGCGGTTTGCTGGACCCTGTACAAACGGGGCGAGCCGATGTTTCGATTTCGCTGCGAGACAACGCGCCAAAGCTCTGGCACTGGCTCGGGATCGACTACATCTCTGGTGAACGGGTGCTGCCCAAATCCCTGCTCGAACATCATGCTGAAACCATGCTGGCCCTGCCTCGCTTTGGCTTTGAGGTGTTCCTGAATTCGCTGCTGATCTCGCAACGGTCACGGGTAGCAGTGGTTCGCTGGCCGGGCGTCAGAAGCCCTCCCAAAAGGGCGAAAATGGGCTGGCGCAAGGGGCTGGTGGCCGA
>JBBSDB010000142.1:0-9548 GCA_038249735.1 Burkholderiales bacterium
CATCAGCCCCGCAAGCTTGGGCGCGCTGGAGCCGCATCTGACCGTGCTGCCCACCCGCACCACGCTCAACCTCAACACCGCCAGCCTGCAAGCGCTGACCGCCAGCATTCCCGCGCTGGACGACGCGCGTGCGCAGAAATTGGTGAACGAGCGCGGGCTCACCCCATTCAAAACCTTGGCCGAGGCAGCGAAGTCGCTGGGCGAAGGCACAGCGCCACTGTCCGATGCGAACCACGCCACGCGCAGCCAGTTTTTTGAGGTGCGCGGCCGGCTGCGGCTGGACAACACGGTGATTGAGGAGCGCTCGCTGGTGGAGCGGCAAGACCTGAACGTGAGCGTGCGCTGGCGCGAGCGCCTGGCGGCGCGATAGCGCCGACCAGCGAGGTTTCTTCGCATCGCAACAAGCCCTCTCTAGAATGCAGACGCGGCGTGCACAGTGCATGCCGCCCGACCCACCCTCACAACGTGCTCATCCTCACACCTGCGGATTTCTCTGTCGCCCCCGCCAGCGGCCCGTCGGCCGTGCTCGACTGGGCCAGCTCGGTCAACGGCGAGACGGTGATCGACAACGGCCAGAGCGCCGCCTCGTTGTTGCCGCGCGACGACGACGTGGTGCTGGTGCTGCCGCCGCGGGTCGTCTCCTGGCACCGGGTCGCGGTGCCCAAGGTGAGTGGCGCGCGCTTGCGTGCGGTGCTCGACGGGCTGCTGGAAGACCGGCTGCTCACCGACACCGCCGAGATGCATTTCGCGCTGGAGCCCGGTGGGCGCGCCGGCCAGACGGTGTGGATCGCTGCCTGCGAGCGCATCTGGCTGCGCGGCTGGCTGCAGGCGCTGGAGGCCGCAGGCCGGCCGGTGACGCGCATCGTGCCGGCACTGTGGCCGCTGGCTCCGCTGGACGGCGCCATGCCCACCCTTCACTGGGCGCACGACGAGGGCAACCAGATCTGGCTGGCCACCGCCAGCCCATTGGGCGTGCGCTGCACGCCGCTGGAAGACGGCGGCCACAGCGGGCTGGGCGAGTCGGCCTTTGGTGGCCTGTCAACCGCCGCCGGCAGCATTGCCAACGAGCTGCTCAACGCCGACCCGGAGATCACCCGCCTGCTGGCCGACCCGGCGGTGGCTGGCCTGGCCGAGCGCGCGTTCAACCAGCGCTTCGACCTCATCTCCAAGCCGTCTTGGCTGCTGCAATGTGCCCAGTCCGACTGGAACCTGGCGCAGTTCGACCTCAGCTTGTCGGCTGGCGCGCGGCGGGGCCAGCGGCTGCGCCAGACGCTGCGCCGCCTGCGCAGCGCGCCCGACTGGCGCCCCGCGCGCTGGGGCCTGGGCGCGCTGGTGGCGGTGCAGCTGCTGGGGCTGAACCTGGCTGCGTGGTCCGAGCGCAGCAGCCTGAGCGCCAAACAGCAGGCAGTCACCCAAACCCTGCAACAGACCTTTCCGCAGGTCACGCTGGTGCTTGATGCCCCGGTGCAGATGCAGCGCGAGCTTTCGCGCCTGCGGCAGGCCAGCGGTGAGCTCTCGGGCGACGATCTGGAGGCCATGCTGGGCGCGCTGGCGCAGAACACACCGATAGCCAACGCCGCTGCGGGCAGCGTTAACTTCACCACTGGCGAGTTGCGAGCGGGTGGCTGGGCGCTGGACGACGCCGGCTTGGGCGCGGTGCAGGGCGCGCTGGAACGCAGTGGCTGGCGCGTGCGCAGCGACGGCGCCGAGCTGACGCTGCAAACCGGGAGCCGCCCATGAAGCGCGCACAAAGAGACCCAAATACCGTCTTGCCTGCGCTGGGTCGGGCACTTGCCCCGCTGCAGCAAACGCTGGCCGGCCTGCAGCCGCGCGAGCGCCGTGCGGTCACGCTGGCGCTGTGGGTGGTCGGGCTGGGCCTGCTGTGGTGGATCGCGATCGCCCCCGCCTGGACCACCCTGAGTCAAGCGCCGGAACGCCACGCTCGGCTGGATGCACAGCTAAGCCAAATGCGCGGCATGGCCGCCAGCGCGCAGGCGCTGCGCGGCCAAACCAACGCCCAGCCGCCGAACCGCGACACCGTGCTGCGCGCGCTTGACCAGGCCACCAGCGCGCTCGGCGCCACCGGCCAGGTCTCGGTGCAAGGCGAGCGTGCCACGCTCACGCTCAACAACGCCACGCCCGAGGCGCTGGCTCAGTGGCTGCAACAGGTGCGGATCAACGCGCGCCTGGTGCCAGTGGAGGCCAAGCTGAACCGGCCCGCCAACGCGCCGCCCGCCTGGACCGGCACGCTGATGGTGTCCGGCCCGGGGCTCGCAGGCGGGCCCAGCCGGTGACACCGGTCTGGGGGCGCCGCATGGCCTGGCTTGGCGCGGGCGCTGGCCTGCTGGCGGCGCTGGCGCTGTTTGCACCCGCCCGCTGGCTGACAGATGCGGTCACGGGTGCCACGGCCGGACAGGTGCAACTGGTCAACGCGCGCGGGACGGTCTGGCAAGGCCGGGCCGACCTGCTGTTCACTGGCGGCGATGGCAGCCGCACCCAGACCGCGCTGCCCCAGGGTGTGGCCTGGCGGCTGCGACCAACGCTGGCCGCTGGCATGCCAGCGATGGCGGTGGCGCTCAGCGCCCCCTGTTGCACCAGCATCCCGCTGAACGCCACCGTGGTTCCGCGCTGGGGCGGCCTGCAGGTGGAGCTGGCCGCTTTCACCAGCCGCTGGCCAGCCGAGTTGCTCAGCGGCCTGGGCACGCCCTGGAACACCCTGCGCATGGAGGGCCAACTGGCGCTGCAGAGCGACGGCTTGAGCCTGCGGGTGGACCGCGGCCGGGCGAATCTGCAAGGTGTGCTCATGGTCGACGCGCTGGACATCGCCTCGCGCCTGTCCACGCTGCGCCCGCTGGGCAGCTACCGCCTGGAGCTGCGCGCCGCGTCCGACGGCAACACCGCCACCCTCAATCTCAGCACCCTGAGGGGCGATCTGCTGTTGCAGGGATCGGGCCATTGGGTCGGTGGGCGGCTGCGTTTTCGCGGCGAAGCCGAAGCCGCCGCCGGGCGCGAGGTGGCGCTGACCAACCTGCTCAACATCATGGGCAAGCGCCAGGGCCCGCGCTCGGTGTTCAACGTCGGCTGAAAGCCTGAGTGTGTTTTGCCCATGTCACACCTCCCCTTTCAGCCTTTGTTCGCGCGTTCAACACCGCAAACGGATGCCAACATGCGCTCACCATTGAACCAGCCACCGCGAGAGGCTTCGCGTTAGGATCGCGCTGATTGGAAACCCTATGAAACTGACCCCTCTTTGCAGCCTGTTTGCCCAGCCGATACCTAGCAGCGGCTGCCGCGCATTTCTGGCCGCTTTTGGCTTGTATCTGGCACTCGGCACGCTCACCGTCGCCTCGCAAGCCCAGGCCCAGACCCGCGCCGCAGCCGAGCCAGTGGTGCTGAACTTTGTTGGCGCCGAGATTGAAGCGGTGGCCCGCACCATGGCCAACATCACCGGGCGCAACGTGGTGGTGGACCCACGCGTCAGAGGTGTGATCAACCTCTCGACCGAGCGGCCTGTCTCGCCCACCGCCGCGCTCAACCAGTTTGCTGCCGTGTTGCGGCTGCAAGGTTTCTCCCTGGTGGACACCGGCGGTCTTTACAAGATCGTGCCAGAGGCAGACGCCAAGCTGCAGGGCAACGTGGTCAACGCCGGGCCCGCCTCGCAGCTGCCGGCGTCCAACACGGTGGTGACGCAAATATTCCGCCTCAACCACGAATCGGCCAACAACCTGGTGCCGGTGCTGCGCCCGCTGATCGGCCCCAACAACACGATCAACGTGAACCCGGGCAACAACTCGCTGGTGATCACCGACTACGCCGACAACCTGCAGCGCATCGGCCGCATCATTGCTGCACTTGATGTGTCGGGCGCGACCGATGTGGAAATCATTCCGCTGCAGCACGCGGTGGCGGCCGACCTGGTGCCGCTGATCTCGCGCCTGATCGACCCCGGCGCCAGCGGCGCGCCCGCCGGCCAGGCCGATACCTCGTTCAAGACCACGCTGGTGGCCGAACCGCGCAGCAACAGCCTGGTGCTGCGCGCGGCCAACCCAGCGCGCCTGGCGCTGGTGCGTTCGCTGGTGGTCCGGCTCGACCGACCCACCTCTGACGTGGCCAGCGGCAACATCCATGTGGTTTATCTGAAAAACGCCAACGCGGTGGCACTGGCCACCACGCTTCGCGCCGCACTCGCGGGCGAAGGCGCGGCCAGCGCAGGCGGTGCATCAGCCGGCGGCAGCGCCCGCTCGATGACCAGCCAGGCGGCCGGCGGCGCCAGCCTTTCCACCACACCAGTGGCCGCGAGTGGCGATCCCTCCACCGGCGGCCAGATCCAGGCCGACCCCGCCACCAACTCGCTCATCATCACCGCGCCCGAGCCGCAATACCGGCAGATCCGCGCGGTGATCGATCAGCTCGACTCGCGCCGCGCGCAGGTGTATGTGGAAAGCTTGATTGCCGAGGTGAATGCCGACAAGGCGGCCGAGTTCGGCATCCAGTGGCAGGGGCCGCTCGGTCGCAATGGCAACAGCCTGATCGGGCTGCTGGGCACCAACTTCGGCGCGGGTGGCAACAACATCATCAACCTCGCCACCAGCGAGTTGGGATCGGTGGCGCCAGGCGCGGGGCTGAATTTTGGTGTGGCGGCGCAGAAGAACGGCGTCTATTTTCTTGGCTTCCTCGCGCGCTTCCTGCAGTCCACCGGCGAGGGCAACATCCTGTCCACCCCCAACCTGCTGACGCTGGACAACGAAGAGGCCAAGATCGTGATCGGGCAAAACGTGCCCTTCATCACCGGCCAGTTCACCAACACCGGCAGCGGCGGCAACAACGGCGCGGTGAACCCGTTCCAGACCATCGAGCGCAAAGACGTCGGCCTCACCCTGCGGGTCAAGCCGCAGATCAGCGAGAACGGCACCATCAAGATGACCATCTTCCAGGAGGTCAGCAGCGTGCAGGCAGGCTCGGTCAATTCGCCCGGCGGCATCATCACCAACAAGCGCACCATCGAGTCCACCATTCTGGTGGACGACGGCGCCATCGTGGTGCTCGGCGGCCTGCTGCAAGACGAGTACCAAGGCAACGACAGCAAGGTGCCTGGTCTGGGCGATGTGCCGCTGTTTGGCAACCTGTTCAAGAGCGAGACACGCAGCCGCAAAAAGACCAACCTGATGGTGTTCCTGCGCCCGGTGGTGATGCGCGACGGCAGGGAGACCAGCAACCTCGCGCTGGACCGCTACGAGCTGATGCGCGCGGTCCAGAAAGACAGCCAGCCGGTGCCCAGCCGCGTGCTCGGGGTGAACGAGGCGCCGGTGCTGCCGCCACAGCGCGCGCCCGGTGCGCTGTTGCCGCCGCTGGGGCAGCCGATGGCTTCGCCACCGGCTGCCGGGCCCGCCGCGCCTGTCGCGCCGCCCGTCGCTGCGCCGGCCCAGTGAGAACCGCGCCATGAAATACCCGCTCCCCTACGCTTTTGCACGCGAGCACCTGTGGTTGCTGGAAGACGAGGGCGACCAGGTCACGCTGGTGGGCAGCAACACGCCGGCGGCCGATGGCACGCAACAGACGCGGCGCTTGTCTGCGCTGTCCGAAATCTTGCGCCGCCACGATGTGCGCCAAATCCAGTGGGAGCCGGGCGAGTCGGTGACCCAGCGCATCAGCGCCGCCTACGCGCAGGGCGAATCGAGCGCGGCGGCGGTGGTGAGCGAGGTGCAAAGCGATGTGGACCTGAGCCGCATGATGCAAGACTTGCCGGCCATCGAAGACCTGCTGGAAGCAGCGGACGACGCGCCCATCATCCGCATGCTCAACGCACTGCTCACGCAGGCCGCGCGCGACGGTGCCAGCGACATCCACATCGAACCCTACGAGCGCCATTCCAGCGTGCGCTTTCGGGTTGACGGCACGCTGCGTGAGGTGGTGCAGCCGAACCGCGCGCTGCACGCCGCGCTGATCTCGCGCCTGAAGATCATGGCCGAGCTCGACATCTCGGAAAAACGACTGCCGCAAGATGGCCGCATTTCCTTGCGCATCGGCACCCGCGCGGTTGACGTGCGCGTGTCCACCCTCCCCAGCGCGCACGGCGAGCGCGCGGTGCTGCGTCTGCTCGACAAGAGCGAGAGCAAGCTCACACTGGAAGCGGTGGGCATGCAGGGCGATGTGCTCAACCGCTTCAAGCAGCTGATCGGACAGCCGCACGGCATCATTCTGGTGACCGGACCGACCGGCTCGGGCAAGACCACCACGCTGTACTCTGCGCTGCAAAAGCTCGACGCCAGCTCGCTCAACATCATGACGGTGGAAGACCCGATCGAGTACGAGCTCGCGGGCGTGGGCCAGACCCAGGTGAACGCCAAGATCGATCTGGACTTTGCCAAGGCCTTGCGCGCCATCCTGCGCCAAGACCCCGACGTGATCATGATTGGTGAGATCCGCGATTTTGAAACCGCACAGATCGCCATTCAGGCCTCGCTCACCGGTCACCTTGTGCTGGCCACACTGCACACCAACGACGCACCGAGCGCGGTCACACGGCTCACCGACATGGGCATCGAGCCGTTCCTGCTGAGCTCATCCTTGCTCGGCGTGCTGGCGCAGCGCCTCGTGCGAAAGCTGTGCGTGCATTGCCGCAAACAGGACGACAAAGGCCGCTGGCAACCGGTGGGCTGCAGCCACTGCAACATGACCGGCTACAAGGGCCGCACCGGCGTCTATGAGCTGATGGTGGCCGACGACAAGGTCCGCGCGCTGATCCACAGCCGCGCCGCCGAGAGCCAGCTGTTCGTGGCCGCCGAGGCCGCCGGCCTGCGCTCCATGCGCGAGGACGGGCAACGGCTGATCGAGACGGGCGTCACCTCGATCGCCGAGGTGATGTCTGTGACACGCGATTGATCGGATGCACCCCCTGCGCCGCTTCGCGTCGTCCGCCTCGAAGGGGGACCACATCAACGGCCCGGCGAAGCCGGTTCCGTGGTGTGTGCTGGTCCAAAGCCTGTCGATGAGGCACACGGCCGCCTGACAATGCCCGCCTACACCTTTGAAGCCCTCGACGCGCAGGGCGCCACCCAACGCGGCCTGATCGACGCCGACACCGCGCGCGCCGCGCGCGGCATGTTGCGCGCGCGAGCGCTGGTCCCGATCGCGGTGGAACCTGCGACCAGCAGCGGTTCGGCGGGTGAGAGGCGCGGACTCAACATCACGCTGTGGGGCGGTCATGCGTTCAACGCCACCACGCTGGCGGTGTGGACGCGCCAGCTCGCAGGTCTGGTGTCGGCCGGGTTGCCGCTGGAGCGTGCGCTCTCGGCGCTGACCGAGGAAGCTGAGGAAGACAAACAGCGCAACCTGATGGCTTCGCTTCGCTCAGAGGTGAACGGCGGCTCGCCGTTTGCCCGCGCACTCAGCGCACACCCGAAAGAGTTCTCACCGATCTACACCGGCGTGATCGCCGCTGGCGAACAGAGTGGGCAGCTGGGTGTGGTGCTGGAGCGGCTGGCCGACGATCTGGAAACGCGCGAGGCGCTCAAGAACAAGCTGATCGCCGCCTCGCTCTACCCGGCCATTGTGACCCTGATCGCGATCGTGATCGTGGTGTTTCTGGTGTCGTATGTGGTACCGCAGGTGGCCGGCGTGTTTGCCGGCAGCAAGCGCGCGCTGCCGGTGCTCACCGTGGCCATGCTGGCCATGAGCGACTTCGTGCGCAGTTACGGCTGGTTCATGCTGGCTCTGATCGTGCTCGGCGGCGTGGGCCTGGTGATGGCGCGCCGGGTCGAGGGTTTGCGACTGACGATGGACGCCGCCTGGTTGCGCCTGCCGGTGGTGGGCAAGCTCGCGCGCGGCTACAACGCCGCGCGTTTCGCCGGCACGCTGGCCATGCTCGCCGGCGCGGGCGTCCCGATTCTTCGCGCGCTGCAGACCGCCGCCGAGACCCTGAACAACCAGGCCATGCGCGCCGATGCGCTGGACGCGCTGGTGCTGGTGAGAGAAGGCGCGCCGCTGGCCTCTGCCCTGGCCAGCAAGAACCGCTTCCCGCCGCTGCTGAGCATGTTTGCACGTCTGGGCGAGCAGACTGGCAAGCTGCCCGCCATGCTCGGGCGCGCCGCCGAGCAGTTGAGTGCCGAGGTCACACGCCGCGCCATGCACCTGGCGACCATTCTGGAGCCGCTGCTGATCGTGGGCATGGGGGCGGTGGTGATGCTGATCGTGCTGGCGGTGCTGATGCCGATCATTCAATTGAATCAACTGGTCACTTAGACCCCCCTGCGCCGGCTTCGCCGTCACCCCCCCAGGGGGCGGCACTGGCCGACTGGCAGAGCCAGATCGGCGGTGCCCTGGAAGATTTGCCCCACCCCCGCGCCGCGCTTTCAGCGCGTCACCCCCTCAAGGGGGCGGCACTGGCGGCCCGGCAGAGCCGGTTCCGCGGTGCCCTGGGTTTGGCTCCCCCTCTCGTCCACCGTTTGTCTTTCTCGGTATAGAGTTCGCGCCATGCCAGCCTCACTTGAAGGGCAACTTGTCGTTGCCATTTCCTCCCGCGCCTTGTTCGATTTCGAAGAAGAGAACCGGCTTTTTGAAACCGGGGACGACCGGGCGTACATGAAGCTGCAACTCGACCGGCTGGACCAGCCCGCCAAGCCGGGCGTGGCGTTCTCTTTGGTGCACAAGTTGTTGGCGTTCAACGATGCATCAGCGCAGCGGGTGGAGGTGGTGATTCTTTCGCGCAACGACCCGGTCTCGGGCATGCGGGTGTTCCGCTCGGCGCAGCACTACGGCCTGCCGATCCAGCGTGGCAGCTTCACCCGTGGCCAGCCGCCCTGGCGCTACCTGCGGCCGCTGCGGGCCAACCTGTTTCTCTCCACCCATTTGTCCGACGTGCGCGCCGCACTGGCCGCTGGCGTGCCCGCTGCGCAGGTCTATCCGCAGTCGGTCCATGCGAGCGACGCGCACCCCAACGAGGTGCGCATCGCGTTTGACGGCGACGCGGTGCTGTTCTCCGACGAGGCCGAGCGGGTGTTTCAGGCCGAGGGCTTGTCGGCCTTTCAGGCGCACGAGGCGAGCAAGGCCGCGCTGCCACTGCCCGGCGGCCCGTTCAAGCCGCTGCTTGAAGCGCTGCACCGCTTGCAGGCCGAGGGCACGTCACAGATGCGCGTGCGCACCGCGCTGGTCACCGCGCGCAGCGCACCCGCCCACGAGCGCGCGATCCGCACCCTGATGAACTGGAACATCGAGGTCGACGAAGCGATGTTCCTGGGCGGCCTGCCCAAGGGCGAGTTCCTGCGCGAGTTCGAGCCCGACTTCTTCTTCGACGACCAGACCGGCCACATCGAACACGCTGCGCTGCATGTGCCCAGCGGCCACGTGGCCTCTGGCATTTCGAACCATTGACCCCCCGCGCCGCCTGCGCCGTGTCTTGCAGACCGCGACGATGCCAGAGGCGTCATCTCTTCGGGTTGTCCAAGCCTGCGCAGGCAGGCTTGGAGCCACGACCCTCAGCCCCTCAGGGGGCAACACCTGCCGACCGGCAAAGCCGGATCGGCGGTGTTCTGGATTGAACTTCCCTTCAG
>JBBSDB010000143.1:0-9443 GCA_038249735.1 Burkholderiales bacterium
GAGTCCGCTCTGGTTGGCAAGACCGACCTGGTGGCCGAAGCCGCCGTGGTGGGCCGTCCGGACGACCTCACAGGCGAGGCCATCGTGGCTTTCGTGGTGCTCAAGCGCTCGCGTCCCACTGGCGATGAAGCCAAGGCGATTGCCAAGGAGCTGCGCGACTGGGTTGGTAAAGAAATCGGCCCGATCGCCAAGCCCAAGGACATCCGCTTCGGTGACAACCTGCCCAAGACGCGTTCGGGCAAGATCATGCGCCGCCTGCTGCGCTCAATCGCCAAGGGCGAGAAGATCACGCAAGACACCTCCACCCTGGAGAACCCAGCCATCCTGGATCAATTGTCGGAAAACAATTGACCCAGGGCCAGGCCGCAGGCCTGGCGGGCGAGAAGCTTGATCGGCTGTCGGACGACAACCGATCAAGCGACCCATCCCAGCGAGCGCCCAAGAAAAAACCCGCTGACTTTCAGCGGGTTTTTTTCGACGGCGCTCAGGCCATCACTTCGTGCTGAGCACCCAGGCGGCCAGCTTCTTCGCGTCGGCTTCGCTCACTTGCGGGTTGGCCGGCATGGGAATCGCGCCCCACACGCCAGCGCCGCCTTTGACAATTTTGATGGCTAGCATGTCGGCCGCCTTCGCATCACCGGCGTACTTCTGAGCAATCGCCTTGTAAGACGGGCCCACGAGTTTTTTGTCGGCAGCGTGACAAGCCATGCAATTTTTGCTCTTGGCCAGCGCTTCGTCGGCCAAAACTGGAGCGGAGAGGGTGGCCATCGCAGCCATAATCAGCAGGGTACGTTTCATTTTGGACTCCTCGTGAGGCGGGGGATTGAAATGGTTCGACTGGAGTTTATCCGCCGCGGCCGCAAAGATACGAAACGTTACGGAATCTTGCCCGCTTCATCGGCGCTTTACCGGAGGGTGTGATGTATTTGCTCATCTTGGGCCTGGGCCTGATGGTTCTGAAGTACCTGGAGATCGGTTTCGTGGCCGGCTTGTCTTGGTGGTGGGTGCTGTCGCCGTTTGCGCTTGCCGTGGCCTGGTGGGCCTGGGCCGACGCCACCGGTTACACCAAGCGCAAGGAGATGCAGAAGATGGACCAGAAAAAACAGGACCGCATTGACCGCCACCGCGAGGCCATGGGCATCAAGACCAAGCGGCGCTGAGCCCCGCTGGTCCAGCACCGCTCGCACGAGGCCCTGGATCAGTAGTTGTCCAGCACCGCGCCTTTGCTTGCGCTGGAGGCGTTGAACGCAAACTTGGCCTGCACGCCGCGCGTGTAGCGCGGCGCGGGGGCTGTCCAAGCGGATCGGCGTTTGGCGATTTCTTCCTCAGGCACGTGCAGCTCCAGCAGCAACTGCCGGGCGTCGATGGTGATGCTGTCGCCCTCGTGCACAAAAGCAATCGTGCCGCCCACCGCCGCTTCGGGCGCCACGTGGCCCACCACCATGCCCCAGGTGCCACCGGAGAAACGGCCGTCCGTGATCAGGCCCACGCTCTCACCCAGGCCCGCGCCAATCAACGCCCCGGTGGGGGCGAGCATCTCGGGCATGCCCGGGCCGCCTTTGGGGCCGAGGTAGCGCAACACCATCACGTCACCGGCCTTGATCTTGCCGGCCAGGATCGCCTCCAAGGCCGACTGTTCGTCGTCGAACACGCGGGCAGGGCCGGTGATGACCGGATTTTTCAGGCCGGTGATTTTGGCCACAGCGCCTTCAGGGGACAAGTTGCCCTTCAGGATGGCCAGGTGGCCTTGCTTGTACATCGCGTTTTCCATGCTGTGAATCACGCTTTGCTCGGGGGGGGCGTCCGGCACGTCTTTGAGCAGCTCGGCAATGGTCTGGCCGGTGATGGTGATGCAGTCGCCGTGCAGCAGACCGGCATTGAGCAAAATCTTCATGACCTGCGGAATGCCGCCGGCCTTGTGCAAATCGACAGCCAGCGCTTTGCCGCTGGGTTTGAGGTCGCAGAGCACGGGGGTGCGCTGGCGGATCCGCTCGAAGTCGTCAATCGTCCATTCCACCTCAGCGCAGTGAGCGATGGCCAAGAAGTGCAACACGGCGTTGGTGGAGCCACCGATGGCCATGATCACGGCAACCGCGTTTTCGATCGACTTTCTGGTCACGATGTCGCGGGGCTTGAGGTCTTTGCGGATGGCTTCCACCAGGACCCTGGCCGATTCCTTGGCCGATTGCACTTTTTCGTCGTGCACGTTGGCCATGGTGGAGGAGTAGGGCAGTGAAATCCCCAGGGCCTCAAACGCCGATGACATGGTGTTGGCGGTGTACATGCCACCGCAAGAGCCTGTGCCGGGAATGGCGCGCATTTCGATCTCGCGCAGGTCTTCGTCGCTCAGCTTGCCCGCAGCGTTTTCGCCCACGGCCTCGAACACGCTCACGATGTTGAGGTCTTGGCCTTTGTAGCGGCCCGGCAAAATGGTGCCGCCGTACACATAAATGGCGGGCACGTTGGCTCGCAGCATGCCCATCAGGCCGCCGGGCATGTTTTTGTCACAGCCGCCGACCACCAGCACGCCGTCCATCCACTGGCCTTGCACGCAGGTTTCCACGCAGTCGGCGATCACCTCGCGCGACACCAGGGAGTACTTCATGCCCTCGGTGCCCATGGCCATGCCGTCCGAAATGGTGGGCGTACCAAAAATCTGCGCGTTGCCACCGGCTTCGCCGATGCCCTCAACAGCCGCATCGGCCAATTTTTGCAAACCACTGTTGCAAGGGGTGATGGTGCTGTGGCCATTGGCCACACCGACCATGGGTTTGCCAAAGTCACTCTCCTGATAGCCCATCCCGTAGTACATGGAGCGGTTGGGCGCGCGCGACTTGCCCTCGGTGATGTTTTTGCTGCGCGGGTTCATCGGAGCGATGGGGATCACTTTGGTGGAGGTCATGGCGGTCTCTCAAAAAAACAGGGGAGGCAGGCGTGGGTGGCGTGTTCTGAGGCAGTATGCGCGACCGATCAAACGCTTTCCAATATATTTGTTGGGTTGTATTCATACGTTTGAAGAATGACTGAATCACCTGATCCATGGATCGACCTGCGGCTCTGGCGCCAGTTTGTGGCGGTGGCCGACGAACTGCATTTCGGGCGCGCCGCAGCCCGCCTGCATATGACGCAACCCCCACTCACCCAGGCGATCGCCGGCCTGGAGCGTTTGCTGGGTGCTCGTTTGTTCGATCGCACCAAGCGCAGCGTGGCGCTCACCGCCACCGGCGCCGCTTTGCTGCCGGAGGTGCGCGATCTGCTGGCGCGCGCCCAGGCCTTGCCGGGCCGAGCGCGCGCAGCGGCTGCGGGCGAGGTGGGGCGGTTGCGCCTGGCGTTTGTCTCCACCGTGGGTTTTGATCTGCTGCCGCGCTGGGTGAGTGCGTTTCGACAAGCCTGGCCGGGCGTGGCGCTGGAGCTGATCGAAGCCACTGGCGATGTCCAGCAACAGCAGTTGACACGAGGCGAAGTGGACGCCGGTTTTCTGCTGCACGCGCCCGGTTTTTCGCCGCCTGGGCTGGCCCATCTTTCGCTGCTGCAGGAGCCGATGGTGCTCGCGCTGGCGCAATCTCACGCGCTGGCAGTTCGCGCAGAACTGATGCTCGATGCGGTACTGGCCGAGCCGCTGGTGATGTTTCCGCGCCGCATCCTGCCCTCCGTGTTCGACGCGGTTTTCGGCCTGTACCACGCTGCGGGGCGCTCACCTGAGGTGGCGCAGGAAGCGATCCAGATGCAGACCATCGTGAACCTGGTCTCGGCCGGGCTGGGCGTGGCCTGGGTGCCCGAGAGCGTGCGCCAGTTTCAGCGCCCCGGCGTGGTGTACCGCCCCGTGCGTGCGCCGCGCGGTCTGGTGATGCCGACTTGCGAAACCAGCCTGGTCTGGCGAGCGGCTGCGGTGACCCCCACGCTGGCGCGCCTGCTCGAGTTTGCTCGCGATGCGGTGGTCCCAGGCCCCCGGGCACAATAGCGGACATGCTGATTCACCCTCAAATCGACCCGGTCGCGCTGCAGCTCGGCCCACTGGCCATCCACTGGTACGGCCTGACCTACCTGGCCGCCTTTGGCCTTTTTGTGCTGCTCGGTTACGCCCGCCTGAAGCACCCCCCGTTTGCCTCGGTTCGACTGCCGCAACCCTGGAGCCGGCGCGATGTCGAAGACATCCTGTTCCTTGGCGTGATGGGCGTGGTGCTTGGTGGGCGCATCGGTTACTGCCTGTTCTACAAACCGGCCTACTACCTGGCGCACCCGCTGGAGATCTTTGCGGTATGGCAGGGCGGCATGAGCTTTCACGGCGGGCTGCTTGGCGTCATGGTGGCCATGGTCTGGTTTGCGCGAAGCCGCCAGCGTCCGTTTTTGCATGTGATGGATTTCGTGGCGCCTTGCGTGCCCACCGGGTTGGCCGCTGGGCGCATCGGCAATTTCATCAACGGTGAACTCTGGGGCCGGGTGGCCGACCCCTCGCTGCCCTGGGGCATGGTGTTTCGCGGCGCGGGCGATCTGCCGCGCCACCCGTCGCAGATCTACCAGTTTTTGCTGGAAGGGCTGCTGCTGTTCATCCTGCTCTGGCTCTACGCCCGTCGGGAGCGCACGCCAGGCCAGGTGTCAGCGGCGTTCTTGTTTGGCTACGGCGTGTTCCGTTTCATCGCCGAGTTCTTCCGCGAACCCGACGCTTACCTCGGCCTGTTGTCGCTGGGCATGAGCATGGGGCAATGGTTGTGCGTGCCCATGATCCTTGGAGGCGCGGGCCTGTGGTGGTGGTTTGGCCGGCGCGTCTGAGCCGCCCATCGATCACATCCCCTTGCAAGGGTAAATCCCCGGTGCGCGCCGCCGGGGATTTTTTTAGACTCTCCTGTAATTACAGGTGATTACAGATCGGATCCCTACCAATGCGACTGGTGCTCAACTCCCTGCACGACGAAGTGGCCGTGAAGTTGCGCGAGCGGATCTTCGACGGCGTGCAGGCGCCCGGCAGCTTCATTGACGAGCTGGGGCTTTGCAGCGAATGGGCCATCTCGCGCACGCCGCTTCGCGAGGCGCTCAAGGTGCTGGCTGCCGAGGGACTGGTGCGCCACGAGCCGCGCCGCGGGTGTTTCGTCAACCAGATTACCGAGCGCGACCTCGACGAGATCTTTCCCGTCATTGCCTTGCTCGAAGGTCGCTGTGCGTATGAGGCCGCGAGCAACGCCACCGACGCCGATCTGGCTGCGCTGGAGCAGATGCACGACCGGCTCAATCGCTGTGCCAAGGCGCGGCGCATCAACGATTACTACCAGGCCAACTTCGCCATCCATGAAGCCATCATAACCTTGGCCAACAACCGCTGGCTGGCGCAGGTGATTGGCGACCTGCGCAAGATCGTCAAGCTCGCGCGCCTGCAGCAACTGCATGCCCCGGGTCGGCTGGACCAGAGCCTTTCCGAGCACATGGCGGTGTTTGCAGCGCTCAAGGCGCGCGATGCCGAGGGCGCCGAGGCTGCCATGCGCACCCACCTCACGCGACAGCGCGTGGCCTTGCGCGCACTCGTGCGCAGCAGCACGTCGAAGATCACCGCATGAACACGTCGCAATGGCTGGAGAAGGGCGCTTCCATGCTGCGCCCAGGCACCCGGGCTGGTGCTCGCTCAACCCAGGACCGCCTGAAGGGTGCGCTGCGCCACGACCAGGAAGCCATGTCGCCGCGCCAGCTGCGCCGCCTGCTCGATCAGCTCAAGGGTGTGGTTGATCCCTTGCTGAGCGAGGTGGAAGGCGGTACCCGTGCCCAGGCCCTCATGGCGTGGTACGCCACCGCCAGCGCAGCGCAGCGGCGCGATCTGTGGCTGCTCATGAGCGAGCAGTTCGTGGCCGATGCCGAGCAAATCAAGGCGGCCCAAACCCAGTTTTCCGCCGCAGTGGGCACGCCCGACGAGGCCGCGGCCGAGGTGCTGTACCGCCGCGCCACGGTGTCACCGCGCCGGCGCATTCTGCAGCGCTTCAGCGCGCACCCCGACGGCATCCGTTTTCTGGTGGATGTGCGCGCCGAGATGCAGTCCCACCTCAAGGGCGACAAGCGCCTGCTCGCGCTCGACGCGGAGATGGAGTACATGTTCTCCACCTGGTTCGATGTGGGCTTTCTGGAGTTGCGCCGCATCAGCTGGGATTCGCCTGCCTCGCTGGTGGAGAAGCTCATCAAGTTTGAGGCAGTGCACGACATTCGAAGCTGGGCCGACGTGAAGAACCGGCTCGACAGCGACCGGCGGTGCTATGGCTTCTTTCACCCGCGCCTGCCCGAAGAGCCGCTGATCTTCGTGGAGGTTGCGTTGATGAATGAGATGGCCGCCAGCATCACGCCGCTGCTGGACGAGGAGGCCGATCCGGTGGACATTGCCAAAGCCAACACCGCCATCTTCTATTCGATCAGCAACACCCAAAACGGCCTGCGTGGCGTGAGTTTTGGTGACTCGCTGATCAAGCGCGTGGTGGACACGCTGCACCAGGAATTTCCCAAGCTCAAGGTGTTTGTCACGCTCTCGCCGATTCCAGGTCTGCGCGGCTGGCTGAACAAGCACGCACCGGCCGATCTGCTCATGCGGTGGGAGAACCTTGAGGGCTTGAGCGAAGGCGCGCCAGAACGCAAGGCGCTGCTGGGCTGGGCTGCCCGCTTCCTGGGCAGCGAGATGCAAGACGGCAAGCCGCTGGACCCGGTGGCCCGTTTTCACCTGGGCAACGGTGCCCGCGTGGAGCGCCTCAACTGGGCGGCTGATCCGTCGGCCAAAGGCACCAAGCAGTCGTATGGGCTGATGGTCAATTACCTCTATGACCTCAAACGCCTGGAGAAACACCGCGCCTTGCTGGCGCAGGGAAAGATCCCGATAGCCGCTGCGATCAAAGACCTTTACTTTTGACGCAGCTTTCTTAAAACCACAGGAGACAAGACATGATCGAGAGCCTGAACCGAAGAGACATCTTGCGTGCTGCCGTTGCAGGCGCCGCCGTTTACAGCACCGCTGGGCTTGCCCAGGCTAGCTGGCCCACCAAACCGGTGACCGTGATCGTGCCGTTTCCGGCCGGTGGCGGTACCGACGCCTTCGCACGCCCGCTGGCGGCATCGTTCACCCGGCAGAGCGGCAAGTCGCTCATCATCGACAACCGCGGTGGGGCAGGCGGCACGGTGGGCGCGAGTCTGGCGGCCAAGGCAGCCCCCGACGGCTACACCTTGTTCATGGGCGCGGTGCATCACTCGATTGCGCCGAGCATGTACCCGCGGCTGGACTACGACATCGAGCGCGACTTCGTGCCGTTGATTCTCGTGGCCAGCGTGCCCCAGGTGCTGGTGGTCAATCCGAAGAACATTCCGGGTGCCGACTTCAAGGCTTTCCTGGCTCAGGTGCGCGCCAATCCGGGCAAGCTCAACTACGGCTCGGCCGGCAGCGGTACCTCGCACCACATGGCCGGCGAGCTGTTCAAACAGCAGACGAAGACCTTCATCACGCACATTCCGTACCGCGGCGCAGGCCCCGCCCTCAACGACTTGATGGGCGGCAATGTGGACATGATGTTCGATGGCCTGGGTTCTTCGGCCGGGCACATCAAGGGCGGCCGCATCAAGGCGCTGATGGTCTCCGGCCCCAAGCGCAACCCTGCGTTCCCTGATGTGCCGTGTGCCGCAGAGCTGGGTTTGCCCGACTACACCGTGACCACCTGGTACGGCGTCTGGGCGCCCAAGGGCACGCCGGCCGATGTGCAGGCGCGAGCGATTGACGAGATCCGCCGCGCGGCCAGCACCGACGAAGCCAAGGCGCTCTGGGCCAACCAGGGCGCGGAATTTCCGGCGCTCACCGGAGCGGCCTTTGGCAGCTTTGTGAGCGGCGAGGTGCGCCGCTGGGCCCAGGTCGTGAAGGCCTCGGGCGCCAAACTCGACTGATGGCCTGACCGTGTCGATCTCGCTGCTTGTTGAGGGCCCGCTGGCGCGGGTGACGCTGTCGCATCCCGACAAGTTCAACGCCATGTCGCGAGCCATGTGGCGCGAGCTCAAGGCCGTGTTTGAGGGCTTGTCGGTGCGCGGGTCTTTGCGCTGCGTGATCCTGGCGGGCGAGGCTGGCCACTTCTGCGCCGGTGGCGACATTTCGGAATACCCGGCGTTTCGTTTCGATGAGGCGGCGCTGCGCGGTTTTCACGAAGACGAGGTGTGGGCCGCCTTGCAAGCGGTACTGGACTGTCCGTTGCCCATGGTCGCGCAGATCGAGGGCAACTGCCTGGGTGCGGGCATGGAGCTTGCCTGTTGCTGCGACATTCGCGTGGCCGGCGAGGGCGCGCGGTTTGGCGCGCCGATTGCGCGTTTGGGGTTTCCCATGGCACCGCGTGAGGCCCAACTGGTGGCGCGCGAGGCCGGCATAGCGGTGGCCCGCGCCATGCTGCTGGAGGCGGCCGTTTTCACCGCCGCCGAGATGCAGCAGCGCGGCTTCCTGAATGACGTGGTGATGGATGCGGCCGTGCCGGTTGAAGCCTTGCTGCACGCCGAACGCATCGCTGCACTGGCGCCCCAGGCCGCACGGCTGAACAAACACCTCTTGCGCTCCCTGCAGGAAGGAGGCGGCCTGAGCGATGGACTGCTGGCCGAGGCCTATCGCTACGCACCCACGGCCGAGCACCAGGAGGGCGTGGCCGCCTTTCTGGCCAAGCGACCGCCCGTTTTTTGAGACGCCCAGACTGTCCCTCTCGCAACATGACCAATCACAACCTGTTCACCGCCTTGCGCGCGGCCTTCCCGGCGGATCTTGACCAGATCGCCGTCGAAACCGCCGACAGCGCAGATGAGCCGCTGCAGTACAGCTGGCGAGACCTGGAGCGCGCCACCGCCATGCTGGCCAACCTGCTGGCGTCGCTGAACCTGCCACCTGCTTCGCGCATCGCGGTGCAGGTGGAGAAGTCGGTCGAGGCCATGGTGCTGTACCTCGCCACGCTGCGTGCCGGCCACGTGTTCCTGCCGCTCAACACTGCCTACCAGAGCGCGGAAATTCAGTATTTCATCGAGAACGCAGAGCCGGCGGTGGTGGTGTGCGCCCCCGCGAATTTCGGCTGGGTCAGCAAGATCGCTTTCAATGCCGGCACCCGCCATGTCTTCACCCTGGGCGATGATCGCAGCGGCAGTCTGCTGCAGCGCGCTGCGCACCACAGCGACCAGCACACGCCCGCAGTGCGGGGTGACGACGATCTGGCGGCGATCCTCTACACCAGCGGCACCACCGGGCGCAGCAAGGGCGCGATGCTGACACACGGCAACCTGCGCAGCAATGCGCTGGTGCTGCGCGACTACTGGCGCTGGCAGCCCGGCGATGTTTTGCTGCATGCCTTGCCGATCTTTCATGTGCACGGCCTGTTCGTCGCGATTCACGGTGCGCTCATCAACGGCAGCAAGATGGTCTGGATTTCGAAGTTTGACGCCCGCCTGGCCATCGGTCGTCTGACTGACGC
>JBBSDB010000144.1:0-9370 GCA_038249735.1 Burkholderiales bacterium
CTGGCGAAGTGGCCTGAGATGCGCCCCCTATAATTCGCATTTCCACCTCCCGCGAGCGCAAGGCTCGCCCGAGACATGACCAAATTTGTGTTCGTCACTGGCGGTGTGGTGTCCTCCCTGGGCAAAGGCATCGCCTCCGCGTCTCTCGCCGCGATTCTTGAGTCCCGCGGCCTCAAAGTCACCCTGATCAAGCTCGACCCGTACATCAACGTGGACCCGGGCACCATGTCGCCGTTTCAGCACGGCGAGGTGTTCGTGACCGACGACGGTGCCGAAACCGACCTCGACCTCGGGCACTACGAGCGTTTCATCGAAACGCGGATGAAGAAGACCAACAACTTCACCACCGGCAAGATCTACCAGTCGGTGCTGGAGAAGGAGCGGCGCGGCGACTATTTGGGCAAGACGGTGCAGGTGATCCCGCATGTCACCAACGAAATCCAGGACTACATCAAGCGCGGCGCTGGCATTGGCACGCCCGACGCGGTCGACGTGGTGATCGTCGAAATTGGCGGCACAGTGGGCGACATCGAGTCATTGCCATTTCTGGAAGCGGTGCGGCAGATGAGCCTGCGCATGGGGCCGAACAGCACGGTCTTTCTGCACCTGACCTATGTGCCCTGGATCGCCGCTGCGGGCGAGCTGAAAACCAAACCGACACAGCACACCGCCAAAGAGTTGCGCGCCATCGGCATCCAGGCCGACGCCCTGCTCTGCCGCGCCGACCGCCGAATTCCAGACGAAGAGCGAGCCAAGATTTCGCTGTTCACCAACGTGCCCGAGTGGTGCGTGATTTCCATGTGGGACGTGGACACGATCTACAAGGTGCCGCGCATCCTGCACGAGCAGGGCCTGGACGGTCTGGTCTGCGACAAGCTGCGCCTGAACACGCCACCGGCCAACCTCAAACGCTGGGACGATCTGGTCTGGGAGGTCGAGCATCCCCAGCACACGGTGCACATCGCGATGGTGGGCAAATACGTTGATTTGTCCGACAGCTACAAGTCGCTCAACGAAGCGCTGCGCCACGCCGGCATGAAGAACCACGCCAAGGTGGAGATCGAGTACATCGATTCCGAGACATTGACCCTTGAGAACGTGGAACGCACGCTGGGCCGTTTCGACGCCATCCTGGTTCCCGGCGGATTTGGCAAGCGCGGCATCGAAGGCAAGATTTGCGCCGCGCGATTCGCCCGTGAAAGTGGCGTGCCGTACCTGGGGATCTGCCTGGGCATGCAGGTCGCCACCATCGAGTACGCGCGCCATGTCGCTGGCCTGAAAGACGCCAACAGCACCGAGTTTGAGCCGGACACGCCGCACCCGGTGATTGCCCTGATCGACGAATGGCAAGACGCCGATGGCTCGATCCAGACGCGAAATGCCAGCTCCGACCTCGGCGGCACGATGCGTCTGGGCGCCCAAAGCTCCGACGTATCGCCGGGCACGCTGGCCCACCAAATTTATGGCCCGGTGGTCACCGAGCGCCACCGCCACCGCTATGAGGCCAACGAGCACTATCTCGATCGCCTGCGCGCCGCCGGCCTGGTGATCTCGGCGCTCACTCAGCGCGAGCACCTGACCGAGATGATCGAGCTTCCGCAGGCTGTCCATCCCTGGTACGTGGGCGTGCAGTTCCACCCCGAGTTCAAATCCACCCCGTGGAATGGCCACCCCCTGTTCAACGCCTACATCCACGCGGCGCTGGCGCGCCACAGTGAGCAGCGCGAGGCACGGGCCGCCGCCTGAGCCCCCAGCCCACTCCCAGGACCCACCACCATGCAACTCTGCGGTTTCCCCATCGGTCTGAACCGGCCCTTCTTCCTGATCGCCGGGCCCTGCGTGATCGAGTCCGAGCAACTGCAGATGGACGTGGCAGGTCAGCTGAAAGAGATCACCGCCAGCCTGGGGATTCCGTTCATCTTCAAGAGCAGTTTCGACAAGGCCAACCGCAGCAGCGGCACCACATTTCGCGGTCCCGGTCGCGAAAAAGGGCTGGAGATATTGGCCAAGATCAAACGCGAACTCGGGGTGCCGGTGCTGACCGATGTGCACACCGAAGAAGACATCTTTGAGGCCGCGAAGGTGGTCGATGTGTTGCAGACGCCGGCCTTCTTGTGCCGTCAGACCGACTTCATCCGTGCCGTGGCACAGTCGGGTAGACCAGTGAACATCAAAAAAGGCCAGTTTCTCGCGCCGCACGACATGAAGAACGTGATCGACAAGGCACGCGCAGCCGCCAAAGAGGCCGGCCTGAACGAAGACAACTTCATGGCCTGCGAGCGTGGTGCGAGCTTTGGCTACAACAACTTGGTGAGCGACATGCGCTCGCTGGCCATCATGCGCGAGACCGGCGCCCCCGTTGTGTTCGACGCCACCCACAGCGTGCAGCTGCCCAGCGGCCAGGGCACCAGCAGCGGCGGCCAGCGGGAGATGGTGCCGGTGCTGTCGCGCGCGGCGGTGGCGGTGGGTGTGGCCGGGCTGTTCATGGAAACCCATCCCGATCCGGCCAACGCCATGAGCGACGGCCCCAACGCGGTACCGCTCAAACACATGAAGGCGCTGCTGGAAACACTGCTGGCGCTGGACCGCGTGGTCAAGACCCAACCGCTGTTAGAAAACCAATTCAAGGATTGAGAACCCCATGGCCGCTTACATCATTGCCGACGTCACCGTCACCCATGCCGATCAAATGGCCAAGTACCGCGAGTGGAGCACCAAGGCCGCGAATGTGCGTGGCGCCGACTTTTTGGTGCGTGGCGGCGCCATCACGGTATTGGAAGGTGACTGGAACCCGAGTCGGCTGGTGGTGCTGAAGTTTGAATCGGCAGAGAAAGCCAAGGCTTACTACGTCAGCGAGGCCTACACCAAGGCGCGCGAGGTGCGCGAGGGCGCGGGCGTGTTGAACATGGTGGTGGTTGAGGGTGTGTGAGTGTGATGCCCCCCTGCGTCGCTTCGCGCCTTCCCCCCAAGGGGGGGGACGCACCTGGTGGCCCGGCAAAGCCGGTTCCACGGGTGCTCTGGACTTGAAGGCCCGCGTTTCTGCCGAGCTTGCTGACTTTCTTTTTTGAAAATACCAAGGTAAAAAACATGAGTGCAATTGTTGACATCGTTGGCCGTGAAATTCTCGACAGCCGGGGCAACCCCACCGTGGAATGCGACGTGTTGCTGGAGAGCGGCGTGATGGGCCGGGCAGCCGTACCGTCGGGCGCGTCCACCGGCTCGCGCGAAGCCATTGAGCTGCGCGACGGCGACAAGAGCCGTTACCTCGGCAAGGGTGTGCTGAAAGCGGTGGAACACATCAACACCGAAATCGGCGAAGCGGTGCTGGGTCTGGACGCGTCCGAACAGGCTTTTCTCGACAAGACCCTGATCGACCTCGACGGCACCGACAACAAAGGCCGCCTCGGCGCCAACGCCATGCTGGCGGTGTCGATGGCGGTGGCCCGGGCCGCAGCCGAAGAAGCTGGTCTGCCGCTGTACCGCTACTTTGGCGGCATGAGCGCGGTGCAGATGCCAGTACCCATGATGAACGTGGTCAACGGCGGCGCGCATGCCAACAACAACCTCGATCTGCAAGAGCTGATGATCATTCCGGTGGGCGCGCCAAGCTTTCGCGAAGCGCTGCGCTGGGGCGCCGAGGTGTTCCACGCGCTGAAGAAAATCATTCACGACAAGGGCATGAGCATTGCGGTGGGCGACGAAGGCGGCTTTGCCCCCAACGTCGAGAACCACGAGGCGGCGATCCAGATGATTCTGGAAGCCATCGCCAACGCCGGCTACACGCCAGGCGAGCAGATCGCCCTGGGCCTGGACTGCGCGGCCAGCGAGTTCTACAAGGACGGCAAGTACGTGTTGGGCGCCGAGGGCCTGACCCTGTCGGCCGAAGACTGGACCAACATGCTGGCCACCTGGGTTGACAAGTACCCCATCATCAGCATCGAAGACGCCATGGCCGAGGGCGACTGGGACGGCTGGAAACACCTGACAGAGCGCCTGGGCAAGCAGGTGCAGCTGGTGGGCGATGATCTGTTCGTCACCAACACCAAGATCCTGAAAGAGGGCATCGACAAAGGCATCGCCAACTCGATTCTGATCAAGATCAACCAGATCGGCACGCTGACAGAAACCTTCGCCGCCATCGAAATGGCCAAGCGCGCCGGCTACACCGCCGTGATCTCGCACCGTTCGGGCGAAACCGAAGACAGCACGATTGCCGACATCGCGGTCGGCACCAACGCCGGCCAGATCAAGACCGGCTCGCTCAGCCGCTCGGACCGCATGGCCAAGTACAACCAGCTGCTGCGCATCGAGGAAGATCTTGGCGAAGTGGCGGTGTACCCGGGCCGAGCGGCGTTCTACAACCTGAAATGAACGTGATGTTGGCCCCCTCGCTTCACCGCTTCGCGGGTCGCTGCCCCGCCAAGTGGGCGCCCCACCAGTGGCCCGGCGATGCTGGTTCCACGGTGTGTGCTGGGCGGAGCTCCCCTTCAGGCGCGTGGCTGCGCTGGTTTGCCTGACGCATCAGATTCGAGATGGCCCACCGCTTCATCCCCGGCTTGCTGATCACACTGCTGATCGTGCTGCACGCGCAGCTCTGGTTTGGCCGGGGCAGCGTGTCGCAGGTGGCCAGCATGAAGCAGGCGCTGGGCGAGTTGGAGCTCAGCAACCGCGAGGCCAGGCTGCGCAACGACCAAGTTGCCAACGAGGTGCGCGATCTGCAAGAGGGCCTGGGCATGATCGAGGAACTCGCTCGGCAGGACTTGGGCATGGTGAAGCCCAACGAGATTTTTGTGCAGATCGCGCAGCCTGGACGGTGACATCCACGCAGAGCGGGCCGTCCGCAGGCGACGTTCGAAATCTCCTGCCCGTGGTCTGCCTGCTCGGGGGTGAGTCCACCGGCAAAAGCACGCTGGCACAGGCCCTGCAACACCGCCTGAAACGGGCGCACGGACGGCGGGTATTGCTTGTGCCTGAATACCTGCGCACCTGGTGTGAAGAGAAAGGCCGAGCCCCCAGGGTGGACGAGCAGGCAGCGATCGCGGCCGAGCAAAGCCGGCGAATCAGCGAAGCCGCGCAGCAGCCTGACGTCGACCTGGTGATCGCCGACACCTCAGCGCTCATGGTGGCGGTCTACAGCGAGCTCTACTTTGCCGACGCCAGCCTGATCCTGAACGCCAGCTCCCACCAGTCGCGCTACGCCCTCAACTTGCTCATGGGTCTGGACCTGCCCTGGACGCCCGACGGCCTGTTCAGAGACAGCCCCGCCATCCGCGACGCCACCGATACCTCGCTGCGCCGTGCACTGGATGCAGCCCACCTGCCCTACCAGACCATCTACGGTCAGCAAGACGCCCGACTTCAGCAAGCACTGCGCGCCGTCGGCCGCTGGCTGAGCCAGGACCTGCTGCCAGCCGACCAAGCACTCACCGAGGGCCGCACGCCTTGGCGCTGCGACAACTGCAGCGACCCCGACTGTGAGCGCCGGTTGTTCACCGGCTTGGTGGGCGTGCGCCGGCGTTGAGCGTGCGCGTCAGTGCTGCTGGCCGCTGCCGGGCGGCTGCTGCGCCGGCTGCACAAACACCTGCGCTGCATCCACCGGGTCAAACCGGTATTGCGCGCCACAGAAATCACACCCCACCTCCACCTGGCCTTGCTCGGCGAGGATGGACTCGATCTCCTCAACCCCGAGGCTGTTCAGCATGCTGCTTACCCGCTCGCGCGAGCAGCTGCAGGCGAAGCGAGGGCCCTGGGCACCCGCCAGCGGCTCGAAGCGGCGCAGGTCTTCCTCCCAGAACAGGCGCCGCAGAACCGTGTCCGCATCCAGCTCCAGCAGCTCCTCGCGCTTGAGGCTCGAAGCCAGGATGGCGATGCGGTTGTAGTCCTCGTTCAGCCCAATCTCGTCTTCGTCGCGCCGGATCGCACCGCCGCCCGAGAGATTGGCTTCGCCCTGCATGGGCAGGCGCTGGATCAGCAGGCCGGCCGCCACTTTGTCGTTCGCAGCCAGCACCAGCCGGGTGTCGAGTTGCTCGCTTTGCAGCATGTAGTGCTCGATCACCTCACTGAGTTTTTCGATCTTCTCGCGGCGGTCATCAAACAGCGGTACCACGCCCTGGTAGGGCTGTTGACCCGGCAAACGGTCTTTCGGGTCCAGCGTGATCGCGCAGCGGCCCTGGTTGTTCAGGTTGACCATCTGCGACAGCGGCGCACCAGCCGCCACCTCGCCTGTGACCGTGGCGGTGGCGCGCAGGCTGAGGTCGGGCTGCACCTCGGCCACCGCCAGCTTCACCGGGCCATCGCCCTGAATCTGCAAGATCAGCGCGCCGTTGAACTTGATGTTGGCCTGCATCAGCGTGGCCGCCGCCGTCATCTCGCCCAGCAGTTCGGTCACCGCCGCCGGGTAGCCGCCAGCCTGCTCGCGCCGACTCAGAATGTCCTGCCAAGCATCGGTCAGGCGCACCAGCATGCCGCGCACCGGCAGGCCTTCAAAGACAAATTTGTGGAGTTCGGACAAACGCTTCTTTCAATATCGATAACGAAGACAAATAGCGTTCAGTCCAATTTTTTCAAGGTGTGGCGGAAACGCTGTGCGTTCTCCACATAGTGGCGGGCGCTGGCGCGCAGGCCTTCGATTTGTTCGGGCGTGAGCGTTTTGACCACCCGCGCAGGGCTGCCGATGATCATGGATCCGTCTGGAAATTCCTTGCCTTCGGTCACCAGCGCGCCGGCGCCCACCAGGCAGTGCTTGCCGATCCTGGCGCCGTTGAGCACCACCGCGCCGATGCCGATCAGCGATTCGTCGCCGATGGTGCAGCCATGCAGCACCACTTTGTGCCCCACCGTCACATACTCGCCGATGGTGAGCGGTTTGCCCACGTCGGCGTGCAGCACGCTGGCGTCCTGGATGTTGCTGCCTTTGCCTACTGTGATGGTCTCGGTGTCACCGCGCACCGCCACCCCAAACCACACGCTGCTGTCCTGGGCCAGGTGCACGTTGCCGATCACCTGCGCGCTGTCCGCCACCCAGGCGGTGTCGGCGAGCTGGGGGGCCACGCCATCGAGTTCGTAAAGTGCCATCGTTGCTTTTCCTCGTTGCGAAACCGGTCGCTCGGTGCCATCTGGGCACCACGCCGGCGAAACCTAGAATTGTAGGGATGCCCACGCCCCCATCCACCCCGCTGGCGACACCGCCCGAGAGCGCCCGAACCCGCGCATTGCACGCGCTGTGCCTGAGCGATCCGCAAGCCAAGGTGGACGCTGCGCACGCACTGCAAGCCGCCTGCATGGCAGGCCTGCACATCGCGCCGCAACAGACGCTGGCGATGCCAGCAGGCTGCGCCCTGCCCGGCCGCCCGCCGCAGCCCGCGCTTGTGCCGCCGATGCAGGTGCCCCACCGCTCGCCGTTCACGCCCGACGGCCTCGCTGCGCTGCTGCACGCGGTGGCACACATCGAATTCAACGCCGTCAACCTTGCGCTCGACGCCACCTGGCGTTTCGTCGGCATGCCCGACGATTTCTACCGCGACTGGCTGCGCGTGGCCGACGAGGAAGCCACCCACTTTGGTCTGCTGCGCGCGCACTTGCAAAACCTGGGGCACGATTACGGTGACTTCCCCGCCCACGACGGCCTGTGGGAGATGTGCATCAAAACCCAGGACGACGTCACCGCCCGCATGGCGCTGGTGCCGCGCACGCTGGAAGCGCGCGGGCTGGACGCCACGCCGCTGATGCAGGCGCGTTTGCGCAAGGTAGGCACAGCGGCTGCCCTGCGCGCGGTCGAGATTCTCGATGTGATCCTGCGCGACGAAATCAGCCATGTTGCGGTGGGCAACCGCTGGTATGGCTGGCTCTGCGAGCGGCAAGGCCTGGAGCCGCTGGCGCATTACCGCCTGCTCGCGCGCCAACACGCCGCGCCCCGCTTGAAGCCACCGTTCAACGACGCAGCGCGGCGGGCGGCCGGCTTCAGCCAGCCGGAGCTGGACGCGCTGCACCTGCCTTGAACCGAGGTTGAGGCCAGCGCCGCGCTGGATAAGCAAATGAAAACTGCGTCGTTGGTTACCCGACGCAGCGCCGGTAGGGTCCTGTTCTTGCTGAGACAGGATTCCCATGCCGCCCGACCACCCGCCCGCTTCCCTCACCGCCACCCCAGCATCGACTTCAAACCGCCGGCTGCGCTGGTGGCCCTGGCTGCTGCTTTTGCTGGGCGCGCTGTTGTGGCTGGGCTGGCATCACTCGGCACCGGCGCCGGGCGCTGGTGCCGACCTGGGGCAGGCCTTGCTGGCCGTGGTCAACACCTTGCTGAGCTCGCCCGTCTTCTGGACGGCGGTGCTGGTGGGCGCCTGCGCGCAGCTGATCGACGGCGCGGTGGGCATGGCCTATGGCATCAGCTCCACCACCTTTCTGATCGGCACCGGCGCCAGCCCGGCCACCGCCTCTGCGGCGGTGCACATCGCCGAGGTTTTCACCACCGCCGCCTCGGGCACCGCCCACTGGCGGCTCGGCAATGTGGACCGCGCGCTGTTTCGCCGGCTGGTGCTGCCGGGCATGCTCGGTGGCGTGGCGGGCGCCTGGCTGCTGACGAATATCGATGGCGATGCCATCAAGCCCTGGGTCTCGGCCTATTTGCTGGCGCTGGGCCTGTTCATCCTGGTGCGCGCTGCGAGGGGGCCGCGCGTGCACAAGACCCACCGCCCGCCGACCCATGCCCTGGCGGCAGCCGGTGGATTCCTGGACGCCACCGGCGGTGGCGGCTGGGGGCCACTGGTGACCAGCACGCTGCTGGGCCAGGGCCGCGATCCCCGCACCACCATCGGCACCGTCAACAGCGCCGAGTTTTTCATTGCGCTGGCCACCGGCGGGGCCTTTCTGCTGCTGGGCACAGCGGTGGCCAGCGAGACAGTGGCGGGGCTGGTGCTGGGCGGCATGCTGGTGGCGCCGTTTGCCGCCTGGCTGACGCGGCATCTGCCCGCGCGCCTGTTGCTGGGGCTGGTCGGCACGGTGGTGTCCAGCATCAGCGCGTTCAACCTGCTGAACTCGCTCACCTGAACGGCTTGTGGGCGGGCGCCGATAATCCCGCATGACCCTCTTGCACGCCTCCCCCTCCGCTCCAACAGCTGCCACCGACTTCGCGAGCCTTCCCCTGCCGCCGGCGATGCTGGCCAACCTGCAAACGCTCGGTTACCTGGCCATGACCCCGATCCAGGCCGCCAGCCTGCCGCCCGCGCTGCTGGGCAAAGACCTGATCGCCCAGGCCAAAACCGGCAGCGGCAAGACCGCTGCCTTCGCCCTGCCCCTGCTGGCCAACCTGAATCCGCGTCGCTTTGCGGTGCAGGCCATGGTGCTGTGCCCCACGCGCGAACTGGCCGACCAGGTC
>JBBSDB010000145.1:0-9361 GCA_038249735.1 Burkholderiales bacterium
GGTCGTGGTGGCCTTGGAGGCCTTCTTCAGCTGCTCGACCAGGGCCGTGACGGCCTTGTCGATGCCGCGCTTCAGATCCATCGGGTTCATGCCGGCGGCAACGTACTTCATGCCTTCGCGCACGATGGCCAGGGCCAACACGGTGGCGGTGGTGGTGCCGTCGCCAGCGATGTCAGAGGTTTTGGAAGCGACTTCCTTGACCATCTGGGCGCCCATGTTCTGGAGCTTGTCTTTGAGTTCGATCTCTTTCGCGACCGATACACCGTCTTTCGTGACGGTTGGGGCACCGAACGAGCGCTCGAGCACCACGTTGCGGCCCTTGGGGCCCAGGGTGACTTTGACTGCGTTGGCCAGGATGTTCACACCCTCGACCATGCGGGCGCGGGCTTCGCCGCCGAAAATGACGTCTTTTGCTGCCATGTTGATTTCTCCTGAGATTTAAACGGTTGGGGACAGAGCGAGCCGGCGCTGCGCGCGTGGCTCGGTCAGTCCCGCAAAATTATTTGGATTCGACGACTGCGAACAGATCGTCTTCTTTCATGACCAGCAGTTCGTCGCCATCGACCTTGACGGTCTGGCCGCTGTACTTGCCAAACAGCACGCGGTCGCCGACCTTGACGTTCATGGCCAACAGTTCGCCCTTGTCGTTTTTCTTGCCTGGGCCAACGGCCAGGATCTCGCCCTGGTCGGGCTTCTCGGCGGCGGCGTCGGGGATGACGATGCCCGAGGCGGTCTTGGTTTCACTGTCTATGCGCTTGACGATCACGCGATCGGCGAGAGGACGAAGTTTCATTGCATCTCCTGATGGGGAAAGGTTGGGAAGGACTCACATCGGCACTGACGCAAGCGCGTCAGTGCCGTTGATCGACGTGGGGACGGGTGCCTTGGGTGTTAGCACTCGTCTCCAGCGAGTGCTAATGATAAGGGCGACAGTGCGCTTTTTCAAGGCGCAGCAGGAATGTTGTTCGCCATTTGCGCGTTTCATGATCGTTTGGCCTGTGGGATTGGCCGTGGGTGTTGGTCTTGCCGCTCACAGCTGAGCATGCGCAGGGTTCGCAGACGACGCAGTGGAGTGCCCAAGTTTCGTCTTGGCCAGACCCGGCCAGAGCGAGCCACGCGCACTGCTGCTGTTTGACCCAGAAGGGAGAGGCGCGCAACTTGCGCCGAGCTTGAGCAGACGGCGGGCTTCGGACGTGCCCGCCGTCGGTCTACCGGTCTCAGCTCAGGCCGCGAGCTCGGCCATGGAAGATTTGGGGAAATCCATTTCCGGCTCCAGACCTTCAAACGGCAGGGTGAAGAAGAAGGTGCAGCCTTCGCCCAACTCTGTTTCGGCCCAGATGCGCCCGCTGTGCCGCTCGATGATGCGCTGCGCGAGCGCCAGCCCAGTGCCGGTGCCCTCGAAGTCCATCGAATGGTGTTGGCGCTGGAACATGACGAACAGGTTGTGCGCCTTCGCCAGATCGAAGCCCACGCCGTTGTCGCGCACATAGAAGGTGCGCCCGCCCACCGGGTTGACCTTCCAGCCAATCTCGATCCGCGCCTTGGCCTGAGGCCGGGTGTACTTCACCGAGTTGCTCAGCAGGTTGCCCCAGGCCTGGGCCAGCAGCATCGCGTCGCCGCGCACCACCGGCAGATCTTCCTCGATCACCCACTCGATCTCGCGTCCCGGGTTGTCCTGGCGCAGATGCGCCATCACGCTCTCGAGCAAGGGCGCCAGTGGCACCGGCTGCTCATCGATCGACACGCGGCCCAGCCGCGCGTACTCCAGCAGGCCTTCAATCATGTGACTCATGCGCTTGCTCGACTTGGCAATGCTGTTGAGGTACTGCAGCGCCAGCTTGTCGGTGGTCTCGCCCATGTGTTCGAGCAACAGGCTCACGAAACTGGAGATGTGGCGCAGCGGGGCGCGCAGGTCGTGCGAAACCATGTGGGAAAACACGTCGAGGTCCTTGTTGGCTGCCACCAGCTGCTGGGTGCGCTCGGCAACGCGCTTTTCCAGCTCGCGGTTCAGGTCGTTCATCACGTCCTCCAGGCTCTTGGCCGCGGTCATGTCGCGCGTGATCGCGGAGAGACCTTGCAGCTCGCCCGCTTCGTTGCGCAGCGCGGTGAGCACCGTGTGGGCCCAGAAGCGCGAGCCATCGTCGCGCAGGCGCCAGCCGCGGGTTTCCCACTGGCCGTGGGCCTGGGCCAGCCGCATCACCTGGTCGGCGTCTACCTCGTCTTCGCCGTTGTTGCCGGTGGCCAGCAGATCTTGATAGGGCTTGCCCACCATTTCCGAGTGGCTGTGGCCGTGCAGTCGCTGGGCGCTCTCGGTCCAGTCGGTGACCACACCCTCGGCATCCACGAAATAAATGCAGTAGTCCTGAATGGCGTCGACCATCAGGCGGTAGCGCTGCTCGCTCTGGAACAGCTCGGCGCTGCGTTCGCGCACCCGCTCTTCCAGATCGCGGTTGGCCTCCAGCACAAACTCCTCGGTGCGCTTTCGGTCGGTGATGTCGTGCAGTTCGATGAAGATGCCTTGAACCATGCCCTGTTGCACATCGGGGATGTAGTCGATTTCGTAGTGGCTGCGGGTGCCATCGGCGGCCGTGTGCTCGGCCTCGAACTTCTTGGCGACACCGTTGAGAGCCTCGGCCACGTGCGGCAGGATGTCCGGCAATTCGGCGGCTGCCACCGTCTCGCTCAGGTGCAGGCCCACCATCTCGCTGGCCAATTTGCCCTGGCTCATGGCGTGGGCGGTGTTGGCGAAGCGGCAGGTGAGGTTCTGGTCGTAATAGGCCAGTTGCACCGGAATGCGGTCGGTGATCGACTGCAGGAACCCTTCGCGGGTGCTGAGGCTTTTCTCGACCGCCTGACGCTCGCCGTTGTCGAGTACCACGCTGCGGATATGGAGAAAGTTGCCTGCCGCGTCGCGCACCGCGTTGGAGGTGAGCAGCGCCTGCAGCGGACCGCCTTCTCGCCGGTGTAGCGCGAGCTCCAGCGAGGCGCTCTCGCTGCCCTGTCTGAGATCCGCGACATGTTCGCGCAGCGCGTGGCGCGCTGCGCCGTCGATCAGCTCCAGTACGTTGGGGTGCCCGTCGTGGGGCAGGCCCAGCCAATCCAGCAGGGTGTGGTTGATATCGAGCAGACTCAGATCGGAATCGACGGCCAAGTAGCCACAAGGCGCCTGGTGGAAAAGGGCCTGCGAGTGCGCCAGGGCCTGTTCCAGCGCTTGAATGCGCTCATCGGTGGAGGCTGCTGGTAGGGCGGTTTGAGCGACGTCGGCGCGGTCCGGGCAGGCAGAAGTTGACATGGTGGAAGCTCCAGAGCGTTGCATGGATGAAGGGATCGTGTCCGTACAAGTCATATCGGAATTCCCCGGGGAAAATTCAGCACCACTTGTCTGCGCTGTCGCTTTGGCAGGCCCGGTACGAAAAAAGCCCCTGACCAGAAGGTCAGGGGCTGCTTGGTTTGGGTCTTTTGACCTATCGACCGTTTGGCTAGAGATGGGCTCCCGTGGAGTCTTGCGACCAAAAGGCAGACGTGTTCGTGGGGCTCACAGCCTCAAAGGCCTGCAGCAGCCCGCAGCGCCGCTGCCTTGTCGGTCCGTTCCCAGGTGAACTCGGGCTCTTCGCGGCCAAAGTGGCCGTAGGCCGCGGTCTTCTGGTAGATCGGGCGCAGCAAGTCGAGCATCTGCACGATGCCTTTGGGGCGCAGGTCGAAATGGGCCGCGACGAGCTTGGCGATGTCAGCGTCGGGGATCACGCCGGTGCCTTCGGTGTAGACTGTGATGTTCATCGGCCGCGCGACGCCAATCGCGTAGGCCACCTGCACCTGGCACTGCCGCGCCAGCCCGGCAGCCACCACGTTTTTTGCCACATAGCGCGCGGCGTAGGCGGCCGAGCGGTCGACCTTGCTCGGGTCTTTGCCGCTGAAGGCGCCGCCGCCGTGCGGACAGGCACCGCCGTAGGTGTCGACGATGATCTTGCGCCCGGTCAGGCCGCAGTCTCCCTGTGGGCCGCCGATGACAAAGCGCCCGGTTGGGTTGATCAGGTACTCGGTGTCTTTCAACCACTCGGCCGGCAACACCGGCTTGATGATGTTTTCGATGATGGACTCGATGAACGAGGCCTTCATTTTGGTGGCGGTCTCGCTCTGATCTGGGCTGTGCTGGGTGGACAGCACCACGGTGGCGATGCTGTGCGGCTTGCCATCCACGTAGCGCATCGTCACCTGGCTCTTGGCGTCGGGGCGCAGGAAGGGCAGGCGGCCGTCTTTGCGCAGCTGGGCCTGGCGCTCGACCAGGCGGTGCGCGTAGTAAATCGGCGCGGGCATGAGTTCGGGCGTCTCGTCGCACGCGTAGCCGAACATCAGGCCTTGGTCGCCAGCGCCGGTGTTGAGATGGTCATCGCTCGCGTGGTCAACGCCCTGGGCGATGTCGTTGCTCTGCTTGTCGTAGCAGACCATGACCGCACAGCCTTTGTAGTCGATGCCGTACTCGGTGTTGTCGTACCCGATGCGCTTCAAGGTGTCGCGCGCGACCTGGATGTAGTCGACATGTGAGTTGGTCGAGACCTCACCCGCCAGCACCACCAGGCCGGTGTTGCACAGTGTCTCGGCCGCTACGCGGCTGCGCGGGTCCTGCTGGAAGATCGCATCGAGAATTGCGTCAGAGATCTGGTCGGCCACCTTGTCGGGGTGGCCCTCGGAGACGGATTCGGACGTGAAGAGAAAGTCGTTCGCCATGTAGATAAACTCCAGAAAGGTTGATCGGCGTTGCCGGCCTGTCGGAGTTCGGCGAACGCTTTAGCGGAATTTATGAATCGCCCCGCAATTAGTTCAGTAACTCGGCGATGGCTGAATTCTAGAGCAAAGCCGAAGCCTGGCCTGCCTGGCGCGTCCCACTCCTGGCCCGGCTTTCTGGGCTGCGACGACTGGATTTTTCGTTTCGCTTGAACCCTCAAGTCGCCCTCAACACACCGTGCTGCGCATCCTTTTCATCGCCATGAGTCGCCTCCCGCTGCCGCTGGTGCACGCGCTGGGCTGGGTGCTGGGCTGGCTGAGTTTTCTGGCCTCAAACCGCTACCGGCGCAGGCTCTTGGGTCACACCAGGCAGGCCGGTTACGGTTGGCGCGTGGCGTTGGCGTCAGTGGGCGAGGCGGGCAAGCTGGTGGCCGAGCTGCCGCGCTTGTGGCTGGGGCGTCCGGTGCGGGTGGGTTGGGAGGGAGCGGCCTGCATCGAGGCGGCGCAGGTGCATGGTGCGGGTGTCTTGTTCCTCACTCCGCACATGGGTTGTTTCGAGATCGCCGCCCAGGCCTACGCCCAGCGCTTCGGCGCGCGCCAGCCCATCACGGTGCTGTTTCGGCCGGCGCGCCAGGCCTGGTTGAGTGAGCTCATGACCACCGCACGCGATCGCCCCGGCCTGCACCCGGCAGCGACCACGCTGGCTGGCGTGAAACAGCTCATCAAGGCGCTGAGGGCCGGCCAAGCGGTGGGCCTGCTGCCCGATCAGGTGCCACCGGAGGGGCAGGGCGTGTGGGCGCCCTTTTTCGGCCGCGATGCCTACACCATGACGCTCTCGGCCCGCCTGGCCCAGACCGCCAGCACCCAGATCGTGCTGGCCTGGGGCGAGCGCCTGTCGTGGGGCCGCGGCTACCTGGTGCACGTGCGGCCGTTCAATCACGGCCACGGCGATGCCCTCTCCGCCGAGCCAGCGCTGGCAGCGCAACAGATCAACCGGGCGATGGAGCAGCTGGTGCGAGAATGCCCGCGCCAATACCTCTGGTCGTACGACCGCTACAAACAGCCTCGTACCGCCACACCGCTGCCCCGCACCTGATTCGCTACGTGGCTTCTTCGTCCCTCTTTGCTTCTGCCGCAGCGCCATGACCGTCGCGCCTGACGTGCCCACGCCAGAGGTGCCCTCTTCAAGCTGGCGCAACCGCCTTGGTCTGCTGTTCATGCGGGCGCTGGCGGGGCTGCCGCTGTCGGCGGTGCGCGCGCTGGGCTGGCTGCTGGGGCAGGGCCTGCATACGGTTGCGGCGCGTCGTCGCCGGATCGCGCGCACCAACTGGGCGCTGTGTTTCCCCAGCGCCAGCGCGCGCGAGACCCGGCGTGCGGTGCGACGCCATTTCGTGCTGTTTGCCCAGGCCTGGCTGGACCGCAGTTGGCTCTGGGAAGGGCGCGCCGAGGTGGTGGCTCGCCGCCTCACGCTCACCGGCGACTTGGAGGCGCTGAAGGGGACGCGCCCCACCGTGCTGTTTGCGTCCCATTTTGTTGGCATGGACGCCGGCTGGACCGCACTCACCGTGCATTTGCCCAGGCGGTGTTGCGGGCTGTATGCAGCCCAGCAAAACCCGGATGTCGACCGCTGGATGGCGCAAGGGCGCCAGCGTTTTGGCGATCCGCACATCGTCGCCATGCGCAACGGCCTCAAACCGCTGGTGGCCGCGCTGCGAGGCGGCGAGCCGCTCTACCTGCTGCCCGACATGGACTACGGCTCGCGCGACTCGGTGTTTGTGCCGTTTTTCGGCGTGCCGGCCGCCACCATCGCCTCGTTGTCGCGTTTCGCCCGCCTGTCCGACGCGCAGGTGGTTCCTGTTGTCAGCCGACTCACGCCGCACGGGTACGAGGTCACGGTGATGCCTGCCTGGGCCGACTTTCCCACGCGCGACGCACAGGCCGATACCGCTTTGATGAACCGCCGATTGGAGGCCTACATCACCGCCATGCCCGAGCAGTATTACTGGGTGCACAAGCGCTTCAAGACCCGCCCGCCGGGCGAGCCCGGCTTTTACGACAAGGACTGATTCGCAGCCTGGCGGCTCAGTCCAGCGCTGGCGGCTCGTCTTCGTCGTCTTGCGGCTCTGGACCGGCCAGTTTCGGCGCGTCCTCGGGCGCGTGGCTCCAGTCCCACAGCAGCGTGGCTACTTCGTCAAGGCCCTGCTTTTTCAGTGCTGAGAACAGTTTGGCTTCTCCGCCGCCGCATTGGAGCTTGGCGATTGACAAAGCCTTCTGTGACTCGGCGTGGCTGAGCTTGTCGGCCTTGGTCAGCAAAATCAGGAATTTCAGCCCTTCTGCAACCCGCGGTCGGATGACATCGAGCAGGATTTCGTCCAGTTCGGTCAGCCCCAGGCGCGGGTCACACATCAGCACCACCACCTTGAGGTTTTCACGCGTGATCAGGTAGTTGCCCATCACCCGCTGCCAGCGCAGCTTGGCCTCGCGCGGCACGGCAGCGTAGCCGTAGCCCGGCAGGTCGGCCAACACCGCGTCGGTCACGCCCTGCTTGCCCAGCGCAAACAGGTTGATGCTCTGGGTGCGCCCGGGCGTCTTGGACGCAAAAGCCAGTCGCTTTTGTTGCGTCAGCGTGTTGATGCAGGTGGACTTGCCGGCGTTGGAGCGCCCGACGAAGGCAAACTCAGGCACCTCCAGTGCCGGCAAGTGCTCCAGTTGCGGTGCGGTGGTGAGAAAACGCGCGGTGTGCAGCCAAGCGTGGGCGCGCTTGGCCTCTGGCGTGACCACAGCGGGTGCTCGCATGTGGGCGGGAGCCGACGCAGGCGGGCGGGGTTGGCGGGAAATGGGAGAGTGGTTCATGGGGGGCTTTCCCGGAACAGCCCGGTGGGGCATTGTAAAATTGAATGTCTGCGCTGTTCTTATGTGCGGCCCTGTGCAACCCGAACCTGTCGCTCGCGACGCCCGTCCGTCATGAAATTGTCCGTTTCGCTTCTCTGCGCCGCTGCTGCGCTTGCCTTCTCCTTCGGCGCCCAAGCGCAGGCCGCCAAGCCCGATCTGGTCAAGGGAGCGGCTTTGTATGGCGGGGTTTGCATTGCCTGCCACGGCGCAGACGGCAACTCGCTGACCCCAGTCAACCCCAAGTTGGCGCAGCAACACCCTGAGTACCTGGTCAAGCAGCTGCAGGAGTACAAGTCGGGCAAGCGCGAAAACGCGATCATGAAGGGCTTCGCCTCCGCTTTGTCTGATGAAGACATGGTCAACATTGCTTTCTGGCTGGCCAGCCAGAAAGGAACGCCTGGGTTCGCAACGAACAAAGACACGGTGGCGCTTGGCGAGCGCATCTACCGCGGCGGTATCCCTGATCGTCAGATTGCCGCCTGCGCGTCTTGTCACAGCCCCAACGGCGCCGGTCTGCCGATTCAGTATCCGCGTCTGTCAGGCCAGCACGCCGAGTACACGGCGACCCAGCTCAACCATTTCCGCTCGGGCTTGCGTGCCAACAACGCTGCCATGACCGGCGTCGCCTCAAAAATGAACGACCGCGAAATTCAGGCGGTTTCCGACTACATCGCCGGGCTGCGCTGATCCCATTCTTAAGGCTGGCTTAAGCTCTGGCTAGCAATATCACCCGATGGTGATATTTAAGGGTCAAAATGCCATCAAGCGGTGCCCGGTGGATCCACTGAATCGAACCGACACCCCAACAGGGCGCGCACTGGGACTTCCGGGCGCGCCGTTTTTTTTGGCGCAGTTACCCGCTTGTCAGTCCCCATGACCGTTTCCACCCAAGGCCTGGAGCTGAAGACCGGCTCGCGCGTGTTGAGCGCGTTGGTCGAGTTGCTGTCTTCGATGCGGTTCGCGATCTCGCTGCTGACGGTGATTTGCATCGCCTCGGTGATCGGCACGGTGGTCAAGCAGCACGAGCCGCTGAACAACTATGTGAACCAGTTCGGCCCGTTTTGGGCCGACGTGTTTGCCAGCGCCCATCTGTTTTCGGTCTACAGCGCCTGGTGGTTTCTGCTGATCCTGGCGTTCCTGGTCACCAGCACCAGTCTGTGCATTGCGCGCAACACGCCCAAAATATTTGCCGACTTCAAGACCTTCAAGGAAAACGTCCGCGAGCAAAGTCTCAAGGCGTTCCCCAATCGCGCCGAACAGGCGCTTGACGAGAGCGCCGAGACCGCTGCCAACCGGATCGGGCAAACGCTCCTGGCCAAGGGCTGGAAGGTCAAGCTGCAATCGCGCGAACGCGAGGGTGGCACCGGCTGGATGGTGGCGGCCAAGAAGGGAACAGCCAATAAGATTGGCTATCTGGCCGCGCACAGCGCGATCGTGCTGGTGTGCATTGGCGGTTTGCTCGACGGCGATCTCATGGTGCGCGGGCAAATGTGGTTCAACGGCAAGACGCCGTTCACCGGCGGCGGGCTGATTGCTGACGTGCCGGCGCAGCACCGGCTTTCCCCGAGCAACCCCACCTTCCGCGGCAACCTGCTGGTGACCGAAGGCACGACTGCAGGAACAGCCATTCTGGCCCAGCCCACCGGCGTGTTGTTGCAAGACCTGCCGTTTTCGGTCGAGCTGAAAAAGTTCATCGTCGAGTACTACGACACCGGCATGCCCAAGCTGTTCGCCAGCGACATCGTCA
>JBBSDB010000146.1:0-9290 GCA_038249735.1 Burkholderiales bacterium
CCCAGATGGGCGAAGTCGCGGCACACCCCGGTGCGCTGCGTGAACACATCGCGCGCGGTGGTGGTGGCCGTTGAGGTGCCCGGCTGGTAGTCGATGTGGCTGTGTATCCAGTCGCAAATGGCATTCACGCGGGCGTGGCCGCGCTGCATGCCACCGAACAGCTTTTGTGCGGCGTGCGACAGCAGGTCAGACTCGCAATAGCGCGTCGGCAACAGGTAGGGCAACACCTCGTCGGGCAATTGCCAGATCGGCACCTCGCCCGCGTTCGCGTCCTCGGCTTCCAAGGTACGGCGCACCCGCGCCTGGTAATGCAACTCAAAAACCCCAGACACCACCTGCAGCCGGGTGCAACGGTGCAACTCCGTCGGGTCGTTGTAAACATGCACGGGAATGGGCGGCGTCAAGGTCAGCGACTCAGACACCACCACCTGGTCGCGCCCGTTCAGGGCGTGAATCTGAAACAGGAAGTCGGTCGTGCCATGGACCTCGTAGGCCAGCAAGCAGTCGACGTCGAATTCCCGCCCGCTCACCAGCGTTGGCGCTGCCGCCTCCACGTTCAAAGTTTTTTGGTCGCGTCCTTGACCAGTTTCTTCGCGTCGCCCACAACATGCTGGGCCTTGCCCTCGGCTTCCCGAACATGGCCCTTGACCTGTTGTTCCTTGCTTCCCACGGCCTTGCCGGCTTGCGCCTGCACCTTGCCTGCCATTTCTTTGACGGTGCCTTTGACTTGATCTTTGTTCATTGCGCGCTCTCGTTGGTGGTCTAAAGAATTCGGGGGGCTTGCCTGCCACCCCACACCGAAGGTAGGCGTCGAGGGAGTCTGTGTCTGTGCGTTGGCGCACATACATGGCTGGCCTGCTGCGCGGCAAAGCGCGCTGGCGCACAGACGGCCTTCAAGTTCCCGGTCAAATTGTTCAAAGCGATCAGCTGAAGCGTCCCGCTAAGCCGCTAAGTCAACCAAGGAAAAACGATGAAACACGCCACCACTTTTGCGCTGCTGGCTGCCACGTTCGTGCTCGGCGCCTGCACAGGCCCGATGGGACCGCAAGGCAACACCGGCAACACGGGCTACACGGGCGCCACCGGCAGCACCGGCGCCACTGGCAGCCCTGGCAGTACGGGTTACACCGGCGCTACCGGTGCCACTGGCGCGACCGGCCGGACGGGAACTGCGAGCGACGCTGGGGGCGCGATCATCGTCATTCCACCCAAATGATCTGCATCTGCGCAGTCCAAACGGGGTACGCAGGTGCCAGCCACTCAAATTTCTTGCCCAGCAGACGTCTGAACGTTGTCGAAATCCCGCCCAGATGTCCATGAAAAGCAACACTTTGCTGCCGCAAAACAGGTGAATCTCATGCTGAAAAACAAAGTGGTTCTCGTCACCGGTGCCGCCTCTGGCATCGGCCAGGCGATTGCCTTGGTGGCTGCCCGCGAAGGCGCGCGTTTGATGTTGTCTGACATCGATGAACATGCCGGGCAGGAAGCACTGAAGCAGGTGCGCGCCCTGGGCGCCGAGGTTCTGTTTGCCGCCTCCGATGTGGGCAAGCCGGAAGACGCTCAGGCGCTCGTTGACCAAGCCCTGGCGCACTACGGCCGGCTGGATGTGGCCTGCAACAACGCCGGCATCGGCGGCGCCTCCGCGCTGCTGGCCGACTACCCGCTCGACGCCTGGGCGCAGGTGATCAACATCAACCTCTCGGGCGTGTTCTTCGGTATGAAGGCGCAAATCCCCGCGATGCTGATGAACGGTGGTGGCGCCATCGTCAACACCTCGTCCATCCTGGGCATGGTGGGCATGGCCACAGCGCCCGCCTACACGGCAGCCAAGCACGGCGTGATCGGCCTCACGCAGGCAGCCGCCATCGCCTACAGCGCTCAAGGCCTGCGCATCAACGCGGTCGGCCCCGGCTTCATTCACACGCCCATGGTCCACGCACTCGAAGACGATGCCGATATGAAGGCCGCCCTGATCGCGGCGCACCCGATTGGCCGCCTCGGACTGCCCGAGGAAGTGGCCGAGCTCGTGGTCTGGCTGGCGTCGAGCCGAGCCTCTTTCGTCACCGGCGGGTACTACCCGGTCGACGGCGGCTACCTCGCCCGATGAACACCCTGCTTTTTCCAAAGATCCCCATGATACTTCTCAAACCCACCCACACCGCCCTCCTCGCCAGCGGCTTGACCGCGCTGGCCTTGCTCGGTGCATGCGGCAAAGCCCCCGAGCCCGCTGCTGCGGTGATTCCCCCAACCGACAACACCACCTTGGGCTCGCAGGTAGACGACGCGGTGGTGACCTCCGGCGTCAAAAAGGCGCTGCTGGCCGATCCCACCATCAACAGCTTCGATCTGCAGGTCGAAACCCGAAACGGCATCGTCCAGCTCAGCGGCTTCGTCAATGACCAGGCGCAGATCGCCCAGGCGCTGGCGCTCACCCTGGCGGTGGCCGGCGTGAAGACGGTTGAGAACGGTGTGACGCTCAAGGGCAGCCCAAGCACGGTGGGCACCAAGATCGACGATGCAACCGTGACCGGTCGCGTCAAGACCGCCCTGCTGGCGGACCCCGACATCAAAAGCTTCGACATCAGCGTGGTGACCTTCAAGGGCGAGGTTCAGCTCACCGGCTTCGTCAATAACCAGAGCCAGATCGACCTGGCTGCCAAGCTCGCCGGTGCTGCCGAGGGCGCGACCAGCGTGAAGAACGAACTCATGCTCAAGCAGTGAAGCCCGCTGCCTCCTTTCACATTCCACCGGAACCCCCCATGCCCTCATCACACAAACTCACCCCCGTCAAAGCGCTGCGCAGCCAGGCGCGCAAACACATCGAACAGGGTGCCGTTACCGCGGGCTACAGCGCCGACCGCACGAAGGTGCTGAAACTCCTGAACGAAGCGCTGGCGACAGAAATCGTGTGCGTGCTGCGTTACCGCCGTCACCACTTCATGGCGCGCGGCATCCACGGCCAGAGCGTGGGCGCCGAGTTCCTGGTGCACTCCAACGAAGAGCAAGGCCATGCCGACCTACTGGCCGCGCGCATCGTGCAACTCGGCGGCGAGCCCGACTTCTCGCCCGACAGCCTGAGCGAGCGCAGCCACGCCGAATACGTGCCCGCCAAAACGCTGGTCGAGATGATTCGCGAGAACCTCGTGGCCGAGCGCATCGCGATCGACAGCTACCGCGACATGATTCGCTACCTCGGCGAGCAGGACCCGACCACCAGCGACCTGCTCAAGCAGATCCTGGCGGTGGAAGAGGAGCACGCCGACGAACTGGCCGATCTGCTGGATGGCATGCCGCGGGGCAAAGAGGAACGGTGATTGCGGCAGAGCTCACGGAGTTGCCTATCGATCGCCGAATGGCAGACTGGCATGACCTGCCATTCAGCCTGGCGCCTGGATTTGCTTGGGGCGCAAACAAGGAGGACGTAGGCCCGTGCCAACCACAAACGAAACGCTCATCGGCACTTCCCAAACGCCATCCAGAAGGCAGCTGCTTCTGGCCGCTGCTTGCGTTGGCACTGCGCCGACGTTGACGGCTTGCTCGTCGAGCGACGCCGAGCAGAAAGCCGCTCGCGCACTGAGACAGGCGGGGCTGCCTGGTTCCGACACAGCCACCGCCCGCATGCGCGACCTGGTGCGCCAGGCCACGCTGGCCCCTTCGAGCCACAACACGCAGTGCTGGCGTTTCCAGACCGCCGACAAGTCGATCGCCATTGCGCCGGACCTGGCGCGCCGCTGCCCAATCGTCGATCCCGAGGACCACCATGTTTTCGTGTCGCTCGGTTGTGCCACAGAGAACCTGGTGCATGCCGCGCTGGCTGCTGGGCTCCATGCCGATCCGCGCTTCGATCCCAGCGGGGATGGGCTGATCGCGATCAATCTGGAAGCCACACAGGCGCGAAGCACGCCCTTGTTTCAGGCCATCGCCGAGCGGCAATGCACCCGTGGCGACTACGACGGCCAGCCGATTGCATCCGCCGAGCTGCGCCAGCTGGAGCAGGCGGGCACGGGCGAAGGCGTCAGCGTGCGGCTGCTGACCGCTCACCCAGCCATCGAGAGCGTGCTGGAATACATCGTCGCGGCCAACACGGCGCAGATGAACAACCCCGCCTTTGTTGCCGAGCTGAAGGCATGGATCCGTTTCAGTGCCAGCGAGGCACTTCGTACCGGCGACGGTCTGTTTGCCGGCGCCTCGGGCAACCCCGTGATGCCCCGGTGGCTGGGCAGCCGAGCCATGGACCTGTTCTTCACACCGAAGTCCGAGAACGAAAAGTACGCGCGCCAGATTCGCCACTCGGCCGGCATGGCGGTGTTCGTGTCCGAGCGCAGCGACGAGGCGCACTGGGTCGAGGTGGGACGCTGCTACCAGCGTTTCGCGCTGCAGGCCACCGCGCTGGGTATCCGCAATGCGTTCCTGAACCAGCCGGTCGAGGTGGCTTCGGTCCGGCCGCAATTTGCTGCGTCGCTGGGTCTGAAGGACGGCGAACGCCCCGATCTGGTGGTGCGCTTCGGGCGCGGCCCCGCCATGCCGTGGTCGATGCGGCGGCCGGTGCAGGCGGTGCTGGTCTGAAGGCACCTGGAGACACGCCATGCCAGCCAACGGAGCAATGCCAGGAACTGGATGGGGTGGATGGCTTCGGCGACGGGAGACACAGCGCTTTTGCCAGCTGGGCCGCCCTGGGTGCCCGCCGACTCAAGGGCCACTGACTGATCCGATGGGTACCCAGCCATGAGGCGCATTCTTGTGTCGGGCGCCACGGGCCAGGTTGGCTCGGCTGTGCTGGCCGCGCTGCGTGGCATCGATGGCATCGTCGCACAGGCAGCCGTGCGCAAGCCCACCGCCGCGATCACGAAGGGGCCTTTTGATGCTGGCGTTCAGACCGTGGCCTTTGACTTCACCGACCCCGCCAGCCAAGACGCAGCGCTCGCCGACTGCGACAGCCTCTTCCTGCTGCGCCCACCGCAGCTCACGGGTGATTTCGCTGACCTGATCGTGCGAGCGAGGAAACACGGCGTCGGGCACATCGTGTTCCTGTCGGTTCAGGGAGCGCAGAACCATCGGCTGATACCCCACCACCGAATAGAACAGCGGCTGATCTCCAGCGGCGTGCCGTACACGATGCTGCGGCCGGCCTATTACATGCAAAATTTTACGAGCACGCTGCACGCCGAACTGGTGCGTCGGCACCGAATCTTTCTCCCCGCAGGAAACGCCCGGTTCACGCTGGTGGATGTCGGTGACATTGGGCGTGTGGCAGCCCAGGTACTGACACAACCCGGTTCGCAGCACCACAATAAGGCCTACACGCTAACGTCGCAAACGCCGTTGACCTTTGAGCAGATGGCTGAGCAGTTGACGGCGGGCTTGGGAACCCCCATCAGGTACGAGTCACCAAGCCCGTGGGACTTCTACCGTACCCTGCGGCGCGACGGTCGCGAGCCCGGCTTGATTCTGGTGATGCTGTTGCTGCACATGCTGCCGCGATTCACGGGCGCGCCGCCCGTGACGCATACGGTGGCCGAACTGACAGGCCGGGCGCCGATCGAGTTCGCACAATTTGTCGCGGCCCATCGCGACGCATTGCTTTTGCCCCCAGTCCAGCCATGACGGCGCAGATGCCAGCGCCGACCAGCCCGGTGGCGACTTCAGTGCCCCTAGTGGATGTTCGCGAGGGGCCCACCACACGATGCATGCCAACCAGCGGAGCAATGCCATGAACTGGATGGGGTGGATGGCGTTGGCCACTGGCCTCCTGGTGGCAGGCGGTGTGGGCCTGGCCGCTTTCGGCAGCTCGCGCTGGGCCCGCGCCACCCAGGCGCAGGTTGCGCTGCTCGAAGCCGCCCGAGTGCCGGCGCCTGCCGGCCTGAACAAGGTTGACAGCGCCAGCGAACTCGAAGGTCTGCCCGCGCCCGTGCAACGGTACTTCCGCGCCGTGCTGAAGGACGGCCAGCCTTTGATCGCTTCTGCGACTTTCGAACTCGCCGGCACGATCAACATGTCCGAAACAGGCCAGAACTGGAAGCCCTTCACCTCCTGGCAGCGGGCTGTCATCCACCGCCCGGGCTTCCTATGGAACGGGCGGGTGGCCATGTTCCCGGGTGTGACCGCGAACGTCCACGACAGCTGCATCGCCGGCGTTGGCACCCTGCACGCGGCGGTGCTGGGCCTGTTCACGGTGGCGAAGGTGCGAGGCGGGCATGAGGCCGCGCGTGGCGAACTCCTGCGTTTCTTCGCCGAATGGGTTGGGTACCCCACCGCGCTGCTGCCCAGCCACGGGGTGCGGTGGGCCGGGGTGGACGACCGTTCGGCCAACGCAACGCTGGTGGACGGGCCGGTCACCCTGACCCTGCTCTTCAGGTTCGACGAAGCCGGGCTGATCACATCCGTGCATGCGGACGCGCGCGGCGCCACCCAGGGCAAGGACGGCGCGATGGTCATGCTGCCCTGGGAATGCAGCCTCTCTGGCTACCAGCTGCGCGAAGGAATGATGGTGCCGACCCGTGGCGAAGTGGCCTGGATGCGGCCCGAAGGACGCCAGTCGTACTTCATCGGAAACCTGACGTCGCTAGCCTATGGGTTCGTTCCATGACCCGGCTTGACGCGGCTCAGTTCATTGCGCTGTGGATCCTGCTCAGCCACCTGCCGCCGGGCAGCGTGCGGCTGCGTCCCGGATCCCGTGCGGTTGTTGGCGATGGGGTCGACTCGGTGGGAAACTCAAGCGGCACCGGCGAGCGGCATTGGCACACGCATGCGCAAGTCCCAGGATCGGCCGAGGGGCCGCTGGGTGGCGAGCCTCGGCCGATTCAACTCAACGGCCGATTTGCCGTGCGCGGCGACCAGATCGAGACCCCATGACCATGAAAACACACCAGAGTCTCTTTGCCACGCCCAAGCATCGGTTTCGTCCCATCGCTTTTGTCGGGGCACTCTGTCTGCTGGCATCGGCGTTGGTCAACGCCGCAGGTGCTGCGGTCTATCGCTGGGTGGATGACCAGGGGAAGGTTCACTACTCGGAAGTCGTGCCGCAGCGGTACCAAGGCGTCGCCAGGCGCATCGATGCACCAGCCAACGAGCCCACTGACGAGCAGCGACGCGCAGCGCTGGCGCGCGCTCAGCAGGAGAAGGCCAGGGCCGCCCAAATGGCCAGCGAAAGGGCCGCCGAACAAGAGCGGCGGACGCCTGCGAGCACCCCGACCGCGGTTGCCGCGCCCCAGCCCACAGGCAAGCGGCCTGCCCAGATACCCAACGATCAGACGGACTGCGAAACCTGGCAGCGCTTGTATCTGGAGAGCATCGAGTGCTTCGGTCCCTTCAGAACGGTGGGCGGCGGCATCAAGCCTCAAGCCTTCGAGGTGTGCCATGTTGTGGCAGAACCCCCTCCGAGCCGCTGCAGGATGTTCATTCCCTGAAGCAGCGGGTGATGCCTGTGTTCACCATCCACGCACACGGCGCAGCGCCGACCGAGGCGCCATGAGCATCCCAGGGCGGCCGATCGTCGTTGGGGCTCTGGCGCTGGCCTTGACCGGCACAGCGCTGCTCGTGAAGTCGCGGTTCGACGACGACATGCAGCGCGCGCGTGTCCAAGCCGCGCAGGGCAGCGTGCTGCTGGCAACCGCCTGCGGCCCGATCGAGTACCAAGAAGCTGGCAGTGGTGTGCCGCTGCTGGCCATTCATGGCAGTGGCGGCGGGCACGACCAAGGCATGGCTTTCGCGGCTGGGTTGGTCTCACACGGCATCCGCGTCATTGCGATGTCGCGCTTCGGCTACCTGCGCACCCCCATGCCAGCCGATGCGTCGGCGCAGGCACAGGCCGATGCGCACGTGTGCCTGCTCGACGCCTTGGGCATCGCGAAGGCAGCGGTGATGGGCGGCTCGGCCGGCGCGCCCTCGGCGCTGCAGATGGCGATCCGCCACCCGGACCGGGTCAGCGCGCTGGTGCTGCTGGTGCCGCTCACCTACAAGCCGCCTGCGCAGGCAGATTCCGCACCGCCGATGCCGCCGTGGGTCGAGGCTTGGATGATGCGGCTGCTCGGATCGGATTTTCTGTTCTGGTCGGCGCTGCATCTGGCGCGCGACCAGGTGATCCAAATGGTGCTTGCGACACCGCCCGAGCTGCTGCTGCGCGCCAGCCCGCAAGAGCGGGCGCGGGTGCAGGCGATGCTCAACAACATCCTGCCGGTGTCGCTTCGCGCTGAGGGCCTGCGCAGCGACACGCAGGTGGGCAAGCACCTGTCGCCATCCCCCCTGGAAACGGTCCGTGTGCCGACGCTGGTGATCAGTGCGCGTGACGACCGCTACGGCACCTATGCCAGCGCGCAGTACACCGCCAGCCACATTGCCGGCGCGAAGTTCATCGGATTCGATCAGGGCGGACACACCTGGGTCGGGCACGACGACGCGGTGCGCGCAGCCATCGTTGAACTGCTTGTCCCATCGGCCCGGCCATGACGCCGCGCATGCCTTCATCCACCGCCGTGCTCACCCGCTCAGCGCAGAACGTGCATGACGAGGAGGCCCGCTCACCAGCGTCCTTGCTGAGCTTCTTTGCCCTGGCGTTTGCCTGGTCCTGGGCCTGCTGGTTGCTGGCACCGGTGCTGAGGGCGCACTCACCCGTTGCGGCCACCACGCTGTCGTTGGCAGGCGGCTTCGGGCCGAGTCTCGCGGCTGTGCTCATCGTCGCCCACGACAGCGGAAGTGCCGGCCTGCGCCGCTGGCTGACGCGGTGCCTGCGATGGCGGGTGGGCTGGCGCTGGGTGGTGTTGGCGTTCCTGTTCCCCGCTGTCTTCATGGGGCTGGCGGCCGCCACCCACGTCGCGCTGGGCGGCAGCTTGCCGCCCTCACCAGCTGTGGGCCACGCGGGCATGGCCGCATTGAACTTCCTGCTGGTTTTCCTGGTGGGCGGGCCGCTCGGTGAAGAGTTCGGTTGGCGCGGATACGCGCTGCCTGCCTTGCAGGCGCGCTTGGGATGGCGTGTTGCCAGCTTGCTGCTGGGCGGGGTCTGGGCGGTCTGGCACCTGCCGCTTTTTTACAGCGCGGGCACGGTGCAAAGCCACCTGCCGATGGGCTTGTATGCGCTGAGTGCCATCGCCTCGTCGGTGCTGTTCGCGTGGTTGTTCAACAGAACTCAGGGCAGCGTCGTCCCGGTGCTGGTGTTGCATACCGCAGTGAATGCGTGGGCCCTGATCATTCCGGTGATGGTGCTGCCGGATGGCAGCAATCTGCGACCGTTTCAGATCGTCGTGGGCGTTCTGGTGCTGACGGCTGTCGCGGTGTTGGTTCTTGGCGGGCGATCG
>JBBSDB010000147.1:0-9242 GCA_038249735.1 Burkholderiales bacterium
GGTGTCCGTCATCCGGCTTGTGTTGCTGGAAGCAGAGGTCGTGGTGCACTCGCGGGGCGGATGTCTGACCTTTGGGTGGCTAGTATGTCCTGAGCTCCGCTCGCCGGTGTTGATTTACGGCCCTTCCACCACCGTGTTTGAGGGTGAGCTGGAGCTGCCAGAGCTGCCCTGACCCGCCCGCTCTTCCACCCCCTGCTGTATCGTCCGCGCCATGACCGAACCCATCATTCCCCCGATCACCGAAGACGACATCGCCAATTACCTGGCCAACACGCCCGATTTCTTCGAGCGCCACGCCAGCCTGCTGGCCGCCGTCCAGCTCACCAGTCCGCACAGCCACCGCGCTGTCAGCCTGCAGGAACGCCAGGCCGAGATGTTGCGCGAAAAAATCAAGGGGCTGGAGCACAAGGCCGCCGCCATGATCCGCAACGGGCATGAGAACACCGCCATCGCCGACCGCCTGCAGCGCTGGACTCGCGAGTTGCTGCTGACCCGCGACGCGCGCGAGTTGCCGCGGGTGGTGGTGCGTGAGCTCGCAGCGCTGTTTCTGGTGCCGCAGGTGGCCATCAAGGTCTGGGGCGTGGCGAGCGAATTTGCGGGCGAGGACTACGCCCTGGGCGTGAGCGAAGACGCCACCACCTTCGCCCACTCGCTCAGCCTGCCGTATTGCGGCGCCAACCCGGGCCTGGAGGCTGCGCAGTGGCTGGAAGACCCGGCCTCGGTGGCCTCGATTGCGCTGGTCCCCCTGCGCGCGGGCATTGCGCCGCAGGCGTTTGGGCTGCTGGTGCTGGCCTCGGCCGACGCCGGGCGCTTTGCCGCCGACATGGGCACCGACTTCCTGGAACGCATCGGCGAACTCACCGGCGCTGCGCTGTCGCGCTTGCGCCCGGTTGGCTGATCTGGTGACCAAAAGCGGCATCGCCCCCCAAGCGGATCGACCGCCAGATGCCGCCCTGGTGCGGCGCTATCTGGACCATGTGCGGGTGGAAAAGCGCTTGGCTGAGCGCACGGTGGCGCTTTACACCGGCGACCTGCAGCGCCTGAGCCATCACGCAGCCGACGCCGGACTGGCGCTCAAGCAGGTGCACAACGCGCACATCCGCCGCTGGGTGGCGCAGATGCACAGCGGCGGGCGCAGCGCGCGCGGCATCGCGCTCATCCTCTCAGGCTGGCGCGGTTTCTATGTCTGGCTCGGGCGCCAGGGCGAGATGGACCACAACCCGGTACAAGCCGTGCGCGCCCCCAAGGCCAGCAAGCCGCTGCCCAAGGCGCTCGGGGTGGACGAATCGGTGGCGTTGGCCGGCTACACCCATGCCGATGACGACCCGGCGCTGGCCGCGCGCGACGCCTGCATCACCGAGCTGCTCTACGGCTGCGGCCTGCGCATCGGCGAGCTGGTCGGGCTGGATGCGGCGCCCGGCAGCCAGGCGCGCGGCTGGATCGATCTGCAAGCCGGCGAGGCGCAGGTGCTGGGCAAGGGCAGCAAGCGCCGCAGCGTGCCGGTGGGCAGCGCGGCGCTGGCTGCGCTGGCGCTGTGGCTGCAAGCGCGCGCCGCCTGGGCCGGGGACGATCCGGCGCTGTTCATTGGCGCGCGCGGCCAGCGCCTGACGCCGCAGCACATTCGCGTGCGGCTCAAGCGGCGCTCCCAACTGGCGGGCCTGGCCACGCCGGTGCACCCCCACATGCTGCGCCACTCCTACGCCCGCCAGGTGTTGCAGTCCAGCGGCGATCTGCGCGCGGTGCAGGAGCTGCTTGGCCACGCCAGCATCAGCAGCACGCAGGTCTACACCCGGCTCGATTTCCAGCACCTGGCGCGCGTCTACGACGCGGCTCACCCCCGCGCGCAGATGGGCGCACAGCCAGCGGCTGAGCCAGGCGCGGCCAAGTCGGTCACCCCAGCCAGCGCCCCGTCGTCCAAGCCGCGCGGCATGAAACCCTGAGAGCCCGTGCGGTGCTGCGCCGCCAGTCAAGGCGGTGTTGCCTCGGTGCACTACACTCCCGGGCCTGAACGGCGAGCCGGCATCCTGCCGGGCGCTGGCCGCTGGAGAATGTCGCCCATGTCCCTGATCCCCGCCACCATCCTCACCGGCTTCTTGGGTGCAGGCAAAACCACACTGCTCAAGCGCGTGCTGAGCGAGGCCCACGGGCAGAAAATCGCGGTGATCGAGAACGAGTTCGGCGAAGAGAACATCGACAACGAAATTCTGGTGACTGAGACCACCGAGAACATCATCCAGATGAGCAACGGCTGCATCTGCTGCACCATCCGCGACGATCTGCGCGCGACCTTGCAGGACCTGGCTGAGAAGAAGCGCAAGGGCGAACTCGATTTCGATCGCGTGGTGATCGAAACCACCGGCTTGGCCGATCCCGGCCCAGTGGCGCAGACCTTCTTCATGGACGACGAGGTCGCCGAGCAGTACCTGCTCGACTCCATTCTCACGGTGGTGGATGCCAAACACGCCGCCGAGCAGCTCAACGAGCGCCAGGAAGCCCGCCGCCAGGTGGGCTTTGCCGACCAGATCTTCATCAGCAAGGCCGATCTGGTCAGCGCCGACGAGCTTGAGGCGCTGACGCACCGTTTGAAGCACATGAACCCACGCGCGCCGATGCGACCGGTGAATTTTGGCGAGGTGGCGCTCAGCGAGGTGTTCGATCTGCGTGGCTTCAACCTCAACGCCAAGCTCGATATCGATCCCGATTTCCTCAAGGCCGATGACCATGAACACGCTCATGACCACACGCACAAGGGAGACGAGCAAGCGCACGACCACGGCGAGCACTGCGATCACCCGTCACACCAGCACGGCGCTGAGGGCCCGGGCCATCACCACCACCACGACGATGACGTGAAAAGCTTCGTCTACCGCGCCACCCGTCCGTTCAACCCGGCCAAGCTGGAAGACTTCCTGGGCGCCGTGGTGCAGGTTTACGGCCCGCGCATGCTGCGTTATAAGGGCGTGCTCGACATGGAGGGCACCGACCGCAAGGTGATCTTCCAGGGCGTTCACCAGCTCATGGGCAGCGACCTCGGCCCAAGCTGGCCCGAGGGCGAGCCGCGGGTGAGCAAGATGGTGTTCATTGGGCTGGACCTGCCGCGGGACATCCTCGTGCAAGGTCTCGACCAGTCGCTGGTCTGATCCGGCTGCTGCGTCATCCAAAGGAAGATGTCTCAATGATGCTGGTCTCGTTTCTGCAGCGCTTGGGCTTTCGCTCGGAGTCCCTGCCGCACAAGTCGGATAAGCCCGCCCCCGTGGCGCGCAGCCCACGCCGAGCCGTTTCGCCAGCTGCCCGACCGTCCAGCACACCGGTTGGCGAACCGATTGGAGGTATAACCCAGGGTTTGCCAGCCTCGTCGGCAGGCATTCCGGCACCGGGCGCGAGCCCGCGACCCACCCCGTCTGCACCGCGCCAAAAGCCGGCAGACACAGAGAGGAGACCCGTCGTGAAAGCTCTGGCCAAGAAGTCAACAAAAACCGCCCAGCCCTTGAAGGCCAAGGCCGGGACAACCAAGGTGCTCGTGAAGACCCCACCCAAGCCGGCAACGGTCGCCAAGCCGGTCGCCAAGGCCAAGACCTCAGCAAGCAAGCCGTCAGCCAAACCGCAAGCCAAAGCTGCCAAACCAGTTGCCAAAGCGCTCAGCAAGGCTGCTGCGCCCGCCAAGGCTTCTGCTGTTATCCAGTCCACCGCGAAGGTGCCCCGCAAAGTTGCCGCCAAGACACCCCCCAAGACACTGGTGCGCGCCGCTCCTCCAACCGCATCCAAGCCAGTGACCAAACCCGCCACCCAGTCCAGCGCCAAGGCGCCTGCGTCCAGCAAGCCCGCCGCAGTCGTTGCGCCCAAGCCAGCGAAACAGCCCAAGATGGCTGCCGTGGCACCGGTCGCCAAGGCCGCAAGCCCGCTGGCCAAGCCAGCCTCGTCCAAAGCGCCGGCGGGCCAGCCTGCTGTGCAGCCCACGCCTCGTCCGATGGGCAAGCGTGCCGCCAAGAAGGTGATGATGGAGCAGATGACCCAGGCCGAGGTGGTGCCGACCCATGCGCCCGACGCTGCCAAAGCGACCTTTTCCACCATGAATGAACGTGTTGTCATGACGCCTCCCGTCCCATCCGCCATCCGCAAAGACCCCAAGCGAGCCAACAACTGGAAGACCCTGTCCGTCGGTCAGCTCACCGATGAAGACATCTTGGCCATGCCAGACGACGAGTACATGGGGGACCTTCAGCTGTCCTATTTCCGGCGCAAGTTGATCCAGTTGCGCGACGACATGCTGGCCAATGCGGGCGAGACCACCGAACATCTGCGGGAGGACACCGTGGTCGTGCCCGACCCGGCCGACCGCGCCACCATCGAGGAAGAGCACGCACTGGAGCTGCGCACCCGTGACCGCGAGCGCAAGCTGCTCAAGAAGATCGAACAGGCCATCGGGCGTATCGACAGCGGCGACTACGGCTACTGCGATGAAACGGGGGAAGCCATTGGTGTCGGTCGGCTCATGGCCCGGCCGACCGCCAGCCTCTCGCTGGAAGCACAGCAGCGCCGCGAGCTCAAGCAGAAGATGTTCGGCGATTGACGCCGGCATTTCTCGCTTTCTGCCCACCCGACTTCCGGTAACCTCGCGCCATGTCCAAGGACGACCCCAACGGTGGCTTTCTCTCCAAGGTAGCGAAGTTTGTTCGCAACCCGACCACGAGCTGGGCGGATCTGGACACCCGAAGCGCCGACCGCGAGAGTGAGTACAGCAAGGTTGCGCTCAAGGAGATGATCGAGCGCAAGCGGCGCAACGACTTTGTCCGCAAGCGCGAGTTCGATGCTCTGCGCAAGATCCGCAGCCGCGAAGGCACGAGCGAAGCCGGCCAGGGCCTGCGTCCGTCTTTCTTCCAGAGCAGCATGCCGTCCAAGCCAGACGACCGGGCCATGACGCTTAAGAAAATCGACGAGATCGAAGCCCAGATGTCGATGCAGTGGTGGAAAACCAAGGGACCCGACTCGCTGGTCACCGGGTCCAGTCAGCAAAGCACCGGCGGTACCCCGCTCGCTCGCAAAGGGGAGCAGGCCGATCAATTTGCAGCGGGCGACGCGCGAGCCCAACAGCGCGCCCGTCAGTACGGCGAAACCGAGGGCTCGCCATTGGTCACCGGTCACGAGGCCGCCGCCATGGGCGCCGATCAGGCGCCACCGGCTGAGCCTCGCCGCGAGTGGTCTCCCTCCAAAGAAAGCGAAATCGCCGACGCGGGCGCACCGTTGTCGGTTCAGCCGCCCTCGCGCACCGGGTTGATGGCGATCTCAGGGGCTTCTGCTGGTCCATCCAGCGGCCCGAGTTCCAGCTTTTCGGCCTCGCACTTCTTCGCGCTTGACGTGGAGGCAGTGGCGCAGGACCCAGAGGTCGAGGAGGCGGCGATCCGTTTTGCCAACGGCGATGACAGCGGCGCCGAACAAGGCCTGCTGGAGGCGGTGGGCGAGGGCGGTACCCGCAACAACCAGATCGACGACTGGCTGGCCTTGTTCGATCTCTACCGGGCCACGGGCCAGCTCTCGCCGTTCGAGAGCCAGGCGGTTGACTTCGTGAACCGCTTCAACCGCTCTGCACCGCAGTGGTACGACATGCCCGAGCTGATCGGGCAGCTCACCGGCAAAACCTACACACCGTCGACCTCATCAGCGCGCGCCGTGTGGGTGTGCGAGCCCGAGCTCGACGCGCATGCGGTGGGCACGCTGCAAAACGTGCTGTCTCGCGCCCCCCAGCCCTGGGTGCTCGACTGGTCTGCGTTGGAAGCTATCGATGTCAAGGCGGCGCGTGCCCTGCTGGGTATGTTCACGCTGTGGGGAGATCAGGACGTGGAGCTGCGCTGTTTGGGCGCCAGCACCCTGCGCGATGTGCTCAAGACCAGCACACCTTCGGGGCGGCGCGATGTCGAGCAGCTCTGGTGGGAGCTGCGCATGACGGTGCTGCGGGCCATGAATCGCGCCGACGAGTTCGAGTTGACCGCGCTGGATTTTTGCGTCACTTACGAGGTGTCGCCGCCCGGCTGGGAGCGGCCACGCTGCCACTTCCAGAGCCTCTCGGTCGACGCTTCGGCCGAGGGTGGCCAGACGGTACTGGGCAAGGCGGTCATGGAGCAGGTGCCTTCCCAATACCCGAACGACTCGGGGTTTGACAGCGAGCAGTCAGACTTCAACCAGCTTGGTCTGGTGGAGCTGTCGGGCGAAATTCGCGGCGATCCGCAGGCCATCCTGGAGGCGCTGGAGAAGCGGTTGGCGGGTGCCGACGTGATGATCATTTCTTGCCGCAACCTGATCCGGGTCGATTTTTCAGCTGCCGGCACCTTGCTCAACTGGGTATCGGGGCACCACGCCAAAGGGCGCATGGTGCAGTTCGTCGACGCGCACCGCTTGATTTCGGCCTTCTTCCACGTGATCGGTATCACCGAGTTCGCGCGGGTTGTGCTTCGCAACGACTAGACATTCATTCAGGTAAATCTCGCTAGATGGAACAGTTTCACGGCACCACCATCCTGTGCGTCCGGCGCCAGACGCCAGACGGGGTGCAGGTGGCCATTGGCGGCGACGGGCAGGTAACGCTGGGCAACATCGTGGTCAAGGGCACGGCGCGCAAGGTTCGCAAGCTCCATCACGATCAGGTGTTGGCGGGATTCGCCGGCGCCACCGCTGATGCGTTCACCCTGTACGAACGCTTCGAGGCCAAGCTGGAGAAGCACCAGGGCCATCTGGTGCGTGCCGCCATCGAGCTCACCCGCGACTGGCGCACCGACCGCGTGCTGCGGCGCCTGGAGGCGATGCTGGCGGTGGCCGATCGCACCGCAGCGCTCATCATCACCGGCAACGGCGATGTGCTGGAGCCTGAACACGGCATTGTGGCGATCGGTTCCGGTGGCGCTTACGCGCAGGCTGCCGCCAAAGGCCTGATCGACCACACCGAGCTGAGCGCCGAGGAGGTGGTGCGAAAGTCGCTCGCGATCGCCGGCGAGCTTTGCATCTACACCAACATGAATCACACCGTCGAGGTGTTGTGACGGCTGTCTGGCCCGCGAGGCCGTCCCCCGGGGCTGCTGTCCCTTGCCGAATGTCGTGAGCCCTATGTCTTCCATGACCCCCCAGGAAATCGTCTCCGAGCTCGATCGTTTCATCATCGGTCAAAAAGCCGCCAAGCGCGCGGTGGCGATTGCGCTGCGCAACCGCTGGCGCCGCCAACAGGTCGATGACAAGCTGCGGCCAGAAATCACGCCGAAGAACATCCTGATGATCGGCCCCACCGGTGTCGGCAAGACCGAAATCGCACGCCGCTTGGCCAGGTTGGCCGATGCGCCCTTCATCAAGGTCGAGGCCACCAAGTACACCGAGGTCGGGTATGTGGGCAAGGATGTGGACGGCATCATCCGCGATCTGGTCGAAATCGCGATCAAACAGACGCGTGAATCCGCCATGCGACAGCAGCGTACCCGTGCCGAAGACGCCGCCGAGGAGCGCATCCTGGACGTGCTGATCCCGCCGCCCAGAAACGCGAGTCCGAGCACCGGCGCAGACGTGGTGGCCAGCAGCGAGAGCACCGCACGCCAGACTTTCCGCAAGAAGCTGCGCGAAGGCCAGCTCGATGACCGCGAGATCGAAATCGAGCTTACCGAGCCGCGCCCCACCATGGAAATCATGGGCCCGGCTGGCATGGAAGACATGGCCGAGCAGCTGCGCGGCATGTTCAGCCAGATGGGGCAGGACAAGCGCCACAAGCGGCGCCTGACGATCGGCGAGGCGCGGCCGCTGCTGGTCGACGAAGAGGCCGGCAAGCTGGTCAACGAAGAGGAGATCAAACAGCGCGCGCTGCAGAACACCGAGCAAAACGGCATCGTGTTCATCGATGAGATCGACAAGGTGGCGTCACGCAGCGATTCCGGCAGCGCCGAGGTGTCGCGCCAGGGCGTGCAGCGCGATCTGCTGCCGCTGGTGGAAGGCACGACCGTGACCACGAAACACGGCCCGGTGAAGACCGACCACATTCTGTTCATCGCCAGCGGAGCGTTCCATCTCAGCAAACCGAGCGACCTGATCCCCGAACTGCAGGGCCGCTTCCCGATCCGGGTACAGCTGCAATCGCTCTCGGTGAGCGATTTCGAGGCCATCCTGACCCAGACCCACGCCTCGCTGGTGCGCCAGTACCAGGCGCTGCTCGCCACCGAGGGCGTGACGCTGGTGTTTCAGCCAGAAGGCATCTTGCGCCTGGCGCAGATCGCCTGCGACGTGAACGAGCGCACCGAGAACATCGGCGCGCGCCGCCTGGCCACGGTGATGGAGCACCTGCTCGACGAGGTGAGCTTCGGTGCCACCACGCTGGAGGGTCAGACCATCACCATCGACGCCGCCTACGTTGATGGTCGGCTCGGCGAGCTCAGCCGCAGCGAAGACCTTTCGCGCTACATCCTCTGAGCGGGGGCGGCGCCGACTAGGCGCCAGGCGACGCCGCCATGGGATGCACAAGACAGGGCTTTGGCGCGTCCGCGCCGAACGCTCACCCCCTGTCACCCGTCCAGACCGGCCGTACAGGCCCAAAAGGCATGTGGGTCGGGCCGTGACGAATCGCACACTGTTTGTTCCGCTTCAGGGCTTCACACTTCACTTGCATTGAGCGCTGTAAGTGCTTGCTTTTGCTGCAGTTTTGCTCCGAATTTTGCGTTTCAAGACTGCTCTAAGTGGTTGATTTCATTGAAAAAATATGCAGCACACCGCTTGTGCGCAACTGTTTTCCTGCTACAGTGGAAAAAAGTGCAATTAAGTGGTGAAAAGTGTTTTTTCAGGGTCTATCACGGTGTTTCAGGGAAATTCTTCACTCAGTCTGGATGCAAAGGGGCGGCTCTCGATGCCGACCAAGCACCGTGACGCCTTGATCGCCGCCGACAACCAGATCACGATCACCCGACATCCGCACGGCTCATTGATGGTATTTCCTCGGCCGGCTTGGCAGGTATTCAGCGACCAGGTGGCGCGATTGCCCATGGACGCGCTCTGGTGGCGCCGCATTTTCCTCGGCAACGCCTTCGATGTGGAGATGGACGGCACCGGGCGTGTGCTGATATCACCCGAACTTCGCGAAGCGGTTGGCATCACCAAAGAGGTGGTGCTGCTGGGCATGGGCAGCTGCTTCGAGCTTTGGGACAAGCCGACTTACGTCGCGAAACAAGCGCTGGCCATGCAGGGCGAGATGCCCGATGGGCTCAAAGGCTTCGCTTTCTGAA
>JBBSDB010000148.1:0-9238 GCA_038249735.1 Burkholderiales bacterium
ATCCACCCGGTGGGTCGCGGCAAGAAAAAAGCGCTGCTGGCGCACATCATCAACCAGCACAACTGGAGCCAGGTACTGGTGTTCACCCGCACCAAGTTCGGTGCCAACAACGTGGCCGAGTTCCTGACCAAGAACGGCATCCAGGCCATGGCCTTGCACGGCAACAAGAGCCAGGGTGCACGCACCCAGGCGCTGGCCGGTTTCAAGAGCGGCGACATCCGCGCCTTGGTGGCCACCGACATCGCCGCGCGTGGCATCGACATCGACGAGCTGCCACACGTGGTGAACTACGAAATTCCGAACGTCTCGGAAGACTATGTGCACCGCATCGGCCGCACTGGCCGCGCCGGCAAGAGCGGTGAAGCGGTCAACTTGGTGAGCCTGGACGAAGAAGGCTTCATGATGGACATCGAACGCTTCACCAAGCAGCAGATTCCGGTGGAGATTTTTCAGGAATTCATGCCCGAGCCCGGTGAAAGGGCCGAGCCCATCGCCATGGGTCGCCAGACCATCTGGGGTGGCGCGGGCAAGCCGCCCAGCCGTGAGGTGATGGCAGCCGCCGCCAAAACTGCGCGCACCGAGATGCTCCAGCGCGTGCGCGAAAAGAAGGCGTCAGACGGTGGTGGTGGCGGCGCAGGTCAGCGTCAGCGCCCATCCGACGCTGGCGAGAGCGGCCAGCCAAGAGGCCGGGGAGAGCAGCAGCGCCAGGCGCCGCGCGGCGAAGGTCGCCGTGCTGGCGGGCGCAATGGCGGCGGCGGTGGCAACGGCGGCGGTGGCAACCGGCCCAATCCCGGCCCTCCGCGCCACGCCGAGGCGCGCACCGAACGCGCTCCGCGCGATGACCGTGCCCCCCGCGAAGACAGGGGCCCGCGTGAAGATCGGGAACCGCGCGAAGACCGGCAACCCGGCCCCAATGCCCACCTGGGCAGCTTGCGCATCCGCGATCCACGCCCGCGCAGCGCCGCCCCTGGTGGCCAGCCCGATCCCCTGCGCACCAGCATCGACTCCATGCGCAGCGGTAACCGCGGCAAAGGCGGCCCCAGCGGAAACCGGGGCAACCGCAGCGGCGGTGGCGGTGGCGGTGGCGGTGGCAATGGGGGCGCGGCCGATCCGCTGCGCACCAACTTCGGTCGCATTCGCTGAACCAGCGAGGAACTCCGTTCGGCAGCCACCCTTGCATGGCGCACACAAAGCACAAGGCGGACCGAGGTTCGCCTTGTGCTTTGTACTTTGTGATGACAAAGATCGGTCCAGCCCGGCAATGCGCTTTGACCGTGACGGCTCACGATCTGCTGGCCCGCTCGTGGAGCTTGCTGCGCATGTTGGTGTACTCAGCACTGGGGACCAGTGCAGGCGACACCAAAAACAAAAAACCCCGCTGCGGTTTGCTCAGCGGGGTTTTCTTGATTTACTTGGGGTGGCTGATGGGGCTCGAACCCACGACAACAGGAATCACAATCCTGGACTCTACCAACTGAGCTACAGCCACCAAAGAGCTGAGATTATAAAGGCAAGACGGGTGCTTATCCTCTCAAGGGGTAGCGGCTGACGGTCAACCCACAACGCCCGAAGCGGCTTTGGGGGCTGGGACATCGATACGCACCTTGAAACGCTCTTTCAGGGCGTTGTAATAGGCTTGACCCTCGGCGCCAGCCCACCACTGGCCGTATTGCTGCGCTTCCTGCCGAAGCGCGTTCGCATCCCGCGTTTCACGCGGCAAGACTTTCTCCACTTTCACAACGACATAGCCTTGATCGCCCAAGCTCACTCCCTTCCAGGCGGGGAGCTGTGTGGGGTCGGCGCTGAGCAACGCAGTGAGCACCGCAGCAGGCAATCCTTGGGCCTTTTCCCGCGAAACCACCACAGCAGCGGGCAGCGTTGCACTGTCGGGCGCTGCCTTCCAGGCGGCAAGCTTGCTGGCGCCCTCTTCCTGTGCCATCTGGGTCGCGCGTTGCGCCACAAGCCGCCTGCGCACGTCTTCCTGCACCTCGGCCAGCGGCTTGGTGCGCGCCGGGCTGTATTGCACGACACGCGCGGTGGTCAATTGCCCAGACCGCGTCTCCACCGCCGCCACGTTGCGCTTTTTCTCCACCGATTCGATCGCAAAAATCTCGCTTAGCAGGCGCTCGTTGGCCAGCACGCCTTGGCCCGCCTTGGGTTGGCGCGTCAGGCCTTTGGCGGTCTGCACCGAGAGCTTGAAGCGCTCGGCGGCGGGCGCGAGACTGTCGCCCTGCTCATAGACCAGGTTGCTGAACGCCTCGGCATTCTCCGCAAACAACCTCTGAGCCTGCTGCTTGCGCAGATCGGCCTCAATCTGGGCACGCATTTCCTCGAACGGCTTGGTCTTGGGCGCTTTGATTTCGGTCAGCTTGATCAGGTGGTAGCCAAATTCGGTTTCCACCGGCGAAGACACCTCGTCCTTCTTGAGGGAAAACACCGCGTCTTCGAACGGCTTGACCATGGCGCCGCGCGAGAAGAAATCCAAATCCCCACCATTCGCTGCAGAGCCGGGGTCTTGCGAGTTCGTCTTGGCCAGCTCGGCGAACGTTTCCGGCGCCTGGCGAATCTGTACCAACAGGGTTTCAGCGCGAGCCTTCACGGTGGCCTTGTCTTCTGCCGACGCGCCCGGCGGCACAGTCAGGAGAATGTGACTGGCGCGGCGCTCTTCTTTGCCGGAGAGCTGCGCAGCGTTCTGGTCGTAGTAGGCGCGCACATCGGCCTCGTTGAGCGTCACGCCCTTTTCCAACGCAGCGGCGTCCAGCACCAAATACTCAATATCGGCTTGCTCGGGCGCCTGAAACAGCTGCGGATTGGCGTTGTAGAAAGTCTCGATGTCGGCGTCGCTGAGGTTGACCCGCGCGGCGAATTCGCTGGCAGGAAATTGGGCCAGCCGCACCTCGCGCTGCTCGAAAAAGGCATTGAGCGATACCTGAGCCAGCGCCGGCGAGGTGAAGCCAGAGCCCTCAATACCCTGCAACACCTGGCGCGTTGACAAGTCGCCACGCACACGCGCCTCGAACATCTCGGGCGTCATGCCCTGGCGTGCCACCAGCTGGCGGTAGGCTTCCACATCGAGCGTGCCGTCTGGGCGGCGCAGAGAAGCGATCATTTCGTTTTGCTGAAGCTCCTGGGCCAGCCGCTGGTCGCTGGTGGTCAGATGCAACTTATGTGCTGCCAGCCCCAAGACGCGGTCGCGCACCAAACGCTCCAGCGTGGCGTAGCGCGCCTCCGCGCTGTCGAGCAGCTTGGGATCGAGCGTGGGCATGGCCTCACGCAGCCGCTGAGACTCCACCTGGTGGGCCTGGTCCCAGTCCTGCTGCTTGATGGCCTCGCCGTTGACGCTGGCCACCGTCGCGCCACGCCCGCTGCCATCGGTGAAGCCCTGCACGCCGAACAGCACGAAGGCGGGAACGATCAGAATCATCAAGAAACCCATCAGGTATCTTTTGTGGGTGCGGATGGACTCAAACATGCGTACAAACCTTGAAACAACAGTCGGGGCCGGGGGTGGTCTCGACAAGAAAAAAGGCGAACCCGGGTTCGCCTTTTCGCTGGTGGTGGGTGCTGACGGGTTCGAACCGCCGACCTACGCCTTGTAAGGGCGCCGCTCTACCGACTGAGCTAAGCACCCACGGTAAATCCGTGGAACGCCTCAGTTCAGCGCTTCTTTCAGTGCCTTGCCCGGGCGGAACTTCGGCACCTTGGCGGCCTTGATTTTAATCTCAGCGCCGGTGCGGGGGTTGCGACCCTTGCGCGCAGGCCGCTTGGTCACCGCAAACGAACCGAAGCCCACGAGGGAAACGGTGCCGCCCTTCTTGAGCGTCGTGCGGATTGCGGTGAGGGTCGAATCCAGTGCACGCGTGGCAGCAGCTTTGGAAATATCTGCGTGCGCGGCAATGTGCTCGACGAGTTCGGTTTTGTTCACAAATGGCCCCTCTTGAAATAGGTGAAAAGAAAATGCGTGGGAGGGGTCGTCAACCGGATGCGGTCACGTTGCCGCCGACACAACCCCTGAGCGCTTGTTCGCTTTGCCGGGTAGCAAAGACCTCGACAGGCGCCGGCTGATTAGACCCATGCCGTCTGGCCGATGTCAAGACAACCGTCTGCCAATACCGCCACCGCACATCACAAGGGATGAAATTTTAGACGCTTTCGTGAGGCCTCTTGCCCGCGATTGCAGGCGTGCTCAAACCGCCAGGGCCGCGGCGATCGCCCGCCCCACGTCGGCCGTCCCGGATGTTCCACCAAGATCGGGGGTGCGCGGCGCGCCACTGCCCGGCTGCAACACGGCCTCGATCGCGCTCATCACCGCGTCGTGCGCATCGCGGTGGCCCAGGTGGTCGAGCATCATCGCGCCGCACCAGATCTGTCCGATCGGGTTCGCAATGCCTTTGCCCGCGATGTCGGGTGCCGAGCCGTGCACAGGCTCGAACAGCGACGGATGGGCGCGCGTCGGGTTGAGGTTGGCACTGGGCGCGATGCCGATGGTGCCGGTGCACGCGGGACCGAGATCGGACAGGATGTCGCCAAACAGGTTGCTGCCCACCACCACGTCGAAGAAGTCGGGGCGCTGAACGAAATGCGCAGTGAGGATGTCGATGTGGAACTTGTCCACTGCCACATCTGGGTACTGCTTGGCCATCTCGGCCACCCGTTCATCCCAGTACGGCATGGTGATCGCGATGCCGTTGCTCTTGGTGGCGCTGGTGAGGTGCTTCTTCGGCCTGGAGCGCGCCAGCTCGAAGGCATGGCGCAGCACGCGGTCGACCCCGATGCGCGACATCACCGTTTCCTGCACAACAATCTCGCGCTCGGTACCTGCGTACATGCGGCCTCCGATGCTGGAGTACTCGCCCTCGGTGTTCTCGCGCACGATCACCATGTCGATCTCGCCGGGCTGGCGCGGGCTGCCGTCGCGGCGCACCACCGGCGCGGTCACGCCGGGCATGAGCTTGGCCGGGCGGATGTTCACGTACTGGTCAAACTCGCGGCGAAACAACAACAGCGAGCCCCAGAGCGAAATGTGGTCGGGCACCTTGTCGGGCCAACCGACGGCGCCGAAATAGATCGCGTCGTGACCACCGATCTGCTCCTTCCAGTCGTCGGGCAGCATCTGGCCGTGGCGCTCGAAATAGTCGCAGCTGGAAAAGTCGAAATGGTCAAACTGCAGCGCGATGTTGAACTTGGACGCGGCCGCCTCCATCACGCGCAAGCCCTCGGGCATCACTTCGGTGCCGATGCCGTCACCGGCGATGACCGCGATGCGGTGGGGTGATGTCATGGTGTGCTCCCGGTGTCGGTGCTGTTGAAAAAAGGAATGGCCTGCGCCAACAGGGCTTCGGGCGCTTCTTCGGCGATGTAGTGCCCGCAGGGCAAGGCGTGGCCGCTGACCTGCGTGGCGCGCTCGCGCCACAGCGCCAGCACATCGAAGCAGCGCGCCACCGTGCCGTGCTGGCCCCAGAGCACGCGCAAAGGTTGCTGAAGGCGGTGCCCGGCGGTCACATCGCTGCGATCGTGTTCCAGATCGATGCCGGCACTGGCGCGGTAGTCCTCGCACATCGCCTCGGCCGTGCCGGGCAAGGTGATGCAGCGTTCGTATTCGGCCAGCGCCGCCGGATCGAAGGCGGCCAGACCGGCGTGGCGGCTGCCCATGAGGCTCTTCAGGTAGCGCACCGGGTCGGAGGCGATCAGCGCCTCGGGCAGGGGCGGCTGCTGTATGAGGAAGAACCAATGCCAGTAGGCGCGTGCAAAGGCTTCGCTGGTGCGCTCGTACATCGCCAGCGTCGGCGCGATGTCGAGCAGCATCAACCGGCTCACCGCCTGTGGGTGATCGGCCGCCACCCGATGCGCCACCCGCGCGCCACGGTCGTGTGCCAGCACCGGGAAGCGCTGGAAGCCGTGTGCCTGCATGACTGCCATCGCGTCCAAAGCCATCTCGCGCTTGCTGTGGGCGCGGTGCTCGGCATCGGCCGCCGGGCGCCCAGAGTCGCCGTAGCCACGCAGGTCCATCAGCACCAAATGAAAGTGCTCGGCCAAAGCGGGCACCACCCGGTGCCACATGACCATGCTTTGCGGATGGCCGTGCAACAGCAGCAGCGGTGGCCCCTGCCCGCCCGAGCGGCTGTGCAGGCGGACACCATTGCGGACCACGGTTCGGGGCATCAGGGCATTCAGCATGGGGGCAAGCTTACGGCCATCTTCGGCCATCCTCGGCCATTGATTCATTCCACAAAAGAAACAATTGGACCGTGCCGACCTTGAAACGGTGCTGGCGGTGCGCAACCAGGGCAGCCTGGCGCAGGCGGCGCGCGCGTTGCAGCTGGCCCCCTCGGTGGTGACCAAGCGGCTCGCGTCGCTGGAGGCGCACCTGGGAATGCGCCTGTTTCAGCGCACCACGCGCCGCGTGAGCCGCACGGCAGAAGGCGAAACCCTGTGCGCCCGTGCGGTCGGACTGCTGCAAGGCTTTGAGGCGGTGGAAGACGAGTTGCGCGAGCACCATCGCGAGCCCGCCGGACCCATCCGGCTGGCGGCGACCTTCGGTTTCGGCCGCCGCTGGCTGGGGCCGACCCTGGCCGATTTCCAGGCGCGCCATCCGCAGGTGAATGTGCAGTTGCAGCTCACCGAGCAACTGCCCGATCTGGCGGTGGAGGGGTTCGACGGGGCGATCTGGCTCTGGAACGCGCCTGGCGAGCGCAGCGCCGAGTGGGTGGCGCGGCGGCTCGCGCCCAACCAGCGGGTGCTGGTAGCGGCACCGGCCTACCTGGCCGCACGCAGCGCGCCCACCAGCTTGGCCGATTTGTCGCAGCATGACTGCCTCGTGGTGCGGGAAAACGGCGGCGGTCCCGCGCAGCGCTTCGACCACTGGCGTCTGAGGTCCGCGCGGGACGGCCAGACGCACCACGTGGCGGTGCGCGGGCCACTCACCAGCAACTCGGGCGAGATGGTGCGCGACTGGTGCCTGGCTGGCCACGGCATCATGCTGCGCAGCCTGTGGGACATCGGGCCGCGCTTGACCAGCGGCGAGCTGGTGCAGGTGTTGCCGGACTTCACCATGCCCGAGGCAGACATCCACTGGCTGGCGCCCTACCGCGCGCAAATCCCGCGCCGCATCCGCCTGCTGGTGGACTTTCTGGCGCAGCGTTTCCGGGAAGAGCCCTGGCGGGTCAGTCCGGTTTCGGCGCGCGCACGACCAGGCTCACGCCCAGCGCGGTGAGTGCGATACCGGCCACGGTGAAGGCGGTGATCGGTTCCGCGAACAGCACCCAGGCAATCAGCGCGGTGCACGGCGGCACCAGGTACATCAGGCTGGTGACCTTGGCCGCCGCGCCGCGCTGGATCAGCAAATACAGCAGCGAGCTGCCACCCAGCGTGAGCCCGAGCACCGACCAGGCCATGGCGCCGGCGAGCTCGGCGTTCCAGCGCATGGCCTCGGTCTCTAGCAGCGCCAGCGGCAGCGTGACCAGCAGCGCAGCGATCAATTGCACCGTGTTGGCGCTGCGCACGTCGCAGGCCTTCACATAGCGCTTTTGGTACAGCGTGCCGATCGTGATCGAGAACAACGCAAGCACGGCCAGCGAGAGGTTCCACCAGTCAGCGTGGTCACCCGTGCCCCCGGTGCCGAACTTGCGCGAGACCACCAGCACCAGGCCGGCAAAACCGAGCAGCAGGCCCACCCATTGGCGGCGCGTGACACGGCCTTCCGCCCCGCCCATGGAACTCAGCCAAATAGCCGTCAACACCGGCTGGATACCGACGATGAGCGCCGCAAGGCCCGAGCCCATGCCGGCCTTCACCGCCGCCCACACGCCGCCCAGATAGCCTGCGTGCATCAGCACGCCAGTGACGGAGAGGTGCAGCCACTGCCTGCGGTTCGCCGGCCACTTCACGCCGAAGATCCAGATCCACGGCAGGAAACACAGGATGGACAGGGCGTAGCGCACAGCCAAGAAGGACATTGGCGGCGAATGGGGCATGCCGTAGCGCGCGACGATGAAGCCGGTGCTCCAGATCAGCACGAAGACCCAGGGCATGGCGCGCAGCCACGCGTTGTCTTGGGTCGTCGACACCATGGCGATGCTCAGCGCGAACGCGCACGGATCTCGGGCAGCGCTTTCTGCAGGTAGTACACCATCGACCACACGGTGAGCACCGCCGATATCCAGATCAGCCAGGTGCCCCAGATGTGGGTATTCACCAAACCGAACACCGTGCCGTCGAACAGCAGAAACGGTATGGCGGTCATCTGCACCATGGTCTTGGCCTTGCCTACCATGTGCACCGCCACGCTCTTGGTCGCGCCGATGATGGCCATCCACTCGCGCAGCGAAGAGATGGCGATCTCGCGCCCGATGATGATCAGCGCCACAAACACGTCGGCGCGGTCCAGGTGCACCAGCACCAGCAGGCTGGCACAGACCAGAAACTTGTCGGCCACCGGGTCGAGGAAAGCGCCGAAAGCCGAGGTTTGATTGAGCTTGCGGGCGAGGTAGCCGTCGGCCCAATCGGTGAGCGCGAACACGATGAACAGCACGGTGGCGATCAGGTTCTGCTGCGCCGGACTCACCCCGTCGAGGTAAAACACCCCCACGATCAGGGGAATCGCCACGATGCGCGCCCAGGTCAGCAGGGTGGGAATGTTGAAAAACATGGCGCGATTATGGGTGTTGGGCATGGTGCGCTGACCAGTCAGTGCAACGCCCTGTAGATCACATCGGCCAGTTCGCTGGATATGCCTTCCACCGTGCACAGGTCTTCCACACTCGCGCTGGCCACGCCTCGCACGCCGCCAAAACGTTGCAGCAGCCGCGCCCGTTTTTTCGGCCCCACGCCGGGAATGTCTTCGAGCTTGCTGGCGCCGGTGCGCACCCGGGCGCGCTGGGCGCGCATGCCGGTGATGGCAAAGCGGTGTGCCTCGTCGCGAATCTGCGCCACCAGCATCAGCGCGGCCGAGTCGTGGCCGAGGTACACCTTGGCGCGGCCATCGGCAAACACCAGTTCTTCCAGGCCCACCTTGCGGCCCTCGCCTTTCTCCACGCCGACGATGAGCGACAAATCGAGCCCCAGCTGCTGGAACACCTCGCGCGCCATGCTCACCTGGCCTTTGCCGCCATCGATCAGCACCAGATCGGGCATGCGCGGTCCGGTGGGCAGGCCGCTGGACGCATCGGTGGCGGGCTCCACAGCGGGGTCCTCCACCCCCTGCGTGGCCTCGCGCAAGGCATCGCCTGCTGCGTCAGGC
>JBBSDB010000149.1:0-9169 GCA_038249735.1 Burkholderiales bacterium
CAACCTGAAGATCGGCTTCATCCCGATCACCTGCGCCACGCCGCTCATCATGGCCGCGCCGCTGGGCTTCTACCAGAAGCAGGGTCTCAACGTCGAAGTCATCAAGACGGCGGGCTGGGCGCTGGTTCGCGACAAGATGATCAACAAGGAATACGACGCGTCGCACTTCCTCTCGCCCATGCCGCTGGCCATCAGCCTGGGCTTGGGCAGCAATGCCACGCCGATGAACGTGGCGACCATCCAGAACATCAACGGCCAGGCCATCACGCTGGCGCTCAAGCACAAGGACAACCGCGACCCGAAGAACTGGAAGGGCTTCAAGTTCGGCATTCCGTTCGACTACTCGATCCACAACTTCCTGTTGCGCTACTACCTCGCCGAGAACGGCCTGAACCCCGACACCGACGTGCAACTGCGCGTGATCCCGCCGGCCGAGATGGTGGCCAACCTGCGCGCGGGCAACATCGACGGCTTCCTCGGCCCAGATCCCTTCAACCAGCGCGCGGTGTTCGAGGAAGTGGGCTTCATCCACCTGCTGACGCGCGACCTCTGGAACGGTCACCCCTGCTGCGCTTTCGGCACCAGCACCGAGTTCATCCAGAAGAACCCCAACACCTTCGCGGCGCTGTACCGCGCGGTGCTCACCTCGGCCGCCATGGCGCGCGACCCAAAGAACCGCGAACTGATCGCCAAGGTGATCGCGCCCGGCCAGTACCTCAACCAGCCCGAGGCCGTGCTCATGCAGGTGCTCACCGGCCGTTTTGCCGACGGCCTGGGCAAGATCCAGAACGTGCCCGAGCGGGCCGACTTCGACCCGATGCCGTGGCAAAGCATGGCCGTGTGGATGCTCACGCAGATGCAGCGCTGGGGCTACATCAAGGGCGATGTGGACTACAAGGCTGTGGCCGAAAAGGTGTTTCTCATCACCGATGCGCGCAAGCACATGAAGGACCTCGGTCAGCCATTCGTTGCCGGGCCGGGCTACCGCAAGCACACCATCATGGGCAAGGAGTTCGACCCGGCCAAGCCCGCCGAGTACCTCAAGAGCTTTGCCATCAGCAAAGCATGAAACACCCCCGCCGCCGCGCTTCGCGCGATCCCCTCAAAGGGGCGGCGTCTGCGGCCCGTCCTGCGCTTGTCGAAGGGCGGTTCCGTGGCGCCCTTGGGTTGGGTTGCTTCACTCGCAGGAATCCCTGATATGAAAACCACAAGTCTGAACTTGCGCGCGGCCTTGGTCTCGCTGCTCATCTTCTGCGTGTTCATTGGGGTCTGGCAACTTTCAACCTCGGGGCCGGCGATCGGCGGTGCCTCCACCGGCATGTCGGCGGAGCAGATCGAGTACGCCAAGATGATGGGCAAGGACCCCGGTGCCGCCAAGAGCACCGGTTTCCCGCCGCCCATGGAAGTGGCCAGGGCCAGCTGGGCACACCTGTCCGACCCGTTCTACGACAAGGGCCCGAACGACAAGGGCATCGACATCCAGCTGGGGCATTCGCTGGCGCGCGTTGGGCTGGGCTTCCTGCTGGCCATGGCGGTGGCCATTCCCCTGGGTTTCCTCATCGGCATGTCGCCGCTCATGCGCAAGGCCTTCGACCCTTTCGTTCAGGTGCTCAAACCCATCAGCCCGCTGGCCTGGATGCCGCTGGCGCTCTACACCCTGAAAGACTCGGATGTGAGCGGCATTTTCGTGATCTTCATCTGCTCGGTATGGCCCATGTTGATCAACACCGCGTTTGGTGTATCGGCTGTCAAACGCGAGTGGCTCAACGTGGCCAGCACGCTGGAGGTACAACCGATCCGCAAAGCCTTCCAGGTGATCCTGCCGGCGGCGGCACCCACCATCCTCACGGGCATGCGCATCAGCATGGGCATCGCCTGGCTGGTGATCGTGGCCGCCGAGATGCTGGTCGGCGGCACCGGTATCGGGTACTTTGTGTGGAACGAGTGGAACAACCTCTCGCTCACCAATGTGATCTTCGCCATTTTGGTGATCGGCGTGGTCGGCATGCTTCTTGACCTCATGTTTGCTCAAGCGCAAAAGGCGGTGACTTATGTGGAGTGAATCTTCCGAGCGCCAGGGCGTCGCCCTGACGGCCCCGCGTCCAACCCTTCAGGCGAGTTCCAACATGTCCGGTTTCCTCAAGGTCGAGCATCTCGCCAAAGCCTACCAAGCCGACAAGCCGGTGTTTGCCGACGTGTCTTTTGACATCGCCCAGGGCGAGTTCGTCTGCATCATCGGCCACAGCGGCTGCGGCAAGACCACCATCTTGAACGTGCTCGCCGGGCTGGACACCGCGACGTCAGGCCACTGTTTCATGGACGGCCGCGAGATCGCCGGCCCCAGCCTGGAGCGCGGTGTGGTTTTCCAGAGCCACGCCCTCATGCCCTGGCTCACGGTGCGCCAAAACATCGCCTTTGCGGTGAAGTCGCGCTGGCCCGACTGGAACAAGGCCCAGGTCAACGAGCAGGTGGAAAAGTTCGTGGCGCTGGTGGGTTTGCTGCCCGCTATCGAAAAAAAGCCCAGCCAGCTGTCCGGTGGCATGAAGCAGCGCGTGGGCATTGCGCGGGCTTTCGCCATCCAGCCCAAGATGCTCTTGCTTGACGAGCCGTTTGGTGCGCTCGATGCACTCACCCGCGGCACCATCCAGGAAGAGCTCATGAGCATCGTGCGCCAGACACAACAGACCGTTTTCATGATCACGCACGATGTGGACGAAGCCATTCTGCTGGCCGACCGCATCCTGCTCATGACCAACGGACAGGAGCTGCCCGACGGAGGCTATGCGCCCGGCGGCATGGCCGAGGTGGTGGTGAACCCGCTGCCGCGCAGCCGCACCCGCGCCCAACTGCATCACCTGGACGGCTACTACGACATGCGCAACCACATCGTGGATTTCCTGGTTTCTCGAGCCAAGGCCCACTGATCTTTTCTTTCTCCCTGCTTTCTTCAACAACACCCACGAGGCAACACATGAGCCGACTCGCCGTCACCGAAAAAATCATCACCACCAAGGTCAGCAAAGGCCTGCAATGGGCCGACGTGGCCACAAAGGTCGGCCAATCCAAGGAGTGGACCACGGCGCTGTGCCTGGGCCAGATGACGGCCACGCCGGCTCAGGCGAAGGTGCTCGGCAAAGTCTTCGGCCTGAGCGCCGACGAACAGAAGTGGCTCCAAGTGGTGCCGTACAAGGGCTCGCTTCCCACCTCGGTACCCACCGATCCGCTGATCTACCGCTTCTACGAACTCATCAGCGTGTACGGCACGACCTTCAAGGAACTGATCCACGAAGAGTTTGGCGACGGCATCATGAGCGCCATCGATTTCAAGATGGACATGCAGCGCCAGGCCGACCCGAACGGTGACCGGGTGAACATCGTGATGTCGGGCAAATTTCTTCCCTATAAGTCTTACTGACCCCCTGCGCCGCTGCGCGGCTTCCCCCTTGCAGGGGGACGGCGCCTGTGGCCTGGCAAAGCCAGTTCCACGGCGCCCGCTGGGTTGGATCACGTTCGCCGGAAGTTCTTGTCCATTCCCATGCGCCGCCTGCTGGCCTGGTCGCGCCAATATGAGCTGAGTCATTCATGGAACCCCGTCCACCACTGCCGCCTTTCACTGCGGAAACCGCTGCGCAGAAGGTGCGCATGGCGGAAGACGCGTGGAACTCGCGTGACCCGGACCGGGTGGTCAAGGTCTACACGGAGGACACGCGCTGGCGCAACCGCACCGAGTTCCCGGTCGGGCACGAGCAGGTGCATGCCTTTCTGGTGCGCAAGTGGGCCAGGGAACTGGACTACCGGCTGATCAAGGAACTCTGGGCTTTTGAGGGGCCGCGCATCGCGGTGCGCTTTGTCTACGAGTGGCACGACGCAGCCGGCCAGAGGTTTCGCTCGCACGGCAACGAGAACTGGCTGTTCAATGCGCTGGGTTGCATGGAACAGCGCCATGCCAGCATCAACGACCAGCCCATTCTTGAGCGCGAGCGCATCTTCCACTGGCCGCCGGGGCGCCGACCCGATGACCACCCGGGCCTGACCGAACTCGGGCTCTGATCTTCAGGCGCTTCGCGCGCTCAACGACGGTGATCGGGTACCCATAATGGCGGGTTCGCCACCCCGAAGAAAACCGCCCATGATCGTCGTTCACCACCTCAACGAATCCCGTTCGCAGCGCGTGCTGTGGTTGCTGGAGGAGTTGGGCTTGCCTTATGAGATTCGGAGCTACCAGCGCGACGCCACCACCCGGCTGGCGCCGCCCGAGCTCAAGCAGGTGCACCCGCTGGGCAAGTCGCCCGTGCTGGAAGACGGGGGCCAGACCCTCATCGAATCGGGCGCCATCGTCGATCACCTCATTCGCCGCCACAGCACCGGTGCGCTTCAACCTGCTGCCGACACTGAGGCGTACACCACCTACCAGCAGTGGATGCACTACGCCGAAGGCTCGGCCATGTTGCCGCTGTTGCTCAAGCTGTATGTGTCGCGCCTGGGTGAGGCCGGCGCGCCATTGCAGCCGCGCATCGACAGCGAGCTGGCCAACCACCTGGGCTACGTCAACGAGTCGCTGAAAGACCGCGAATGGTTGCTGGGTGACAGGCTGAGCGGCGCCGACATCCAGATGAGCTTTGTCGGCGAAGCCGCGCGCGGTCTGCGCGCCAGCTACCCGCACATGGACGCCTGGGTGCGCCGCTTTCAGCAGCGACCCGCGTACCAGCGGGCGCTGGGGCGGGGTGGGCCGTATTCGATGGCGAATTGATCTTCGGGCGCTTGGATGTGAAAACCGACGCTTTGCACTTGTGTGTGGACGCACAGTTCATCAGCCCGTATGCCATGTCGGTGTATGTGGCGCTTGTCGAGAAGGGCTTGCCGTTTGGCATCACCACGGTGGACTTGGCCGCTGGCGACAACCGCACCGCTCGCTTCGCCAAACGCTCACTCACCCAAAGGGTTCCTTGGCTCAGTCATGGCGATTTTTCTCTGACAGAGTCGTCGGCCATCACCGAATACCTGGACGATGTGTTCTCCGGTGCAGCCTTGTACCCGTCAGAGCCGCGCGCCCGAGCGCGCGCGCGCCAACTGCAAGCATGGCTGCGCAGCGATCTGATGGCCTTGCGCATCGAACGCCCCACCGAGGTGGTCTTCTTCGGCGAAAAACGGCCACCACTCAGCGTGGCAGGTCAGGCAGCAGCAGACAGACTGATCTCGGTGGCCGCGACGGTGTTGCCCGATCACGGTGACCACGCATGCGGACAATGGTCCATCGTTGACGTGGACATGGCGCTGATGATCCAGCGCCTTGCCTTGCACGGAGATCCCATGCCCGACCACTTGATTTCGTATGCCAACCACCAGTGGCAACGTCCCAGCGTGCAGCAGTGGCTATGCAAACCCTGAACCCGAACAGCGCTCAGTGCAGCGTGAGCGGATGCGAGCTGGTCTTCACGCGCACGGTGGCCGCGCGCGGCTCGTAGGGCGCGGGGGCGGCGCCACAGATCGCTGCGGCAATCGCGCGGGCCTGGCGAGCGATCGGTTCGATGTAGCGGCTGGCCTGGCCGTTCACCGTGATGCAGTCGCCCAGCGCGTGGATGCGCTCGACGCTGGTGCGCAGGGTGGCCGCCTCCACCGCAATGCCTTGGTTCCAGGCCAAGCCGGCGCTCTCGGCCAGCCGCGATGGCGTGGCCAGGCCAGCGGCGGCAATCACCTGATCGGCCACGAAGCGCTGGCCGTCTTCGGTGCTCACGCGGTACTGCACGCTGCCCAGGTGGCCCACCCGCTCCAACCGGCTCACCTGCACACCGCCCACAAAACGAATCGACAGATCTTTCCACGCTTGCAGCAACTGCGCGCCAGCGCCCTCGCCCTGCCAGCGCGCGAGCGGCTCGGACTGGGTGTCGAGCAAGGTGATGCGGTGGCCGCCGAGCGCGAGATCGTTGGCCAGCTCGCTGCCGATCAGGCCGGCACCGACGATGAGCACATCGCGCGGTGTGTCACCGAGGGCCGTCCGCAGTTTTTGATAAGCCGCCAGGTGGTTGACGCGCCAGCACAGCTCGGGCGGCAGGCAAGCGGGCAGCGCAGCGCGCGCGCCATGCGCCAACACCAGCTGGTCGTAGCGCAGGTTGCCGCGCGTGGTGCGCAGCGTCTGTGTGTCGCTGCAAATACGCACCGCCTGGGTGTGGGCCAGCAGGCGCACGCCCAGTCGCGCCGCTGCGTCTGGCCCGCTTTCTTTCACCAGTGAGGTGGGGCTGAGCGCGCGCGCCATCGCGATCGAGAGCAGCGGCTTGTCGTACACATCGCCGGTGCAGGTGGTCACCAGGGTGATCGGCAGCTCGGCGTCCAGCGCGCGCAGGGCTTCGGCGGTCTGCCAGCCGGCGCGGCCTGCGCCCACGATCACCACGCCAGCCGCGCCACCGCGCGCTGCCACCCCAGCGATGGCCGGTGCGCGGGCGCGCAGCGCCTCCAGAGAGGGCGCCGCATAGGCGGTGAAATCGGCCTTGGTCACGCCACACAGCGGGCAGGCCCAGTCGTCGGGGATGTCGGCAAAACGGGTGCCAGGCGCCAGACCGCCGTCGGGGTCGCCTGCCGCCTCGTCGTAGACGTAGCCGCAGGCTTCGCAGATGTAGGTCTGGTAGGGCACCAGGGATTGCGCGGCGGTCGCCACGGCCGACAAGGTGTTCATGCCGGCAACACCTCGGCACTCAGCCGCGCAATCTCGCTGCGCAGGTGCTTGATCGCCGGCGTGACGATGGCCACAAAGTGCGATTCGCGCACCCGGCGCTGCACGGCCGAACTCATGAGATAGCCGCGCGCACCCTGGTGCAGCAGGGCCGACTGCGCGGCGCGCAAGGAAAGCTCGGCGCCGTGGGCGCGGGCATCGAGCACGTCGATGAAAAATTCCACCGACGGGTTGAACGGCGTCTCGGCCAGCGTCATGACGCGCGCAGTCAGCGCGTCGAGCTCAGCCTGCAGCGCGGCGGGCCGGTCGTCCAGGAACTGGTTCACATGACCGAGCTGGTCTTCTACCGCCCACATGGAATCGATGGCGCCCTGCGTCACACCCACCGCCATGCCGCACTGAAGCATGACGAAGGCGCTGCGGATGCGCGCAATGAACGGCTTGGCCGGGTCGGCCATGATCTCGCTCGCGCCGATGAAGTGGTCCTTGAGCCGCAGCGCGTAGGTGCCTGTGCCCTCCATGGCAGAGAAGCTCGGGCACTCGGGCAGCTCCACGCCCTCGCCATCGCAGCGCAACAGAAACATCACCTCGCGCACCACCTGGCCATCTGCATCGACCACGCCGGCCAGCGCCCCGCAGGCGTGGTCGGGCCCCAGGTTGCTGACCCAGGGCAGCGTACCGCTCACAAGAAAGCCGCCCTCGACCGGCTTGGCCTTGAGCAGCAGGGTTTCGATCTGCGCGTAGCTCTTCATCGGGTTGGACATCGCCGTGCCGCCCAGCGACTCGCCGCGCGCCAGCGCCATCAGCGCCCCACCGTTGAGCGCGGGGTTGCCCGAGGCCTGCATGTACAGGCCCAGCACCGATTGGCACCACATCATGAAGCCGGTGGCGCCGCACACCTGAGACGCCTCGGCCATGGCGCGGATGGCCAGGCCGAAGTCGCCGCGGCCGGCTGGCGCATCCAGGTGCGCGCTCATGGCGCCCAGCGCACCGAGTTGTTGCAGCTCGGCGCGCGGGTAGTAACCTGTTCGGTCGATGGACTCGACCACCGCCGCCAGCGGGCCCCGCGCCACTTCGCGCACAGCAGCCAGGAAACTGGCCGCGGTCGCTTCGTGGCTCAGTTCGGGGGGCAGGTCGTAGGGGTTCATAGAGTGTCCTTGCGTGGTCGGGTAGCAAATGCAAAAGGGCGTCAATACCTTGCGGTCCGGTGCATCCGCCCAGGGCACCGCGGAACCGGCTCTGCTGGGCCGCCAGTGCCGCCCCCGGGGGGGGGTGACGCGAAGCGGCGCGGGGGGTTACATGCTCGTTATCTCGAACGGAATCGGGTTGCGCATGGAGTTCGCCACCGGCGAGTAACGGTTCGCGTGCTGCACGATCTCGTTCAACACCTCGCGCGGCGCGTCACCCTCCACCAGCACCTTCACCCGAATCGCCTGAAAGCCCATTTCAGCCGGTGTCTTTTCCAGCGCGCCACCCGCGCCCCAGGCGGCGGGGTTGCCGATGTCGCCTTCCATGAACACCTCAAGCTTGCTCAGCTTCACGCCCTTCCAGGTGGCCACGGCGGTGACGCCCACCGCGATGCAGCCACCCAGACCCGAGAGCACGATCTCGCCCGGCGCCGGCGCCGTGTCTTCGCCGAACAGGTGCAGCGGCTCATCGACCACCACCGGCGCGTGCTGCCCCACATACGACAGCGAGCGGTACTGGCCTTCCATCACCGTGTGGACCTTGTTGGTGCCGCGCGAGCCGGGGTTGGCCTTGCCCTTGGCGGCGAAGGTGGCGAGGCCTGCGGCGTCGATCGGGCGCAGGTAGGCTTTGACGGTGGTGGGGGTGGCGTCAGTGGTGGCGGTGTCAAGCATGTTGTCTCCGTGGGTCGGGTTGGGCAAAACAGAAAAGGTTTGAAGTGTGTTGGCTCAGGCGGCCATGGCCAACTGACCCAGCTTGGCTGGCGGCGCGATCTGGGTCACCCGGGGCAACCCGGCCTCGATCGGCAGGCTCGGGTCGCGCGACCACTCGTTCCAGGAGCCGAAGTACATGCGCACGTCGCTGAAGCCCGCCTGCTTGAGCGCGAGGAAGGTGTTGGACGCGCGCGCGCCCTTGAAGCAATACAGGTACACCGTGTCAGCCGGCGCAATGCCGGCGCTGGCGCACTCGGCGCGCACCTCGTCTGGCGTCTTGAACACCGGGCCCTGGGCGGAAGGCTTCATGAAGCGGTACCACTCCACCCATTTCGCGCCCGGCAGGCGGCCTTTGCGCGGGGCAAAGTCTTTGCCGTAAGGGCTGGAGCTGTCGCCGATCCACTCGTCCACATCGCGCACATCGAGCAACACCACCTCAGTGCCCAGCGCCGCCTGTACGTCGGCCTGGGTGAGCATCACATCCGTCATCGGCAGATCGGGGAAGGTGGCCGGTGTGGGCGTGGCCGCCTCAAGGGACACCGGCAGGCCCGCCGCCGTCCAGGCGCTAAACCCCCCGTTGAGCACCTTGATCTTGGGGTAGCCC
>JBBSDB010000150.1:0-9138 GCA_038249735.1 Burkholderiales bacterium
ATCGACGCCCCAAGTCCGACAGGCTCCTATATCAACTTCTCGCGCTCGTGGCTGATCTTGCGCAGCGGTTGGTGGCGCTCGCTGACGCCCATCAGGGGCACGTCGGTGGCGGTGCCATTCCAGGCCGGGTGTTCGATGCTGTCAAACACCTCACGCAGTTTTTGGCCCCAGGTCTCGTGCAGCATGCGCAGGTAGGGGTTGTGTTCGTCGATGCAGGCGATGCGGTCCGATGTCAGCCGATCCGCCTCGTACACCGCCAGATCGAGCGGCAGGCCGACCGATAGGTTCGATTTGAGCGTGGAGTCCATCGACACCAGCACACACTTGGCCGCCTCGTCCAGCGGTGTCTCGGGCGTGATCACCCGGTCGAGCACCGGCTTGCCGTACTTGGATTCGCCGACCTGGAAAAATGGTGTTTCGGCTGTGGCCTCAATGAAGTTGCCCGCCGAATAGACCTGAAACAGGCGCATGCCCTCGCCGCGAATCTGGCCGCCGAAAATCATGGACACGTTGAAGTCCAGCCCGGCTCGGTGGAGCGACTCGCCGTCGCGCTGGTACACATGGCGCACAGCCGATCCCAGCACACGCACGGCGTCGAACATGCTGGTGGCGTTCCAGATCGTGATCGGCTCGCCGCCGTCGTGGTGCGCCAGCTTCTCCACTTGCAGAATCTCGCGCACCGATTGCGAGATGCTGAGGTTGCCGGCCGACAGCAGGCACATGAATCGGTCGCCCGGCTTCTCGTAGACGATCATTTTCCGGAAGGTGCTGATCTGGTCCAGGCCAGCATTGGTGCGCGAGTCGGAGAGAAAGACCATACCGGCCTTGAGTTTGACGGCGACGCAGTAGGTCATGGTGGGCTCCGGGCGATTTTCTTGAGTTGGTAAAGACTGTCCAGCGCTTCGCGCGGCGACAGGGTGTCGGGATCGATGCGGTCGAGTGCTTGCTGCAGCGGGTGTGGCTCGGGCTCGGCGCTGGCCGGTGGCGCTGCAAACAGGTCGACCTGGCTGCGCTGCTGCTCGCTCTGGTTTTCCAGCGCGGCCAGCGCGGCGCGCGCATGCTGTACCACCGCGCTGGGCACGCCGGCCAGGCGCGCCACCTGAATGCCGTAGCTGCGGCTGGCCGGCCCGGGTTCGATCTGGTGCAGGAACACGATGCCGCCCTCACCGCCACTTTTCTCACCGCGTTTGCCGCCGCCCTCGACCGCGCTCACGTGCACATTCACCGCCGCGTGGTGGCTGGCCGGGAATTCGGTGAGCTCGAAATAGTGCGTGGCAAACAAGGTGAAACAGCGCGCCTTGTCGTGCAGGTGGGCGGCGATGCCGCCAGCCAGTGCCAGGCCGTCGAAGGTCGAGGTGCCGCGGCCGATTTCGTCCATCAGCACCAGAGAAAAGGCGCCCCCTGGACCGGGCTGCGCCCCGCCCTCCCCCCGAGGGGGGCTGGTCAGCTTGGGGCGGCCCGGCGCCTCCCTCTGCGGTGTGACCGCGTTCAAGATCTGCGCGGCCTCGGTCATCTCGACCATGAAGGTGGACTGCGCGTTGGCCAGGTCGTCGGCGGCGCCGATGCGGGTGTGGATCGCATCGATCGGCCCCAGCCGACACGCCTTCGCCGGCACATAGCTGCCCACGCTGGCGAGCAACACGATCACCGCCACCTGGCGCATGTAGGTGCTTTTGCCGCCCATGTTGGGGCCGGTGATGACCTGCATGCGCGCCTTGGGGCCCATCACCGTGTCGTTGGCGATGAAGCTGCCGCCGCTGGTCTCGTTCAGCCGAGCCTCCACCACCGGATGCCGACCGGCGCGGATCTCGATGCAGGGCTCGGCCACAAACAGCGGCGCGTTCCAGTTGAGCGTGAGCGAGCGCTCGGCCAGCGCGCAAAGGGCGTCGAGTGCGGCAATGGCGCGCGCCACGCGAGTCAGCGGTTCAATGAAGGCTTGCAGTTCATCGAGCAGGGCCTCAAACAGCTGTTTTTCGCGCGCCAGTGCGCGGTCTTGTGCGCTGAGCGCCTTGTCTTCAAACGCCTTGAGCTCGGGCGTGATGAAGCGCTCGGCGTTTTTCAGCGTCTGGCGGCGCCGGTAATCGTCCGGCACTTTGCTCGCCTGGCCTTGCGTGACCTCGATGTAGAAGCCGTGTACTTTGTTGAACTGCACCCGCAGGTTGTGGATGCCGGTGCGCTCGCGCTCGCGCGCTTCCAGATCGATCAAAAAGCTGTCGCAGTTGTTCTGGATACCGCGCAGCTCGTCGAGATCGACGTCGAAACCGTCGGCGATCACGCCGCCGTCGCGCAGCAGCGCCGCCGGCTCAGCATGCAGCGCGCGTTGCAGCAGATCGGCACAGCCAGCGGGCGGTTGCAGGTCGCCACACAGGCGGTGCAGCAGCGAAGCGTTGGGCTGACCCTGGAGCGCCTGCGCGAGTTGGGCCGCGCGGCCGAGCGTGAGACCCAGCCCGACCAGCTCGCGCGGGCGCACCTGGCGCAAGGCGGTCCGCGCGGTGATGCGCTCGACATCGCTGGCGCCTTTGAGCGCGGTGCGCAACCGCTCGCCCAAGCCATCGCGCAAAGCAGCAATGGCGCCCAGCCGCTCGCGCGCTTCGGCGCGATCGCGCCTGGGCTCCAGCAGCCAGCTGCGCAGCGCGCGGCTGCCCATGCCGGTGGCGCACACATCGAGCAAAGAAAACAGCGTGGGCCGGGTCTCGCCGCGCAGCGTGTGGGTGAGTTCCAGGTTGCGCCGGGTGTTGGGCGGCAGGTCGATGAGTTCGTCGCTGCGCGCCACCCGCAGGCTGCTCACATGGCTGAGCGTCCGGCCCTGGGTGTGTTCGGCGTATTCCAGCAGCGCGGCCGCGGCGGCGTGGGCGTCGGGCAGGTCTTGTGCGTCCCAGGCGGTGAGGCTGCCGGCTTGCAGCTGGGCCAGCAGCTTGCGCTCGCCCAGCCCCGCGTCAAACGCCCACGCGGGCCGCAGCACCGCCACCGTGCGCGCGCCGCCTGCTTGCGGCTGCGCGGCAAGCAGGGTGATGCGCTTCTCGAACGCGGTGCTGGCATCAGCGCTGTAAAGCAGCTCGCCGGGCGCGATGCGCGCCAGCCAGTCGGGCAGCGCGTCGCTCTCGCACTGGGCCAAAAACACGATGCCTTGGGTCACCGACAGCCAGGCCATGCCCAGGCCGCTGCGCGCGCCGAGATGCACCGCCATCAGCACCGCCTCGCTCTTGTCAGGCAGCAGCTCGGCGTCGGTCAGCGTGCCTGGCGTGACCACGCGCACCACCTGGCGTTCCACCGGTCCTTTGGCGGTGGCCACATCACCCACCTGCTCGCAGATCGCCACCGACTCACCCAGTTTGATGAGCCGCGCCAGGTGGTTGTCGAGCGAGTGAAACGGCACACCCGCCATCACCACCGGCGCGCCACCCGATTGCCCGCGCTGCGTGAGGGTGATGTCGAGCAGGCGGGCCGCCTTTTCGGCGTCAGCAAAAAACAGCTCGTAAAAATCGCCCATGCGGTAGAACACCAGCGTGTTTGGGTACCCGGCTTTGATGCCCAGGTACTGCTGCATCATCGGCGTGTGTTTGTCCAGCTGGGCGTTCAAGGTCGGTCTCGTTGGGCGATTCGTTGCAGCGGGCAACTTTAGCAGGGCAATTCAGGCTTTCAGGCGCCATTGGCTTGCTTCACAATGGGCGGGACCACCGCCTCAAACCACCGATTTGCCGATGTCGTCAGAACCGAGCCGCCCCGACCAGCCCAGCGACCCATCGCCAGTCGTAGGTTCCGCGCTTCAGGGCTCCGCTTCTGTGCTGCCCTACGAGGCCTTGTTTCTTGCGTCGCCGTTGCCCGCCAGCGTGAGCCGTCTGAGTGATGGGCATTTGATCGCGGTCAACGACGCTTGGCTGGCGCTGCACGGGCGGGAACGAGAGTCTGTGATCGGGCGAACCTCCGTGGAGCTGGGTTTCTGGCCCGCAGAGGTGAAGCGCCAAGCCTTCATTGACAAACTGGGTACGGCGAGTGAGGTGCAGCATCGGCATACGCTGCGTCTTGCGGGCGGTATTGAGCACAGCGTGCGCATCCACAGCGCAAGAATCGAGGCCAAGCCAGAGCCCTTGTTGCTGGCGGTCATCGTGGAGGTCACGCCCGAGGTCGATGCTCAGCTCGCGCGCGAGCGCAGCGAAGCCGCTTTGAAGGAGGCCAACCAGTCATTGGAGCGCCGTCTGGAACTGCACGCAGCACACGAGAAGCTGGCCCGCGTCGGCCATTGGACCAACGCCGCCGACGAGGACAAGGTGATCTGGTCGGACGGTCTGCACGACATCACCGGCATGCCGCGTCAGGGGGAGATTTACCGCAGCCTTGGCCGAAGCGGCATTGACCCCGATGACCTGCCGCACTGGCTGGCTGCGCGCGAGGCCAAGGACGAGCGTGAGGTGGAGTTCCGCTGGACCCGACCGGACGGGGCGCAGCGCTGGTTTCGCACCCGCATCGGCCAGACGGCGGTAGCGGGGAATCCGCAGACCGATTTTGGTGTGGTGCAGGACATCACCGTCGAGCGCGAAACGCGTGAGGCTCTGGCCGAGCAGCTCGCCCTGTTGCAAAACATAGCCGCCCGCGTACCCGGCCTGATGTACCGAGCCTGCCTGCAGCCCGATGGCCGCAGTGTGATTTCATATGTGAACGACCGGGCGCGCGAGATGCTGGAGGTGGAGCCAGCAGAACTGCAAAGCGACGCGCGCACGCTGTTCAAGCGTGTGCACCCAGACGATATGGGCGACCTGCGACGCTCGCTGGATCACTCCGCCAAGACCTTGAGTGTGTGGCGCCAGGTCTACCGTGTTTGCCTGTCAGGTGGACGCACCCGCTGGTACAGCGTGGAGGCCCTGCCCCAGGCCGAGGCCGATGGCTCGGTGGTCTGGCACGGTTTCACCACCGATGTCACCGAGGCGCGTCTGGCCGAGCAACAGCTGGCGCGCCAACGCCAGATGTTGGAGGCGGTCCGTGGGGCGCAGGCGATCTACATCGAGGCCGACGACAAGCGCCAAGCCTTCGAAGGGCTGCTGGCGGCCTTCCTGAGCCTGACCGGCAGCGGCTACGGGTTTGTCGGCGAGGTGCATTGCAACGAAGACGGTACGCCCTATTTGCGCACCCACGCCATCACCAACATCGCCTGGGACGAGCCTTCGCGTCTGTTCTACGAATCGCAAATGGACGCTGGTATGGCGTTTCGCAACCTAAGCTCGCTGTTTGGCCAGGCCATGGTCACGGGCCAGCCGGTGATCGCCAACGATCCGCGCCACGATCCCCGCTCGGGCGGCATGCCGGCGGGACATCCGCCCATGGACGCCTTTCTGGGCATTCCGCTGACAGTGGGCGATCGCGTGGTGGCCCTCGTCGGTCTGGCCAACCAGCCGGGCGGCTACAGCCCGCAAGACGTTGACTTCCTGCAACCCCTGCTGGGCACGGTGCGCCAGTTGGTGCTGGCATGGCGCGGTCATGCCGAGCGGCGGCGCACGCGGGCCGCGTTGGAGCGCACCAGCCAGGCGCTGGCCGAGAAAAGCGAGACCTTGCAGGCCACGCTGGACAGCATCAGCCAGGGATTGACCAAGGTGGACTCCAACGGTCGCATCTTGATCTTCAACCAACAGGTGCTGGCCTTGCTGGACCTACCTGAGGCGTTGATGAGCACGCAGCCGACCCATGAGGAGATCGTGCAGTTTCAGCGGGAACGGGGCGATTTTGGCGCCAACATGGAGTTGGTGAAACCCGAAGCCCGGTCTTACTTGGTGCAGCCTGGCGGCATGGTGTCGCCCGACAACTATTGGCGCAAAACCCTTGATGGCCGCACGCTGGAGGTCAGGTCGCGCCACCTTTCAGACGGCGGCCTGGTTCGCACCTTCTCCGACGTCACCCCATACATCAAGGTGCAGGAGGCGTTGCGAGAAGAGCGCCAGCGACTGGCCTGGGTGTTGGAGGCCACGCGGCCTGGCATCTGGGAGACCAACCTGGACACCGGGGAACTGCGTATCGACGACCGGTGGGCCGAGATGCTCGGCCACAGCGCTGCCGATCTGGAGCCGGTCTCGCTCACCACGTGGGTGGGCCTGGTTCACCCGGACGACCTGCAACGGGCCCAGGCTGCGCTGATGGCGCACTGGATGGGCGAGAGCCCGTTTGTCGATATCGACCTGCGCCTGCGCCACCGTCTGGGGCACTGGATCTGGGTCAACAAGCGCGGACGGGTACACGAACGCGATACGCAGGGGCGAGGCCGGTTCATGTCAGGCACCCACCTCGAAATCACCGACCGCATCGCCGCGCAAGAAGAGGTGTTGGCGCTCAACGCCAGTCTGGAGCAGCGGGTCAGCGAGCGCACCGCCGCGCTGGAGCGCTCGCTGCGCGACATGGAGGCCATTTCCTACTCCATCGCGCACGATCTGCGGTCCCCGCTGCGCGCGGTCAACGGCTTTTCGGCACTGATTGCCGATGAGACCGATGAGCCATTGGGTCCGGTGGCGAGCGAGATGTTTGTCCGCATCAACAACGCATCGCGCAAGATGGGTCAGATGCTCACCGACATGCTGGAGCTGTTGCGGGTGGTGCAGGCGGATCTTGAGGCGGTGCCGGTCGACCTGGAAAGCCTGGCCAGGGCGGTGGCTGAGGAGCTGGCGCAAGAAGCGCCTGCAGCGGAAATTGCCATCGACCACCTGCCCACGGTGCTGGGCGACGCCACCTTGCTGCGTCAGATGTTGCACAACCTGATGGAGAACGGCCTCAAATACTCACGCCACCGCGTCCGCCCAAGGTTGGAGCTTCGTTTCGACGACAGCCTGGGCGCTTTCTGTCTGCGCGACAACGGCATGGGTTTTGACATGGCCCACTCGGCCAAGCTGTTTGGCCTTTTTCAGCGCCTGCATGCCGTTACCGATGTGCCCGGTACAGGCGTCGGGCTGGCCATCGTCTCGCGCATCGTCGAGCGTCATGGCGGTCGGATCTGGGCCGAGGCGCAGCCCGATGTGGGGGCGTCCTTCTGGTGGACGTTGCGGCGTACCTGAGCCTGTGGCGGGCAGCTCGGTTTAGAACGGTGGCGGGCTGGGTTCGGTTGCACTGTTGTCGCCAGCCTCTGGCACCTCGGTGCTCTCCTCGGCAGCGGGCTTGCCGCGTGCCTGGCGCACCGCCGCCTTGTCGCCTGCGCTGGCGAATTTGCTGAACTTGCCGATGGTGCCAACCAGCTGGCCGTAGATGCGCGGGTTGGCGGCCAGACATTCCTTTTGCTCCAGGAAGTCGGACTCACCGGAGAAATTGCCGACCAGGCCACCCGCTTCGGTGACCAGCAGGGCACCGGCAGCCACGTCCCAGGGCGAGAGGCCCATCTCAAAGAAGCCATCAGTGAACCCGGCCGCCACATAGGCCAGATCCAGCGCGGCCGAGCCGGGGCGGCGCAAGCCAGCGCAGCGCGGCATCACCTCGCCCATCATCTGCAAATAGGTCTGGAAGGCGTCGCCTGGGCGAAACGGGAAGCCGGTGGACAGCAGGCATTCGCGCAATCCGGTGCGCTTGGCCACCCGGATGCGGCGGTCGTTCATGTAAGCACCACGCCCTCGGGTGGCGCAGAACAGGTCGTTGCGCGAGGGGTCGTAGACCACCGCCTGCTCCAGCCGGTTGCCGACCAGGAGCGCGATGCTCACGCAGTAGACCGGGAAGCCGTGAATGAAGTTGGTGGTGCCGTCCAGCGGGTCGATGATCCACACATGGTCGGCGCCGCCATGGCGCCCGGGTTTGCGGCCCGATTCCTCGGCCCAGATCGCGTGGTCCGGGTAGGCGGTGAGCAGGGTGTCGATGATCGCGGCTTCTGCGGCGTGGTCAACCTCGGTGACGAAATCGTTGGTCTGCTTGACCGAGACCCGCACCGACTCCACATCCAGCGCCGCGCGGTTGATGAGCGTGCCGGCGATACGGGCGGCCTTGATGGCCACGTTGAGCATGGGGTGGAGATTGGTCGACATAGGTTGTGTGCCTTGGCGCGGCCACAGAGGCCGCGCAACGGGGAAGAGCGGAAATGCCGAGACGATGCTGCGGCGACAATCGACAATTTTAACGACTTCACCCAAGCCGAACCTCACCCCAAGCGATGCGTCTCCCGAAAGAGGTGACTCGTCCAGCACACACCGCAGAACCGGCTTTGCCGGGCTGCTGGTGTGGCCCCCTGGGGGGTGACGCGAAGCGGCGCGGGGGGTATTCATGATTTCAAGATGTGTCCTGATCCAGACCAGCCACGCCGGCAATGTGGGCGGGGTTGCTCGCGCCATGAAGGTGATGGGTTTTGACGACCTGGTGCTGGTCGCCCCGCGCTGGGCCAATGTGCTCAGACGCGAAGAGACGATTCAGCGCGCCAGCGGTGCCAACGATGTGCTGGCCAAGGCCCGCATCGTGGACACGCTCGACGAGGCGCTCGATGGCCTGAGCCACCTCTGCGCCACCGCGATGACACCGCGCGATTTCGGCCCGCCCACCCGCGCGCCGCGCGAGCACTTCAGCAGCTTGCTGACCTCGGAGGGTGCGCGTCCCACCGGCGTGGCGTTTCTGTTCGGCTCGGAGCGATTCGGCATGCGCAACGAAGATGTGTACCGCTGCCACGCTTGCCTGAGCATCCCGACCGATCCGAAGTTCGGTTCGCTCAACCTGGCGGCTGCGGTGCAGCTGATTGCCTACGACTGGCGCCAGGCGCTTGGCGGGTTCGGCCCGGTGGCCCCGGTTGCCCAAGCGGCCGCACGTGTGCCGGCCGACGCGCAAGCGGTCGCGGGCATGCTGCAGCACCTGGAGCAGGCGCTGGTGGCGATCGATTTTCTCGACCCCGACGCGCCCAAGAAACTCATGGCCCGGCTCAACCAACTCTTCAACCGCGCCGCGCCCGGCGAGGAAGAGATCCACATCCTGCGCGGGGTCGCCAAGGCCATGCTGCAAGTGGCCGAGCGAGCCCAGCGCTAGACTGCTTCTTCTATGTTTTCCATGCTTGACCGATTCCGTTCCGACATCCAGTGTGTGCTGGAGCGCGACCCTGCTGCCCGCAGCACCTGGGAAGTGATCACCTGCTACCCCGGCCTGCACGCGCTCTGGCTGCACCGCCTGGCCCACTGGTGCTGGCACCACGGCTTGAAGTGG
>JBBSDB010000151.1:0-9097 GCA_038249735.1 Burkholderiales bacterium
GTCCACCGAGTATTTTGCCGCCGTCGGGCAAGGTCCAGCGGTGCCAGGGTGCGGTGGGTCGATCGAAGAACTCGTCTCGGTTGGCCGCCAGCAACAGCGGTAGGCACGGCCGCATGCCCAAGGCAAAGGCGATCAGGCACATGTCGGCGGACCGGGTGGGCTCAGATGTCGTCCAGCAAGGGATAGGGCAGGGGCATCAGCGTGAGGGCACTCCCGCCCACCGCGCCCACGCTGAGGAGTCCGCCGCCGGCGGCGCAGGTCTGTATGGACACGATGGCGTTCCAGCCACCGCCCGGGTTGGCGGCAGCCGCCACCACAGTGCCGCAGGGTTGATCGGTATCGCTGTCGTGAAACACCTCCTGACCCACGGCGAGGGCAGCCTCGGACGCAACGCGGTAGGCGCGGCGCTTGAGCGTGCCCCGGAACTGGCTGCGTGCGACCACCTCCTGCCCTGGAAAGCAGCCTTTCTTGAAGTTCACGCCACCAACCGACTCGTAGTTCAGCATCTGCGGCACAAACGCTTCCACCACCGGCTGGGTGATCGGGGCCACACCGCTCATCACCTCCAGCCACGGCCAGAGCGCCGCGTCGAGCGCGGGGCCGGCGGGCGGCTCGGCCGCGCCAGCTTCAGGGATCGGTGCGATACACAGGGCGCGCGCCACACCGTCGGCCGGGTAGAGCCGCGTCCAGCTGCGACCGTCGGCTGTGTTGAGCTGGCTCCAGGGCCTGTCCCCCAGCCCGGTGGCGGCCTCGCCAGCCACGCCCCAGACCGCAAACGCCTCGCTGGCATCGCTGAGCTTGACCTGGGCACGCATAACAAACATCGACAAGCGCTTGAGTGTGGGCGCCAGGAGGTCGCGGCTGCAGACCAGCAGGATGTCGTCGGGTGCGCGCTTGAAACCGATGAAACTGGCCAGCATGCGGCCCTTGGGCGAGCAGAAGGCAGTCAGCCGGGCCTCGGATGAAGCCAGCAAAACGAAGTCCTGAGTCAGCTGGCCTTGCAGAAATTTGGCCGCATCGGCGCCGTGGGCGCGGATCACGCCGAGGTGATCCAGACGGGCAATGCCGTGGGGCAGGGTGGGGGCGTTCATGGCAGCTCCTGGTGGCGCGCGCAGGAAACGCGGCGAATAGGGGTCGATTATCATCGTCCCGCCCTTACCGTCGCTCTCTGCGATCGCCTTTGCCCACACCGCAAAAACGCTTCTGGCGTCCACCGATTTCCACCCCGTGATCCGTCTGTTGAAACGCCTGCTGATCGTGTTGCTGCTGCTGGCCATGCTGGCTGCTGGCACGGCTGCGTGGTGGCTGCAACGGCCGCTGGTGCCCGCCGACGCGAGCGGCCCGATCGAGCTCACCGTGGCGCCGGGCACCGCGCCGCGCCGGGTGGCCGAGGCGCTGGCCGATGCCGGTGCCCAGACACCGGCTACTCTGCTGTTCGCCTGGTTCCGTCTGTCCGGCCAGGCGCGTGAGATCAAGGCGGGCAGCTACGAGTTCGAGCCGGGCACCACACCGCGCAGCCTGCTGGGCAAGCTGGTGCGCGGTGAGCAGGCGCTGCGCAATCTGGTGCTGCTGGAGGGTTGGAACATCCGGGAGGTGTTGCAGGCGGTGCGAAGCTCGCCCGACCTTACGCAAGACCTCGACGGTCTGAGCCCAGCCCAGATCATGGAGCGCATCGGCTTTCCTGGGCGCCATCCCGAGGGCCGTTTCTTTCCAGACACGTACCGAATGGCGAAAAACGCGCCAGCTTCGACCGTCCTGCGCCAGGCAGCGCTGGCGATGGACCAACGCCTGGCGCAAGCCTGGGCTCAGCGCAGCGCGACCACGCCTCTGCGCTCGCCCGAGGAGGCACTCATTCTGGCGAGCATCGTGGAGAAAGAAACCGGGCTGGAAAGCGACCGCGGGCAGATCGCCGGCGTGTTCAGCAACCGCCTGCGCATCGGCATGCGGCTGCAGACGGATCCGACCGTGATCTACGGCCTGGGTGAGCGTTTCGACGGCAACCTGCGCCGCGTCGATCTCCTGACCGACACCCCCTACAACTCCTACACCCGCGCCGGCCTGCCGCCCACACCGATTTCCATGCCGGGCTGGAACAGCCTGCTGGCCACGGTGCAACCCGAGCCGACCCAGGCGTTTTATTTCGTCTCGCGCGGCGATGGATCAAGCCACTTCAGCGCCACCCTGCCCGAACACAACGCCGCGGTGCGCCGCTTCATCTTGCAGCGCTGATGACAGAACCCCTCGCTCACCCCGGCCTGTTCGTCAGCTTCGAAGGCATCGACGGCGCCGGCAAGTCGACCCACATCGCCCGGCTGGCCGACGCCTTTCGCGCTCAGGGTCGCGCGGTCACGCTGACCCGCGAACCGGGGGGCACGCCACTGGCTGAGAAGCTGCGCGCCCTGGTGCTTGGCGATGCGATGGACCCGCTGTGCGAGGCGCTGTTGATGTTCGCAGCCCGGCGCGACCATTTGCAGCAGGTGATCGAGCCGGCGCTATTCCGCGGCGAGGTGGTGCTGTGCGACCGCTTCACCGACGCCACCGTGGCCTACCAGGGCTTCGGGCGCGGATTTGACCTCGACGTGTTGCGCCAGCTCGAAATCTGGGTACAGGCGCTGCCGCAAGGCGGCCTGCGCCAGCCCGATCTCACCCTTTGGTTCGACCTGCCGCCCGAGACCGCCGCCATGCGGCTGGCCACGGCGCGCCCGCCGGACCGCTTCGAATCGCAGCCGGTGGCGTTTTTCAGTCGTGTGGCCGCAGGGTACGCACATCGCATGCAGGAGCAGCCGCTGCGCTTCGCCCGCGTGGCCGCAGACCAGCCGGTCGATGCCGTCTGGCGAGGTGTGCGGGCGGCGTTCGAGTCGCGCGGCTGGCTGGCCTGCGAGGGTGCCGCATGAGTCCCGCCCGACCGCCCGAAGGGGATCGCCGCTCAGCGCATGGCGCAGAGGTGTGGGAATGAATGCACCCACCCCCCCGGCGCCGCTGGCCCCCTGGCTGCAGCGACAACTGCAAGCGGCTCTCGGTCAGCGCGGCCACGCACTGCTGCTCGCCGGACCGTCGGGCTTGGGTCAGTACGACCTGGCGCTTGCGCTGGCGCGCGCCTGGCTCTGTGAGCAGCCGAGCGCGCAGGGAGCATGCGGCATTTGCGGCAGCTGCCACGCGATCGACGTGCGCACCCATGCCGATTTGTGTGTGCTGTTGCCCGAAACCCTGAGCCTTGAGCTCGGCTGGCCGCTGGACGAGGCCACGCAGAAAAAGCTGGACGAAAAGGAGCGCAAACCCAGCAAACTGATCCGGGTCGAAGCGGCGCGCGGCGCAGTCAGCTTCACCCAGTTCACCCGCGCCCGCGGCTCCACGAAGGTCGTGCTGGTCTACCCGGCCGAGCGGATGAACAACGAGTCGGCCAACACCTTGCTCAAGACGCTGGAAGAGCCCAACGGCGTCGTGCGCCTGGTGCTGGCCACCGAAGCCGCCGACCAGTTGCTGCCCACCATCCGCAGCCGCTGCCAGACCCACGCAATGGCCTGGCCCGATAAGGCCGAGGCGCTAAGCTGGCTGCTGGCGCAGGTGAACCAGGACGGCAAATCACATGCCACCCCCGAGCAAGCCGAGGTCTGGCTTCAGGCCGCTGGCGGACGACCCGACGACGCTCTCGACTGGGCGCGCAGCGGGCTCGATGCCGCCGCCTGGCTCGCGCTGCCGCAGGCGCTGGCGCGCGAAGACTGGTCGTTACTGGCAGCGTGGCCCGCCGCCCGCCAGCTCGCCGTGTTGCAAAAGTTGTGTCACGACCTGATGGCGCAGGCCAGCGGCGCGGTGCCGCGCTACTTTCCCGCCAGCCAGTTGCCGCCAGCGCCCCGCTGGACCGCGCTGGCCCAATGGTCCAAAGAGCTGCTGGAGGCCGCGCGTTCGGTGGAGCACCCATTCAACCCCAGTCTCATGCAAGAGGCCTGGGCCGCGCGCACCCGTCAGGTGCTGGCCCGCCAGCCCCCAAAGCCCTGAAAACGGCAATCTGGGCCGGGTTTTACCGGGTTCTTGCGGGCTTGTCCGCAGATGTTTGCCGCTAAACTCAACCGCCATGAGCACCAACCCGCCAGCCAGCGCATCGCGTCCGAGCGTGATCCAGCTCTCCATCAAGGAGAAAGCGGCGTTGTACGCAGCCTATATTCCGCTGTTTGCCGACGGTGGTATTTTCATCCCCTCGTCGCGCGAGTACCGCCTGGGCGACGACGTGTATGTCTTGCTCAGCCTGCCCGACGATCCGCAGCGCTACCCGGTGGCAGGCAAGGTGGCCTGGGTCACGCCCGCCAAGGCGCAGGCCGGCCGCACCCAGGGCGTAGGCATCCGTTTCCCAGCAGACGAAAAATCCCGCCAGCTCAAGCTGCGCATCGAAGAGATTCTGGGCACCCAGCTCGGCTCCGACCGCCCGACCCAGACGATCTGAGACACTGCGGGCTTACCCGCCTCGGCTGCCACTTCGGGAGCCGCCTTGGGGCCGGTGCTGTTCTCTTGAGCCCACGCATGTTCACCGACTCCCACTGCCACCTGAGTTTTCCCGAGTTGCGCGCGCAACTGCCTGCCATCCTGGTGGCCATGCAGGCTGCGCAGGTGGACCGCGCGTTGTGCATTTGCACCACGCTGGAAGAGTTCGCGGATGTGCACGCGCTGGCGCTCCAACACGACAACCTCTGGTCCACGGTGGGCGTGCACCCGGACAACGAAGCGGTGCAAGAGCCCACAGTGGCCGATCTGGTGGAGCGCTCAGCGCGGCCCCGGGTGGTGGGCATCGGTGAGACCGGGCTGGACTACTTCCGCCTGAACGGCCGCAGCGTGGACGACATGGCCTGGCAGCGCGAGCGCTTTCTGGTGCACATCTCGGCGGCACGGCAAACCGATCTGCCCCTGGTGATCCACACCCGCAGCGCGTCCGACGACACGCTGGCGATCTTGCGCGAAGCCGGCGGTTTTAACAGCGCGGGCGAGACTGGCCTGCCGCCAGCGCGCGGTGTGTTCCACTGCTTCACCGAAACCGAGGCGGTGGCTCGCGCCGCACTCGATCTGGGTTTTTACATCTCGTTTTCGGGCATCGTCACCTTCCGCAACGCGACCGACATTCGCGATCTGTTGCGATGGATCCCGCTGGAGCGCCTGCTGATTGAAACCGACAGCCCCTACCTGGCGCCGGTGCCCCACCGTGGCAAAACCAACAGCCCAGCCTTTGTGCCCTTTGTGGCGCAGCAGGTGGCCGAGATCAAAGGCCTGCCAATTGCCGAGGTGGCGCAGGCAACCAGTCACAATTTCGACCAGCTTTTCGATCGGGTGGTCGTGAAATGATGTCAATAAATCACTTGAAGTTGTCTAAAAAGATTGTTGTTTTAACTGTATTTTTTTTGATTTCGACAGGACTGAGAGCAGGCTCTTTCGACGACTTCTTCGCTGCCGCCCGGACCGACAACGAACCGGCCATGGTGAACCTGGCGTTTCGCGGCTTTGACCTGAACACCCGTGACGACACGGGCGAGTCGGGCTTGCTGGTGGCGCTGCGCCAAGGCTCGCTGAAGGTGGCCGACTTCCTGCTCCAGCAGAACGCGGTCGATGTCGAGGCGCGGAACAAGGCAGGAGAGAGCCCGCTGATGATGGCGGCGCTTAAAGGCCAGCTGCCGCAGGCGCGCCGCCTGATTGAGCGCCGCGCCGAGGTCAACAAGCCGGGCTGGACGCCGCTGCACTACGCCGCCAGCAACCCAGGCGAGACCAGCGCAGACATGGTGCGACTGCTGCTGGAACATTTTGCCTACATCGACGCCGAATCACCCAATAAAACCACACCGCTGATGATGGCCGCGCGCTACGGCGCCGACGCGGTGGTGGAGCTGTTGCTGAAAGAGGGCGCCGACCCGCTGCTGCGCAACGAACAAGGCCTCTCCGCGATCGACTTCGCTCGCCAGATTGGCCGGGCAAGGTCTGTCGAGTTCATTGCCCGACACATTCGAGCCAAACAACCCTCAGGGAAATGGTGAGGTAGCGCGGGGCGTTGGCGCGCAAAGGGGGAACACCGCAAGGAATGCTGTGTGGGCAATCAGGTAAAACCCACCTAGCTGACTGGGAATTCGAGCCCTAGAATTTCGGCCACCTAACGTTCTAGTGAGGGTATTCGCAATGAAGTTGGCAAGCCAGCGGGATTTCTTGTCCGGGTTGATGTTTGTTGCCGTCGGCATCGCTTTTGCGGTCGGCGCCACCAGTTACGAGGTCGGTTCGGCAGCACGCATGGGCCCAGGTTATTTTCCGCTCATGCTGGGCGTGATCCTGGCCTTGCTGGGCACGGCGATCGCCATCAAGTCTTTCTCCAGCGGAGGACCCGACGGCGACCCCTTTGGCAGCATCGCTTGGCGGCCGCTGATTTGTGTGCTGGGCGCCAATCTGGCATTCGGGGCCCTTCTGGTTGGCCTGCCTTCGGTTGGAATGCCTGCGATGGGCTTGATCGTTGCGATCTACGCCCTGGTGATCATCGCTGGACTGGGCGGTGAAAAATTCAAGCTCAGAGAATCGCTGATCCTCGCCACTTTGCTGGCCGTGGGCAGCTACCTTGCCTTTGTCATGGCCCTCAAACTCCAGTTTCCGGTGTGGCCGGCGTTTCTGACTCACTGAACCGGCGCGCGCACCATGGAACTCTTTGAAAACCTCATGTTGGGCTTCGGCGTTGCCTTCACGCTGCAAAACCTGATTTATGCCTTTGTCGGCTGTTTGCTGGGAACGCTGATCGGCGTGTTGCCAGGCATCGGGCCACTGGCCACGATTGCGATGCTGCTGCCCGCCACTTACGGTTTGCCGCCAGTGGCCGCACTGATCATGCTCGCTGGCATCTACTACGGTGCCCAGTACGGTGGGTCTACCACAGCGATTTTGGTCAACTTGCCTGGCGAGTCTTCGTCCGTGGTGACGGTAATCGACGGTTATCAGATGGCGCGCAAGGGCAGGGCGGGGCCCGCGCTGGCGGCGGCCGGTCTGGGGTCGTTTTTTGCAGGTTGCGTGGGCACGCTTGTGCTCGCCGCTTTTGCGTCACCGCTCACCGACATTGCCCTAAAGTTTGGTCCGGCTGAATACCTTTCGCTGATGGTGCTCGGCCTGATCGGCGCTGTGGTCTTGGCTTCGGGCTCGCTGCTCAAGGCGTTGTCGATGATCGTGCTGGGCCTGCTGTTGGGGCTGATAGGCACCGACGTCAATTCAGGAGCCGCTCGCTTCGCGTTCGATGTTCCCGAACTGCTCGATGGTGTGAGTTTCGTGGTGGTCGCCATGGGCATTTTTGGCTACGGGGAAATCATCAAAAACCTGTCCGAACCTGAAGAAGGCCGCGAGGTCTTCACCGGTAAAGTCAAAGGGATCATGCCGACCGGAGAAGACCTGAGGCGGATGATGCCTGCGGTGCTCCGAGGCACGGCCATTGGTTCGGTTCTCGGCATCCTGCCTGGTGGCGGCGCGCTGCTGTCTTCGTTCGCCGCTTACACGATCGAAAAGAAGACTCGCCTCAAACCCGGGGAAGTTCCATTCGGACAAGGCAACATCCGGGGTGTCGCTGCGCCTGAGTCTGCAAACAATGCGGGCTCACAAACCTCTTTCATCCCGATGCTCATTTTGGGCATTCCGCCCAATGCAGTGATGGCACTGATGGTTGGGGCCATGACCATTCACAACATTCAGCCCGGGCCGATGGTCATGACGTCAAACCCCGAGCTGTTCTGGGGCCTGATCGCGTCGATGTGGATCGGCAACCTGATGCTGGTGATCCTCAACTTGCCTTTAATAGGCATCTGGATCAAGCTGCTGACGGTGCCCTATCGTTGGTTGTTTCCAGCCATTGTGTTGTTCTGTGCGATCGGCGTTTTCTCGACCAATAACAACAGCTTCGACATCTGGATGGTGGCCCTGTTTGGGTTGGTGGGCTATGGCTTTATCAAGCTGGGTTGCGAACCTGCGCCCCTGCTACTCGGCTTCGTTCTGGGCCCGATGATGGAAGAAAACCTGCGCCGCGCATTGCTCATTTCCCGCGGTGACTGGACCGTGTTTGTCACACGCCCGATTTCCGCGTCGCTGCTGGCCTGCGCAGTCTTGCTCTTGGTGGTCATCCTGTCACCATCGATCAAGCGCAAGCGCGAAGAGGCGTTTGTGGAAGATTGAGGCCACGTGCCCCTTCAGCGCTGGTTCCCTGGTGTTCCGCTTAGCCATCGTGCTGTGAAGCCGGGAGCAGCGCATCGGTCTGCATTTGGGCAAGTGGGAGCTTCTTCCGGCGATCCATCGGCTGTGATGAGCCCCTGGTAGAGCCCCGCTGGTTGGATTAAGGTCCTTGATTTGACATTCCACGATGTATATTATGTTAATAAATAAGCCCGTATCTGTCCGTGACCTGATCTATCCGGCATTCGGAGCATCCCCCTCTACAATCCGGCTGCTGGTTCCAATGTCGGCGCCAACCTTATCAATCATCTGAAAGTTTCAACATGAAAGCTTTGTATTTGTCTCTGACACTGGTGGGTGCGGCGGCGCTTTCCGCTTGTGGAAAAACGGAAGCCCCGGCGGCTGCGCCGACGCCTGCACCCGCTGCCGCGCCAGCGGTCGCCGAGCCGGTCAGCCAGTGGCCCGAGCTGCGTGTGGCGGTTGATGCGACCTACAAGCCATTCACCTACAAGACCGACTCGGGCGAACTGGCCGGCTTCGATGTGGACATTGCCAAGGCCCTGTGTGATGAGCTCAAGAGCAAGTGTGTGTTTGTGGAGCAGGCCTGGGACGGGATGATCCCTGGCCTGCAAGCGAAGAAATACGACGTCATCATCTCTTCGATGTCGATCACCGACGAGCGCAAGCAGGCGGTGGATTTCACGGGCAAGTACTACAATACGCCTTCGTGCGTGGTGGTGAAATCCGCACTGAACCTCGGACCTGAGGCCGCGAATTTCAAGGACAAGAAGCTGGGTGTGCTGAAGGCTTCGACGCAAGAGAAGTATGCGATGGGCGAATTGAAGTCAGCAGGCGCCACCATCGTGGCTTACGACGCACAGGATCAGGTCTACCTCGACATCAAATCCGGCCGGCTCGACGGCACCGTGGCCGA
>JBBSDB010000152.1:0-9070 GCA_038249735.1 Burkholderiales bacterium
ACTCGGTCTGGGCCGAGCGCATCAAGCTGCTGTTACCGTACCAGGTGAACGCCAAGACCATGAAGAAGACCGGCAACCCGCGCGTGCGTTTCATGCACTGCCTGCCGGCCTTTCACAACACCGAGACCGAGGTCGGCCAGCAGATCGAGAAGACCCACGGCATCACCGCGATGGAGGTCACCGACGAGGTGTTTGAGAGCCCGGCCTCCATCGTCTTCGACCAAGCAGAAAACCGCATGCACACCATCAAGGCGGTGCTGGTGGCCACGTTAGGAAATTGACATGTCACTTGTTGTTGTCGCTTTGGGAGGCAATGCGCTGCTGCGCCGTGGCGAGCCGGTGAGCGCGCAGGCGCAGCGCGACAACATTCGGCGCGCGGCGAAAGCCCTGGCCCGCCTGTTGGTCGAGGGCCACCAGCTCGTCATCACCCACGGCAACGGGCCGCAAGTGGGCCTGCTGGCCTTGCAGGGCGAGGCGGCCGCTGAAACGGTGGGTGGGGCGGCGTTCCCGCTCGATGTGCTGGGGGCCGAGACCGAAGGCATGATCGGCTATGTGTTGCAGCAGGAGCTGGACAACGCTTACGAGCCTTCCGCGCGCTTCGCCACACTGCTCACCCAGATCGAGGTTGACCCAAAAGACCCGGCCTTCGCGGCGCCGAGCAAACCGGTCGGTTCTGTCTACAGCGAGGCCGATGCAAAGCGCCTGGCCGAGCAGCGCGGCTGGTCCATCGCGCCCGACGGCGACAGCTGGCGCCGCGTGGTCGCGTCGCCCAAGCCTGTGCGTATCCTGGAGATCGACGTGATCCGCCTGCTCGTGGAGCAGGGTGTGGTGGTGATCTGCGCCGGCGGTGGCGGCATCCCGGTGGCGCAGCGCGATGACGGCGCTTATGTGGGCGTGGAAGCGGTGATCGACAAAGACCACGCCAGCGCGCTGCTGGCCACCGAGCTGAAGGCCGACGCATTTCTGATGCTGACCGATGTGGCGGCGGTGTTCACAGGCTGGGGCACGCCGCAACAAGCCGCGCTGGGCGACGTGACGCCGAAGAAGCTGGCCGCCATGGACTTCGCTGCTGGGTCCATGGGCCCGAAGGTGCAGGCGGCCTGCAACTTCGTCATCCGCTCTGGCGGCATGGCCGGCATCGGTGCGCTGGACGATGCGGCCGACATCCTGGCCCACAAGGCCGGCACACGGGTGGTGCCGGATGCGCCGAGTTGAGTTGGCAAGGTCCGCAAAGGCTGGCGGCTGAGGCGCGCGGGAAACCAGCTGTTTCCGCCCGGTTCCCACATGGGGCGCGGCGCCATGGCAGACTCTTTGCCCACTGTTGATGGTCAGCGTGTTCGGCTCGGTGTGACCTTCAGCGGCCAACCCACCCATGGAGTCGCCACCTTGACAAATCCCTTGCCTCCCGCTGCTGAGCCCCCCACGCAGATCCTGCCTGCGATGGCGCAGAACGCGCGCATCTACACCTGCCAGTGCGGACAGGCCATTTTTTTCGTCAACAGCCAGTGCCTGGCCTGTGGCACGCTGCTCGGCTATGACTCGGGGCAGGGGCGTTTGATGTCCTTGGCATCGGGTGCCGAGCCAGACACGTGGGTCGAATGCCACACCACAGGGCCTGCTTTCGTTCTCTGTGGCAACCGCGGTACCCCGGCGAACTGCAACTGGCTGCTGCCCGAGTCCGAGAGGAACGAACACGGCCAGCTCTGCCGGGCCTGCCGACTCAACCGCACCATTCCTGACCTGAACGATCCGCAGCATCCCGACAACGGCGAGCTCTGGGGTCGGGTGGAGCAGGCCAAGCGGCGCCTGGTCTCAGCGCTGCTGGTGATGGGACTGCCGGTGGCCTCACGCGAAACGGAGGACACGGCAGAGGGACTGATGTTCGACCTGCTGCGCTCCACCGGTGTCGGCGAGCATGTGATGACCGGCCACGACGACGGGCTGATCACGCTGAACGTGGCCGAAGCCGATGACGCCAACCGCGAGCGCACCCGCCACGACATGAACGAGCCCTACCGCACGCTGGTGGGCCACTTTCGCCATGAGATCGGGCACTACTACTGGTACCGCCTGGTCGACTGCCCCAACAGCGAATGGCTGCCCGGATTCAGGGCGCTGTTTGGCGATGAAAACCTGGACTACGCCGAGTGCCTGAAAAGGAACTACGAAGAGGGGCCGCGCGCCGACTGGCCGCTGCACTTTGTCAGCGCCTACGCCAGCGTCCACCCGTGGGAAGACTGGGCCGAGTGCTGGGCGCACTACATGCACATGCGCGACACCGTTGACACCGCGGCCAGCTACGGCCTGTCGGTGGATTCGGCGCAGCTGAACTTCACGCCGTTTGACATCACCGCGCTTCACCAGGCAGAGCATCCCGATGCCGCCCATTTTCTGGATTTCCTGAACCGCTGGACCCAGCTGACCATGCTGCTCAACGGCATGTCGCGCGCCATGGGGCAGCCCGATTTCTACCCGTTTGTGCTGCCCCACAAGGTGGTCGCCAAGCTGCACTTCATTCACTTGCTGGTGATGTCGACCGCGGCCGGGTAGGCCCGCGGCACCCCGTAGCGCTGCTGCGGGCCCCATCATCACACAGCAGCAGCGGCAGCACACCAGCCGCTCGCCGTGCAACCCTAAAGTGGGGAGTTGCATCCTTGCGAAGCGCAAGTAACGCCAGCACAGGTTGCCCCGTCCCGCGAAGCCATCCCTGTAGGAGAAGGCGCCAATTGGCGCACTGTGTGCGCTGCCGCACGGAGCAGCGCCTTTGCCATCCATAGAGTTGGACATTGCTTCATCGCGCTCATCTCGCGCATTTGGGTCAGAAGTGTTTGCCATGCTTTGCGCGCTTTGACGCGTTGAGCCACCACGCCATGCACTTGAATGGGTCTGTCACCGAAGGAGAAAAAATTGTGAAAGCTGCAACCATTGCGGGCTACCAATGCCCCATCGTCCTCACCGAAGTAGACAAACCCTCGCTGAGAAATGACGCCGTGTTGATCAAGGTTCACGCCGCTAGTCTTAACCCGATCGACAACGTCCTGCGCTCTGGCGCATTCAAAGACTCGATGCCGCTTTCGTTTCCCCACGTCATGGGGTTTGATGTGTCTGGCGACATCGTCGAGATTGGTCAGGACGTGCGCCACTTCAACGTAGGCGATGCTGTCTTTGCCCGTCCAAGCCAAGAAGACGCTGGTGCGATTGCGCAATATGCGCGGGTCGGCGAGAGCGAACTCGCGCTTAAGCCAACCAACCTCAGCCACGCCAAGGCAGCCTCTGTGCCGTTGGCTGGGTTGACTGCGTGGCAGGCCTTGGTGACCAAGGGAAAGCTTCAAAAAGGTGAAAAGGTCTTGATCCATGCCGGCTCGGGCGGCGTCGGCACATTGGCGATCCAGATCGCCAAACACCTTGGCGCCCATGTCGTCACAACGGTGAGCAAAGGGAACATGAATCTGGTCAGAAGCCTTGGTGCAGACCAGGTGATTGACTACAAAAACCAGTCTTTCGAAGACGAGGTGTCCGACCTTGATCTGGTATTTGACATGCTGGGTGGCGACGCCCTGAAGCGCTCCTTCTCAACGCTCAAGAAAGGCGGAAGAGTCATTTCGATCAAAGGCGAGGACAGCGATGGCTTGGCCCAGAAGCACGGGGTGCATTTCGAAACCCTGTGGATGAACCCCGACGGTGCCATGTTGGCCGAGCTGGCCGCCTTGATCGAACAAGGAACCATCCAACCCGTGATTGACAGCACCTACACCATGAAAGATGCCGCCGCAGCGTACGAGCATCTTGCTGCTGGGCACGCGGTTGGAAAAATCGTGATCCATCCGATCGACTGAAGCCACTGGCAACAGGCGGTAGCTGGTGCTTTCTGTGCCACCCCAGCGAAACACACACCCATTCATTGAAACCCGGCTTTTGCCGAATGTGCAGCGTATTCAATGCTTGTATCTGCCGAGCAAAAGTCCACATGGAAAACTTGAAATGACGCACATCACCACGGTCAATCCTGCCACCGACGAGACGATCGCTCAGCATGAATTGATGAGCGAAGAGACGGCCTTCGAAAAACTCGAATCGAGCCACGCCGCTTTTCTGGACTGGCGCAAAAAGACCCACAAAGAACGCGCGCCGTACCTCATCGATATCGCGAAGGCCTTGCGCCAGCATGCGAAAAAGTTTGCCGACCTCATGACACAGGAAACAGGCAAATTGCTGAAAGATGGCCAAACCGAGGTCGAGCTTTGTGCGCAGATCTTCGAATACACCGCGAAACATGGCCCCACCGAGCTTGCCGACGAAGAGCGCACCCACAGCGGCGGCAAAAAGAGGGGCATCGTCGCCCACCTGCCGATTGGTGTCATTTACAGCATCCAGCCGTGGAATTTCCCGGTGTACCAGCCGGTGCGCGTCCTCGCCGCCAATTTGATGGCGGGCAACGCGGTCATCTTGAAGCATGCCGCGCTCTGCACGGGGAGCGGTCTGATGCTGCGGGATCTGTGTTTGGAGGCGGGGTTGCCCAAAGGCCTGTTCGACGTGGTGGTCATCGATCACGACACCTCGGACCAGCTCATTGCGCACAAGCTGGTGCGCGGCGTGACCATGACCGGCAGCGATACCGCTGGACGTCACATTGGCCAGCAGGCGTCGAAGCACCTGAAAAAGTCTGTGCTCGAACTGGGATCGAACGACGCCTATCTGGTGCTGGAAGATGCCGATGTCGAGCTGGCGGTGAAAACCTGCGTGGCGGGACGGATCTACAACAACGGCGAAACCTGCGTATCAGCCAAGCGCTTTGTGGTGACGGCGGCGGTGTATGAGGCTTTCGTCAAGGCGTTCGTCGACCAGATGAAGGCCATCAAGATGGGCGACCCGACCGCTGAAGGGATGCAGCTCGGCCCGGTGTCCAGCAAGGAGCAATTCGATACGCTGTCTGAGCAGGTTGCCAAAAGCGTGGCGGGTGGTGCAGAGCTGCTTTGTGGTGGCACGCCACCCACCGGCGTTGGCCAGTACTTTCCCGCCACCGTGCTGGCCAACTGCCAGCCCGGTACGCCAGCCTACGACGACGAGCTGTTCGGGCCGGTGGCCTCGATCATCAAGGCCAAGAACGACGAAGACGCCATGCGCATCGCGAACGACAGCCGATATGGCCTGGGCGGTGGCATCTTCACCAAAAACGAGGAGCGGGCCGTGAAGCTCGCACACGACCATTTCGACACCGGCATGGTGCGCATCAATTCCTTCGGAACAGCCGATCCCAACATGCCGTTTGGCGGTGTGAAAAATTCAGGGTTTGGCCGCGAACACGGCGGGTTCGGCATGAAGGAGTTCGTGAACACCAAAGCGATTTATCTCCCCTGAAATAGAAGGCTCATGGTTGCCTGTTGAAGCGCCCGCGCCTCCTTTGTGTCCTCCTTGCTTGGTCGCAGGATGAATCGAAAGGCAAGCTTTGATCACCATCCACTGTCTTGAATATTCCCGCGCCATCCGGCTGGTTTGGTTGATGGAGGATTTGCATCAGCCGTATAAGCTGGTGAGCTATCAGCGAACTGAGGACTTCCATGCACCGCAGAGTCTTTCGCAGGTGCACCCGCTCGGTAAGTCGCCCGTCATGGAAGACGTCGATGTCGTCCTGGCGGAATCTGCGACCAGTCTGCGCTACCTCACCAACAAATTTGGTGACGACACCCACCGACCGCAAACAGGAACCCGCGAGCATCTGCGCCATGAGGAACTGCTCGACTATGTCGAAAGCTCCTTCGCCCCGGCGGCGATGGGGCTCCTGCTGCCCAAGCTCCGAGGTGGAGAACCACCTCAAGAAGCGCGCGCCGCGATGCAAAAGCACCTCGACCATCTTGCGCAGCAACTGACCACGGACGGTCTTCTGTTTGGCAAAACGGTCACCCTGGCAGATATCCAGTTTTCCTATCTGCTGGCGAACCTGTCTGGCATGGGATTTCTCGACGATGCGCCCCGGATCGCATCCTTTTGGGCGGACCTTCAGCAGCAACCAGGATACAAGGCCGCGGTCGCCAAAGCAGGGCCCATGGCGCCTCCTTCTTGAAACAGTTTTCCAGCGTCACCTTTTCAACCCATCTCAAAATACGGGAGAAACGATATGCAGATTCTTGTTGCTGGAGCGACCGGCCAAACAGGCCTTCGGCTGGTCCGCGAATTGAAAGCAAACGGCCATTCCCCGATCGCGCTGGTGCGATCGTCGTCCGATACCACCTCGCTCCCCTCGGACGTTGCCCTTCGCCACGGGGACCTCACCGATCTGAAGGAAGGTGTCTGCGACGGCTGTGACGCGGTGATCTTTGCAGCGGGATCCGGTGGCTCCACCGGCCCAGAGATGACGGACAAGGTGGATCGCGATGGCGCCAAGCGACTGGTGGATCTGGCCAGCAAGGCGGGCGTATCGCGTTTTGTGATGCTCAGCTCGGTTGGCGCAGAGAATCCCGATCCCAAAAGCGAACTCGCCCATTACCTTCAGGCGAAGCACGACGCCGATGAGCACCTGAAGGACTCCGGTCTGACCTATGCCATCGTCCGGCCCGTCAGCCTCACCAGCGACGACGGCAGCCGCGACATGCGCTTCGGAGACGATGTGGATGTCAAGGGCAAGGCGGCGCGCGGCGATGTTGCTGCTGTGTTGGCGGCGGCTGTGGACGATCCCGAGTGGGCGGGCAAGGTGGCGCTGATGCAGTCGGTTTGACAGGCCGCAGCAGCCTGGTATTGGACTGTTTTCCCCTGCGCAACGGCGGCCGCACGGCCGCCCGCTGCACGGGCTCAACGAGGCGGTAACGGAGCCTGCGCTGGGGCCGGCACCGGTGTCACCAGTTCGCGCAGCACGCCGCCAGCCGCCACCGAACCCGACACCGTGCCTTCGCCCCGCACCCTGCGCTCGCAGAGGTCCCGCATCTCGCCGGGCAGTTTGTTGCATCGCTGCAAGGCGTTGCGGGCGCGGTCGTCAGTAGTTTCGCGCACTACAGGACCGCGGGTTGATTCCGCCTTCACCGCGCCCGCTTCCCTTAGGCAACTGCTGCGGTCGTGTTGCGAGCTGCTCTCCAGGCAGGCGGCGCGGTCTTGTTGGTAGCGGCTTTGGGCGGATGCGCTGGATGGTGGGGCGGCCCAGGCTGAAAGCTGTAACAGCAGCATCGTGGCGACAGACAGCAGTCGGGCGGCGCGGCGGGTGTGTGGGGATGTCATGGGGGTCCTTTTCGGTGGGTTGGGTGCGGTGACCGTCGCACCGCCCATTGAGGCTACGCCGGCGGATCGGCCCGGTCTGTTCTCCAGACCACACAGCACAAAAGCAAGCGACACCCGCAGACGCGGCCCATGCAGTGGGTCGTCTCACCCAACGGCATCCTCAGAACGTGGGGTGGCTCATCCCACCCGAAAGCGTCCGTTGCACCACACGCTTGTGGCCAGCGGATCGTGAGCGGTGCTCACAGCACCAGCCGCTGCGCGTAACCCGTCATCTCCAGGTAGCCGCGCCCCACGCGCTGACCCTGGGCATCCAGCAGGTCGGAGAGACCTTCCCAATACACCGTACCAGTGCTGCTGCGGCTGTCGAGCTCTTGCGCGTCGAGCAAAGCGCGCGCGGTGAAGCGGCCAGCGGGGGTGTCCACCTGCCACTCGACGGGATAGCGCCCGTTGGTGAGTGGGCTGGTCCAGTGGCGTTGTGGGGTGAAGCGCACTTGGTTCGTTGCGAAGCTGCGCGCGCCCAGTGGATCGTTTGATGCGGCCTGGGTGCGGTACGAGCCGCCAGCCCACAGCGCGCTGCCGTCAGCGCGGCGCAGCTCGAAGGCGGTGAGGCTGTCGCCGTTGTCCAGGTTCATGCCGATCCAGTCCCAGCCCACCGCCTCGGGGTGCAGGATCGCCTCGCTCCATTCGTGATCCAGCCAGGCCTGGCCGCTGACGGTGAAGCGCTCGCCGCGCAAGGTGAGCGCGCCTTGCACTGCGAGCTGTGGGTGTGTGATGTAGAAGCTGGCCTGTGACGGTTCCGGCCCCTTGCGCGAAAAGCCCTGGTCGCCTTGCAGCAGGATGGCTTGCGTGGGACTGGCGGTGATGGCGATAGCGATCTCGTCGCCCACCACCTCGGTGCGGTAGGCGCCGCTGGCCTCGCGCTGAACGAACCAGTCGCGCAGGACCACCTGCAGATCGTCCTCGCGCGCGAACACGCCGCGCGTGCGTTGTGCGGGCTGCGTGGGCTGCTCTCCGTTCCAGCGGGCGATGCGCTGGTCGTGCAGCAGGGCGCCACCTTGCAGGTCGGTGATGGCCGCGTGGGCGAACAGCAGTTGTTTGGCGGCCAGGCGGCTTTGCAGTGGCTGCGCCGCGTCGACCCGACTGCGGAAGAAGGTGACCTGAAATCCGAAGGTTCTGCCAGCGGCGTTTTGCGCGTGGCCGGTCAGGTACCACCACTCGGTGCGCGTCTCGTTGTGGGTGCCGTGGTCGCGCGGAAAGCGCAGCGGGCGGGGTGTGAGCGCGCTGCCCGGGATGTGCGCGGCTGTTTGCGCCCAGGCAGGCAACAGCAGCAGGCCGCTCGCGCCCAGTAGCCACTGGCGGCGGTTGCTTCCCGAGACAGACGTGTTTAGCGTCATGCCGTGTGCAGCTGAGCTTGCACCCGCTGGGCGGCGGCGGCGGTGTCGCCGAATCGGGCCAGCGCCCAGGCGGCGTCGAAGTAGGTCTTCAGGTAGCGCTCGCCGCTGTCGCACAGCAGCGAAACGATGGCGCCGCGCTCGCCGCGCGCGTGTATCTCTGCGGCCAAGGCGAGCATGGCGACCAGGTTGGTGCCGGTGGAGGGGCCGACGCGGCGCCCAAGCAATGCACACAGCGCGTGCATCGCAGCGATGGACTCGGCATCTTCCACCTCCACCATTCGGTCGACCAGCGAGGGGATGAAACTGGGCTCGACCCGCGGGCGGCCGATGCCTTCGATGCGAGATCCCGGTGCGGTGGCGGCTGGGTCGCGCTCGCGGTGGTAAGCGGCGAACACCGAGCCGGCCGGGTCGGCCACACACAGCTCGGTGGCGTGGCCGAGGTAGCGCAGGTAGCGGCCAATGGTGGCGCT
>JBBSDB010000153.1:0-8965 GCA_038249735.1 Burkholderiales bacterium
AGGTTGATCACCACATAGTGCACACCCACCCGAAAGCGCTCGCGCCCCAGACCGTGCACCAGCAGCACATAGGAGGCAATCAACAGCACCGCGAAAACTACGAACAGGTAGAACAGATCACCCGTCAAAAAGGCGCCGCACAGGCCCATGAGCTGGAACTGGAACATCGCATGGAAGTAGCGGCCGCGGTTGTCCCAGCCACCGGTGGCGTACCAAAGCGCTGGTACCGCCACCAGGTAGGTGAGCAGCACCATCAAGGCGGATAGCCGGTCGACCACCAGCACGATGCCAAACGGCGCTGGCCAGTCGCCCAGCGGGTAGACGGTGAGCGCTCCAGCATCGGCGAGCAACACCAGCTGAATCGCCATCCACAGGCCCAGCAGCACCGAGCCCATGGCGAAACGGCGGCGCCAGCGCACGCGGCGCTCGGCGTGCCCGGCTTCGGCGAGACTGGAGGAGTCGCCCATCAGCAGCAGGGCGCAGGCGGAGAACGCGGGCAGCAGCACCGACAGCACCGGTGCGTGCTGCAACCAGAAAGACGCGATTGCCTCAAACATCAACCCGCCTCCACCGATTGGTCTGACTCAGCGTGCGCCTTCGAGCCCCGAGGCTCGTGCCCGTCCACATGGTCGCTGCCGCTCTCATGGCGGCTGCGCAACGCCAGCTCAATCACAAAGCCGGTGGTGGCAAAACCAATGACGATCGCGGTCAGCACCAGCGCCTGCGGCAGTGGGTCGGCCAGCTGCTGCCCAGAGCCCAGGATCGGGTTGGCATCGAACCACAGACGGCCCATGACAAAGATAAACACGTTGACCGCGTAGCCGATCAGCGAGAGGCCGATCACGACGGAAAAGGTGCGCCCACGCAGCAGCAGGTAGATGCCGGTAGCACTCACCAGGCCAATGCCCGAGGCCAGCAGAAACTCCATGCTCAACATCATTTTTGTGCTCCCGGCGTTGTGGGCTCAAGCCCAGTGTCTTGGGCCGGTCCAGCGTCTCGGCTTGGCATCCCTTCGCGGCTGGCAGTGCCCAGCACCGAGATGGTCAGCAGCGTGGCGCCGACCACCGTGAAATACACGCCAAGGTCGAACAGGGCCGCACTGGCCAGCGGCAGCTCGCCCAGCAGCGGCACATCCGGATAGCCGTGCGCGCTGGTGAGGAAGGGCTTGCCGAAAACAAAGGAGCCGACGCCGGTGAGACCAGCGATGCCCAGGCCGACGCCGATACAGCGCACGAAACGGCGCCCGCCCTGTGCGTGCAGCATCGCCTCGGCACGCGCCTGGCCCATGGCCATGAACTGCAGCACCAGCGCCACCGAGGTGATCAGGCCGGCAATGAAACCACCACCGGGCATGTTGTGGCCGCGCATGAAGATATAGACGCTGAAGACCAGCGCCACCGGCAACACCACCGATGCCGCCACCCGCAGCAGCAGGGGCTGATCGACGAACGTCCAGCGCCGACCGGCGCCGTCGGCCAGCGGGCGGCGTGCGGTCATGCCCTCCATCAGCGCCAGCACGCCGATGGCGGCGATACCCAGCACCGTGATCTCGCCATAGGTGTCGTAGCCGCGGAAGTCGACCAGGATCACATTGACCACGTTGCTGCCGCCGCCCAGCGGGATCGAGGTTTCCAGGAAATACCAGGCGATCGAGTCGAAGTCCCGGGTGAGCAGCACCCAGGCCAGCCAGGCCAGCCCGGCGCCACCGGCCAGCGCCAGCAGCGCATCGCGCGCTCGGCGCGCGCCAGACGACTCGCGCGGCGACTGCGCAGGCAGCAGTGCCAGGCCCATCAGCAGCAGCACCGTGGAGACCAGCTCGACCGCCAGCTGGGTCAATGCGAGATCGGGCGCCGACAGGCTCAAAAACGTCAGCGACACCGCCAGCCCCACCACACCCAGCAGCACCACCGACTGAAAGCGACGGTGGTGCGTGAACGCGATCGCCAGGCAGGTGGCGCCCAGCAACAGCCAGACCATCACCGCCAGCGCGTTGGCTGGCAGCAGTTCGCGCGATCCGGCTCCGATACCACCGCCGCCGATCAGGGGCGCAGCACCCACCACCACCGCAACCGCCACCATCCACGCCAGGTAGCGCTGCAACGAACCGTTTTCCAGCCGGCTCGACAATCGCCCGGACAGCAAGAACAAGGCGTCGCTCGCGCCCTCGAACACCGAGCGCCCAGTGACCAGGCCAAACCAGGCCTCGCTGCTGATGCGGTGCAGCCAGCGCCCACGGGCCAGCCAGGCATAGAGCGAAACCCCCAACCCCAGCGCCACCGCGCTCATGAGCAGCGGCAGGTTGAAGCCATGCCACAGCGCCAGCTGGTACTCGGGCAGCGGCTGGCCGACCACTGCGGTGGCCGCCACCCACACCAGCGGGGCGAAGGTGAGCCCCGGCAACAGGCCGACGACGATGCACATCGTGACCAGCAGCATGGCGGGCAACCGCATGCCCAGCGGCGGCTCGTGGGGGTGCGGTAGAAGCCGCTCTGGCGTGGGTCCCTGCTCTGGCCCGTCGATGGCGATCGGCGCCTCGCCTGGCACGGGGCCATCCAGCGCGATGCTCGTTTTGCCGTAGGTACCGTTGAAGTAGGTGTCGTGCACAAAGCGCAGCGAATAGGCCACGCTGAACACGCCGGCCAGCGTGACCAGCGCGGGCATCAGCCAGGGCCAGACGGACCCCATCGCGCTGCTGCTCGCCACCGCCTCGGTGAAGAACATTTCCTTCGACAGAAAACCGTTCGTCAGCGGCACACCGGCCATGGAGGCAGCCGCCACCATCGACAGCGTGGCGGTCCAGGGCATGAGCTTGTAAAGACCACTGAGCTGGCGCATGTCGCGCGAATGGGTTTCGTGGTCGACGATGCCGGCGATCATGAACAGCGAACATTTGAAGGCGGCGTGGTTGAGCACGTGAAACACCGCAGCCACCGCCGCCAGCGGAGAACCCAGACCAATCAAGAACACGATCAGGCCGAGGTGGCTGACCGTCGAGTAAGCGAGCAAGCCCTTCAGGTCGTGTTTGAAGATGGCCACGAAGGCGGCGAACACCACGGTGACCAAACCCACGGCGGTCACGATCGCTTCGAAGTACCCGGAACCCGCCAGCACCGGATACAGCCGCATCAACAAGAAAACGCCGGCCTTGACCATGGTCGCCGAATGCAGGTAGGCCGACACCGGTGTGGGCGCGGCCATCGCATCGGGCAGCCAGAAATGAAACGGGAACTGCGCGCTCTTGGTGAACGCGCCCACCAGAATCAGCAGCAGCGCGGGCAGAAACAGAGGGTCGGCCTGAATGGCCGCTGCGTTGGCCGCCATGGCGCTCAGCTCGTAGGTGCCTGCGATCTGGCCCAGCAACACAAAACCACCCAACATCGCCAAGCCACCGCCGCCGGTCACGGCCAGAGCTTGGCGCGCACCGGCACGCGCATCGGCACGGTGCCCCCAGTAACCGATCAACAGAAATGAAGACAGGCTGGTGAGCTCCCAGAACACCACCAGCAGCAGCAGGTTGTCTGACAGCACGATGCCCAGCATGGCCGCCATGAACAGCATCATCAGGCTGTAAAACTTGGCCGCCGAGTCGCTCTGACTCAGGTAGAAATGGGCGTAGACGATGATGAGCAAGCCGATGAACAGGATCAGCCCGGCAAACATCAGCGACAGACCATCGAGCCGGAAGCCCAGATTCAACCCCAGCGACGGCACCCAGGGCCAGACGTTCATCACCGTGCCACCTTCCATCACCGCAGCGCCCTGCACCACCAGCAGCCCCAGGCTGGCCGAGGTGATGGCGAACGCCACGATGGCGGCGCCCAACCGGGAACGGCTACCGAGCCAAAGGGTGGAGAAGGTGCCCAGCAGCAGGGGAAGCAGAACGATCAGCAGCAACACGGGGTTCGGGCTTTCGGGAAGTGCGGGTCGGCTTTGACAACACCCGGACGGTCGGGCGTTGGGCGGCAGAACGGGTCTGCGCGAGAAAGCGTGGATATTAAACCGAGTCGCTTGCGCTCCACTTGCCGCGCACCAAAGGAAAGCCCGGTTGCGCTCAGTGGGACTTTTGGCGGGTGCTGAGCACGGGCGCGGCATCGATACCGCGCTGGTTCGCCGCCGACTCGCGCACCGCCGCACGCGCCAGCAGGTGTGAGGCCACCGGCAACGTGACCAACAGGAACACCACGATCAGCAGCAGCCGACGCACCCACTCCCACTCTGGCATTGCCAGCATCGCACCGACGCACGCCAGCGCCAAAGCCAGCGTGCCAGCCTTGGTGGCTGCGTGCTGGCGCGCCAGCGCATCCGGCAGCTTGATGACACCCCAGGCCGCGATCAGCAACAGCAAGGCAGCGCTCGCGATCAGCACCGAAGCCAAGACATTCATGGCCGCTCCTCTTGTTTGTCAGTGGGTCGGGCCTGCTCCACCAACCGTGCCCAGCCGATGGTGCCCACAAAACCCACCAGTGCGAGACCGATGGCGACGTCGAGAAACACGGTTCGCGCGGTCAACAGCGAAGCCGCCACCGCCAGCGCCACACCGGCGGCGAGAAAAATGTCGAGCGCAACAATGCGGTCGGCATCGGTTGGCCCTCGCACCAAGCGCACGCTGGCCAGCGCCAGCGCCAGCAGCGAAGCGATCACCAGCGCGGTGGCGGCCCAGACAATCATCGGTCCACTCCAAACGCCGCCACCAGCCCCGGCTCAAAATCGGTGCGAATGCCGTCCAGCATCTCCTGCACAGCGGTCTCGTCGAGCACATGCAGCAGCAGCTCGTGCAACTCCATGTCGATGTCCAGTGTGGTCGTGCCCGGTGTGAGCGACACCATGCAACCCAGAATGGCCGCGCCGGTGGCATTCATGGGCGCAAAGCGCACCCGCACAAAAGTGCCGGTGCGCGCCGGCGCTCCGCCTGGCGTGGTCGCCAAAATCACCTGCACCGTCTGCCAGCCAGAGAGCACCACCGCCTTCAGAAAACGCAGCAGCAGCACGAACAAAGCCCAAATCTTGCCCGCCATGTTCAAGGCCCTCCCAGGGTGGCTGCTGCGGCCTGCGCGTAAGTGACCAAGGCCTGCGGGTTGAAGCTGATCGCCAGCGTGACCGCTGCCAGGCCCAACGTGGCGACCCAGGCCGGTGCCACACGGGCGTTCTTCGGTAGCACCCAGTTCGCATCGGGATGTGGCTTCCAGAAGGCCTCCATCCAGATCTTCATCATCGAGTACAGCGTGAGCACGCTGACTGCCAGCGCCACCACCGTCCAGACGATGCGCTCCTGGCCAATCGACTCTTGCAGGATCATGAGCTTGGCCCAAAACCCCGAGAACGGCGGTATGCCCACCAACGACAAAGCGGGCACCAGAAACAGCAAGGCGAGTGCCGGCTTGGCCGCATAAAGGCCGCCGATACGCCGCAGGTCGTAGCTACCCGTGTAGCGCCAGATGAGTGCCGCAATCAAGAACAGGTTGGCCTTCACCACGATGTGGTGCAAGGTGTAGAACAGCGTGGCCGCGTTGCCGGCTTCGCTGGCCAGCGCAATGCCGAGCAGGATGTAGCCGATCTGACTGATGATGTGGAACGCCAGAATGCGCCGCATGTCCCAGTGGTAAGCGGCGCCGAAAACGCCAAACAGCATGGTGGCCGCCGCGATCCAGCCCAGCGCCTCCATCAGCAACGCCGGCGCCGGCGAAAACACATCGCCCGCCGTGCGCAGCACCGCGTATACCCCCACCTTGGTCAGCAACCCGGCAAACAGCGCCAGCACCGGCGCGGGCAGCGTGTGGTACGAGGCTGGCAACCAGGCGAACAGCGGGAAGGCGCCCGCCTTGACCAGGAAGGCCAGCAGCAGCGTGCCCAGCACCAGCACCGACAGCGCGCCCGGAATACCCGGCGCAGCCGCGGCCAGCGCGCCGAAGTTCAGATGCCCGGTGACCGCGTAAACCATGCCGACTGCCATCAGCATCAGCAGCGTGCCCACCAGGTTGAGCACCAGGTATTTGAAGGTGCCGTCGAGCTGGTCGATCCACCCGCCGATAGCGAACAGGCCCACCGCGCAGATCAGCATCACCTCGAACCACACATACAGATTGAACAGATCTGCCGTGACGAAGGCGCCGCCAACGCCCGCGAGCAGGCCGTGCAGCAGCGGCAGCAACAGCCCGTGGTGTTCGCCGGTATCGGCGTCGCTGGCGAGAAACAGCAGGCTGGCCAGCCCCATCAGCGCGGTGATCAGCACCAGCGAAGCGCCGGTACGATCGATGCGGAACTCGATGCCATAGGGCGCGGCCCAGCCGCCGAAGGCAGCGCTGGGCACCGTGCCGCTGGCGGCGAGTTGCACCAGCAGCACCGCACAGCCCAGAAACACCAGCACGCCCGCGTAGCTGATCGCGCGCTGCAAGCCCAACTGCTCCCGGGCCAATGTGGTGAGCACCGCCGTGGCCAGCGGCACCAGCACAGGCGAGATCACAAGCGCGTTCATCGGTACGCTCATGGGGAGCCTCGCGGCGGAAACGAGGGGTTGACTGGTTCCAAGGCCATCGGGGTGTAAGGCGGCTTGACCGGATCGTCGGGCAATGGCTCAGCGTGCCGCAGTTGCTCGGCATCGTCCGTGTCTGCCACCTGGATCAGACGCAACACCAGCACCAACGCAAAACAGATCAGCGCAAAACCGATCACGATCGCGGTCAGCACCAGCGCCTGTGGCAGCGAATTGGCGGCCTCGCCCAAGGCCTGTTCACCCAGCGGCACGATCGCCGGACGCGCCGAACCCAGTCTGCCGGAGGAAAACAGCACCAGATTGACCGCTGCACCCATCACACCCAGGCCGAGCACACAACGGAACATGTCGCGCGACAGCGCCAGGTACACGCCTGCGGTCACGCACACAAAAACGGTCAAAGCGAGCAACCAGATCATGACCCGCCGTCCTGTGCAATTGGCGCCGGCTCATCGAGGCCCAGCAGACCCAGCGAGTAACCGGCCAGGCCACCCCAGACACAAAGGTAAACGCCAAGATCGAACACCATCACGGTAGAGACCTTGATCGATGTAAAGCCCAGCGGCAGGCTGCCCCAGGCATGCGTGAGGAAGTCTTGCCCACCCCACAGCGAGTGCAAGCCGGAGAGTGCGGCCAAGCCCACGCCCAATGCCGCCAAACGCACGGCATCGCGCAGCGGCAAACGCCGCTCGGCGGCGCGCGAACCATGGGCAACCGCCCACAGCACAGTGGCGCTCACCGCCACCAGTCCGCCAATGAAACCGCCGCCTGGCTCGTTGTGGCCAGTGAAGAGCACCCAGACCGAAGCCGCAAGGATGATCCAGTACAGAGGCCGAGCGACCACCTCCAAAATCACAAGCCGATCCCGCATCATGCTGCGCCGCCCTTCTTGATCGGGCGCCGGCGCAGCATTTGCAGCAGCGGCCAGGCAGCCAGGAACGAGAGCATTACCACCGCGATCTCGCCCAAAGTGTCCAGCGCGCGGAAGTCGACCAGGATCACGTTGACCACATTGCGGCCAAAGGCCTCGGGCACGCTGCGGGTGGCGAAGAATTCGGTCAGGCTGGTATCAAACGATCCGGCGGAGGCCAACAGCAGCAAAGCGGTGAGCACCGCGCCGGTGAGCAATGCCACCGCGAGCGCCAGCGGCCGCAGCGCCTGTTCGGGCAGGCTGTTGCCGCGTCCCTGGCGCTTGAGACGAATGAGCACCGAGGCCACCACGATCACAAACACCGTCTCCACCACGAACTGGGTGTAGGCCACATCGGGCGCGCCGGTGAAGAGAAACAGCACCCCGCAGCCAAAGCCAACCAAACCGGTGGCCAGCAGCAGCACCAGACGGTCGCGCACGAAGCAGGCCAACACCGCGCCGACGCTGATCAACAGACAAGCGCCCGCAAACCCGACAGAAGGTGTTTCCCAAGCTGGCCAGACCCACTGCCCCCAGCCCACCAGCAGCAAAGCCAGCATGGCCAGTGACAGGCTGCTGATGATGAGCAGGTTGTAGGTGGGCAGGCTGCCGCCTTGCACCCAGCGGGTGGCGCCAGCGGCGAGTTGCGGAATGCCTTTGAGCGAGCGATCGTAAAACGCGATCATGCCAAGGTTGCAGGTGATTTCACCCAGGCGCTCGAAGGCCCGGTGCAGCGGGTCCCAGAAGAAGTAAATCACCCCGCCGATCGCGAGCGTGATGGCCAGCGAGGTCAAGACCGGGCCGACATCAAGCGCCAGGCTGAGCGCGGTCATCTGTGTGGCGGGCGACATCGCCAACGAGGCCTCGGCAATCAGGTCTTGAATCACAAAAGGAAAAATGCCCAGGCCGATGCCGATCAATGCCAGCGCCAGCGGCGGGGCCACCAGCGACCAACCGCCCTCGTGGGCATCGGGTGGCGGCAGATTGTCACCGCGCGGGCGCCAGAAAATACGGAACGCGGCCACACCGGCCACCGCCACCGCGATCGCACCGAACACCGTGTAAGCCGCACTGGCAAACGCGAAAACATCGCCCGAGTCCTTGGCCTCCAGGATCAGGTCTTTCGCGATGTAGCCAAACGACAGCGGCATGCCCGCCATCGACATCGCCGCCAACAGCGCAGCCGCTGCCGTCCATGGCATGGCGTGGCGCAGACTGCCGAGCTTGTCGATCACGCGCGTGCCGGTGCCATGATCCACATTGCCAGCCACAAAGAACAGCGGCGCCTTGTACAGGGCGTGGGCCAGCAGCAGCGCGCCCACCGCCACCGTGGCGCCCTCGCCGCGCAAGCCAATCAGCATCACCAGTGTGCCCAGCGTGGCCACCGTCGACCAGGCCAGGATGCGTTTGAGGTCGCGCTCGCGCAGCGCCAGCGCCATGCCCCAGGCAGCGGTGATCGAGCCCACGCCTTTGAGCAGCCATTCCCACAGCGGCCATTCGCCAAAGCCTGGGTCGAGCCGCGCGAGCAGGAACACACCGAGCTTCACCATGGTGGCCGAGTGCAA
>JBBSDB010000154.1:0-8962 GCA_038249735.1 Burkholderiales bacterium
AAGACGCCGACGGAATAACGATGCGCGAAGCCATGCACCTCGCCGGCCTGCCCGGCACGCTGGAGGCCATTGGCGCGTTGCAACGCGACCCGGCGAAGTACCTGGGTTTCGTCGAGGTGCACATCGAGCAAGGCCCTGTGCTGAATGAGGTCGACATCCCGCTCGGCGTGGTCACCTCCATCAATGCCAGCGTGCGCTATCAGGGCTCGGTGACCGGCATGGCCTGCCACGCCGGCACCACGCCCATGAACCGCCGCCGCGACGCCGCCTGCGCCGTGGCCGAGCTGGCGCTGTACGCTGAGAAGCGCGCGCTGCAAGACGGCGATTCGGTGGCCACCATCGGCATGCTGCAGGTGCCCAACGGCTCGATCAACGTGGTGCCCGGGCGCTGCAACTTCTCGCTCGACCTGCGCGCGCCGAGCAACGCACAGCGCGACGCGCTGGCCCAGGATGTGCTGGCCGAGTTGGCTGCCATCTGCGAGCGCCGGGGCGTGCAACACAGCCTCGAAGAGACCATGCGCGCCGCCGCAGCGCCAAGCGCGCCCGAGTGGCAAGCCCACTGGGAAGCGGCCGTCAACGCGCTCGGTGTACCGATGTACCGCCTGCCCAGCGGCGCCGGCCACGACGCGATGAAGCTGCATGAAATCATGCCGCAGGCCATGCTGTTCGTGCGCGGTTTGAACAGCGGCATCAGCCACAACCCGCTGGAGTCCAGCACCAACGACGACATCGATCTGTGTGTTCGAGCGTTCTCCCATCTGCTGCACCAACTCGCCACTGAGAAGCACTGAATCCCTCCCCCTTTGATCACCACGAAAGAGACACCGAGATGACCTCCCCCCATGACCAGATCGACGCCTGGGTCGATGCCCACTTCGATGAAGAGGTGCGATTCCTGCAAGAACTCGTGCGCGTCCCCACCGACACGCCGCCCGGCAACAACGCGCCGCACGCCGAGCGCACGGCAGAGCTGCTGGCCGCGATGGATTTACCGGCCGAGAAACACGCGGTGCCCGATGCCGAGGTGAATGCAGTGGAAATGGAGTCGGTGACCAACCTGATCCTTCGCCGCCGCTATGGCGATGGCGGCAAGACCATCGCCCTGAACGCCCACGGTGACGTGGTGCCACCGGGCGAGGGCTGGACGCACGACCCCTACGGCGGCGAGGTCGTGGACGGCAAGATGTACGGCCGCGCCACCGCGGTGAGCAAGTGCGACATCGCCAGCTTCACCTTCGCCATCCGCGCGCTCGAATCGCTGGGCGCCCCACTCGCGGGCAGCGTGGAGCTGCACGTGACCTACGACGAAGAATTTGGTGGTGTGGTCGGCCCCGACTGGCTGCTCAGCAAAGGTCTCACGAAACCCGACTTGCTGATTGCTGCGGGCTTCAGCCACCAGGTGGTGGTGGCGCACAACGGCTGCCTGCAGCTGCAGGCAACGGTCAACGGCGACATGGCGCACGCCGCCATTCCAGACAGTGGCACCGACGCGCTGCAGGCCGCCACCCACATCCTGAATGCGCTCTACGCGCTCAACACCGAGTACCTGAACGTCACCTCGGCCGTCGAGGGCATCACCCACCCCTACCTCAACGTGGGTCAGATCGTGGGCGGCACCAACACCAACGTGATCCCCGGCAAGGTGGTGCTCAACATCGACCGCCGCATGATCCCCGAAGAAGACCCGGCGGAAGTGGAAGCGGACATTCGCCGCACCATCGCAGATGCGGCCGCCAGCTTCAACCCGCCGCGTGGCGGCAAGCAGATCACGGTGGATGTGCGGCGCATGCTGCTGTCGCGCGCGATGAAGCCGCTGCCCGGCAACCAGGCGCTGGTGCAAGCGCTTCAAAAAAACGCGCAAGCGGTGCTTGGCGAAGCCATTCCAGCGCTGGGATCGCCGCTCTACACAGATGCGCGCCTGTATGTGGAGCGTGGCATTCCCGGCGTGATTTACGGCGCGGGCCCGCGCACCGTGCTGGAGTCGCACGCCAAGCGTGCCGACGAGCGACTGGACCTGAAAGATTTGCGAGCCGCCACCAAGGTCGTGGCCCGCACCCTCTTCGATCTGCTGCAACCGGCCTAAAGCCCTTCGGCAACGCGCAACCACAAAGCCCGCACCGCCCCGCGCGGGCTTTGTGACGGGGGCACACTGACCCTTGAAACCACCCAAAGAGGAGACAAACATGACACCCGCCGAACAAGCCCTGCGCGACGCCGCCCTGGACTACCACCGCAGCCCCACACGCGGAAAAATTTCCCTCTCGCCCACCAAGCCACTGAGCAACCAGCGCGATCTGTCGTTGGCTTACTCGCCGGGCGTGGCCTACCCGTGTCTGGCGATCGAGGCCGACCCATCGCTGGCCTTCGAGTACACCGCGCGCGGCAACCTGGTGGGTGTGATCACCAACGGCACCGCGGTGCTCGGTCTGGGCGACATTGGCCCGCTGGCCTCCAAGCCGGTGATGGAGGGCAAAGGCTGCTTGTTCAAAAAGTTCGCTGGCATCGACGTGTTCGACATCGAGCTGGCCGAGCGCGACCCGGACAAACTGGTCGAAATCATCGCCGCGCTCGAACCCACGATGGGGGGCATCAACCTGGAAGACATCAAGGCGCCCGAGTGCTTCTACATCGAGAAGAAGCTGCGCGAGCGCATGAACATCCCGGTGTTCCACGACGACCAGCACGGTACCGCCATCATCTCCAGCGCCGCGCTGCTCAACGGACTGGAACTGGTGGGCAAGGACATCGGCAGCGTGAAGATCGCGGTGTCGGGAGCCGGTGCGGCGGCCATCGCTTGTCTCGATGTGATGGTGGGCCTGGGCGTGAAGCCCGAGCACATCCTGGTCTGCGACTCCAAAGGCGTGATCCAGACCGAGCGTGACGACGCCAAGGCCGGCAAGCTCGATGCTTCCAAGCAGCGCTACTGCAGCGTCACCACCGACCGTACGCTGGCCGACGCGGTCAAGGGCGCCGACGTGTTCCTGGGCTGCTCGGCACCCGGCGTGATGACGGTGGAGATGGTGAAAACCATGGCCGACAAACCCATCATCCTGGCGCTCGCCAACCCCGAGCCCGAGATCCGGCCCGAGCTGGCCAAGGCGGCGCGGCCCGACTGCATCATCGCCACCGGCCGCAGCGACTACCCCAACCAGGTCAACAACGTCCTGTGTTTCCCCTACATTTTTCGCGGTGCGCTCGACTGCGGTGCGACCCGCATCACCGAAGAGATGAAGCTGGCCTGCGTGCGCCAGATCGCCGATCTGGTGAAGAGCGAGACCAGCGAAGAAGTGGCCAATGCCTACGCCGGCCAGGAGCTGGTGTTCGGCCCGGACTATTTGATTCCCAAGCCGTTCGATTCGCGTCTCATCCTCAAGATCGCGCCCGCCGTGGCCCAGGCAGCGGCCGACTCGGGCGTGGCCACGCGCCCCATCGAAGACATGGCAGCCTACAAGGAAAGCCTGGGCCGCTTCGTCTACCAGACCGGGATCCTCATGCGGCCCATCTTCACGGCAGCCAAGGCAATCCCGAAAGACAAGAAACGCGTGGCCTATGCCGATGGCGAAGACGATCGCGCGCTGCGCGCCGCCCAGATGGCGATCGACGACGAACTGGCCACGCCGATCCTCATCGGCCGCCCCGCCGTGATCGCCGCGCGCATTGAAAAGGCCGGCCTGCGCATGCGCCTGGGTGTGGACGTGGAGAACTGCAACCCGGAGGACGATCCGCGGTTTCGTCAGTACTGGGAGCGCTACCACCAACTGATGGTGCGCAGCGGCGCCACGCCCGAGGTGGCCAAGGCAGCGGTGCGCCGCTCCAACACCATCATCGGCTCGCTCATGGTCTCGCTGGGCGATGCCGACGCGCTCATCTGCGGCCTGGCCGGCCACTACATGACACACCTCGAGCGAATCGACAGCATCCTGGGCAAGCGCGCCGGTGTGACCAACTACGCCGCAGTCAATGCGCTGATGACCGACAAGGGCCCGCTGTTTGTGACCGACACCTATGTGAACGAAGACCCGAGCGCCGAGCTGCTGAGCGAGATCGCCTGGATGGCGGCGCAGGAGGTGCAGCGCTTCGGCATTCCACCCAAGGTGGCTTTTTTGTCGCATTCGAGCTTCGGCTCCAGCCGCCGCGCATCGGCCAAGAAGATGCGCCAGGCGCGCGACCTGTTTGTGGCACAACATCCCGAGATCGAGTGCGACGGCGAACTGCACGGCGACGCTGCCCTGGATGAGAACATCCGCAACCACTACAACGCCGAGTCCACCCTCAGCGGCGCGGCCAACCTGTTGATCTGCCCGAATCTGGACGCGGCCAACATTCTCTACAACGTGCTCAAGACCACCACCAGCGGGGGTGTCACCGTGGGCCCGATGCTGATGGGCGGCGCGTCCACCGCCCACATCCTCACGCCAGCCGCCACAGTGCGCCGGGTGTTGAACATGACGGCGCTGGCGGCGGCCAGTTCGGGGCGCTGAAGCCGGGGCGCCAGAACCTCCATTTCACAAGGGCGCTCAAGCGCCCTTTTTTTTCGGCCGTTCGGCGGATAGGCCAGGAAATATAGGGTTTTCCCCATCAGAGCCTCATTCTATCGTACACATAATTTGTATACAGTTTTTGCACACATAAAACTGTGTGCGCCGCCGACAGCGCGGTGCTCCCGCTCCACTTTTCATCCTGAGAAAGAGACAACCCCATGAGCTCCACCGTCCACCCGGTAGACGAGGTTCTACCCACCGGCAAGCTGACCGCACTGGGCTTTCAGCATGTGCTGGTCATGTACGCCGGCGCGGTTGCTGTGCCTCTGATCGTGGGCCGCGCACTCAACCTCAGCCCCGAGCAGGTGGCGATGCTGATCTCGGCCGATCTGTTTTGCTGCGGCATCGTCACGCTGATCCAGTCGTTCGGCGCGACCCAGTGGTTCGGCATCAAGCTGCCGGTGATGATGGGTGTGACGTTTGCCTCGGTGGCGCCCATGGTGGCCATGGCCAACAGCAACCCGGGTGTGCAGGGTGCAGGCCTCATTTTTGGCGCCATCATCGGTGCGGGGGTGATCTCGATCCTGATCGCGCCCATCGTGAGCCGGATGCTGCGCTACTTCCCACCGGTGGTCACCGGCACCATCATCGCGGTGATCGGTATCAGCCTGATGCGGGTCGGCATCAACTGGATTTTCGGCAACCCCTTCGGCCCCACCGCGCCCAGCATCGTGAGCCCGGAAAACGCCGCCTGGATGGAGGCCGCCAAGCAGGCCGCCGCCAGTGGCGCGCTGCCCGAAGTGCCCAAGGGTTTGAACATTGTGGGCACGGTGCCCAACCCCAAATACGCCCAGTTGACCCACATCGGCATTGCCTCGATCGTGCTGGTGTCCATCCTTTTGATTGCCAAATACGCCAAGGGCTTTATTGCCAACATCTCGGTGTTGTTGGGCATCATCATCGGCGGCGTCATCGCCACCGCGGCTGGCCTGATGACGTTCGAAAAAGTGGGCAAAGCCCATTGGTTCGATCTGGTGCTGCCGTTTGAGATCGCCTACCCGATCTTCGACCCCATCCTCATCCTCACCATGACCTTGGTGATGATCGTGGTGATGATCGAGTCCACCGGCATGTTCCTGGCGCTGAGCGACCTGACAGGCAAGAAGATCAACCAAAAAGAACTCTCTGCCGGTCTGCGCACCGACGGCCTGGGGACGCTGATTGGCGGCATCTTCAACACCTTCCCCTACACCAGCTTCTCGCAAAACGTGGGCCTGGTCGGCGTGACCGGTGTGAAGAGTCGCTGGGTGTGCGTGGCGGGTGGCGTGATACTGATCGTGCTTGGCCTGCTGCCCAAGATGGCTGCGCTGGTCGAGTCGCTGCCCACTTTCGTGCTCGGTGGCGCAGGCCTGGTGATGTTCGGTATGGTGGCCGCCACAGGCATTCGGATCTTGGCCAACGTGGACTACAAGAACAACCGCAACAACCTGTTCATCGTCGCTGTCTCGATCGGCTTCGGCATGGTTCCGCTGATCGCGCCGAAGTACCTGCAATGGATGCCCCACGGCATCCACCCGCTGATCGAGTCGGGCATTTTGCTGGCTTCCTTGTCGGCGGTGCTGCTCAACCTGTTCTTCAATGGTGGCAAGGGGGATACGCAAGCCGCCATTGACGCCGCCAAGCAGGCCGACGCCCACTGAACCCAGGCGACTGAACAGCGGCGGCACCGCCGTCTTGAAGCAAAAGCCCACCCAGCGCGTTGAGTGCTGGGTGGGCTTTTGCTTGGGTGGATTGAATTTTGGTGTGGCGCTCAGCGCGGTGTCAAAGCGCGTTGGAGCCTGCCGGGCTTGACGAGCGGCGGCTCGCGGGCGCGGCCACCCGGGCCAGCGCGGCACCAGGCGCAGCTGGCGCGGTCAGCTCGGCCAGCGTCATGCCGTCGAGCTCCTTGAAATAAGCCTTCAAAGCGTCATTGAACAAGCCCTTCAAGCGACAGGCTGGGCTGAGCGTGCACTGGTTGGTCTCGGGATCAAAGCACTCGACCAGCCGGAAATCGGTCTCGGACGCCCGCACCACGTCGCCCACCCGAATCTGCTTCGCGTCTTTCATCAGCCGCAAGCCACCGCCTCGGCCCCTGGTGGTCTCCAACACACCCTGGCGCGCCAGATCGTTGACGATCTTCATCAGGTGGTTTTTCGACACGCCGTGGAAATCGGCCAACTCGCCAATGGTGACCAGCTGTTGCGGCCGGGCCGCGCAGTACATCAGCACACGCAGCGTGTAGTCGGTGTATTCGGCAAGACGCATCAAGCAATCCTTTAAAGAGGTACGCAGTGTATTGCTTTTGTTCAGCGAAGAACATAAGATTCACCAACAATACTTCTTTAGCCATCGGAACCCCAGCAACATGGCCCACCGCCCCTTACCCATCGCAGCACACACCGGCGCCACGGCCCTGCCCACCAGCCACACGCCGCCCGGGTGGCCTGTGCTGCGACTGGGCTTTCGCCCGTTCTACCTGGGTGCGGCGGTGTTTGCACTGTTGGCCATCCCGCTGTGGGTGGCGATCTTCCTGGGACAGCTTGAACTCAAGATGGCGCTGCCGCCGATGCTGTGGCACGCGCACGAAATGCTGTTCGGGTTTGCGGTCGCGGTGATCACGGGTTTCTTGCTGACTGCCGTCAAAGCATGGACTGGCCTTGCCACACCGCGCGGCGCTTTTCTGGGGGCTCTGGCCCTGTTGTGGCTCGCCGCCCGCGTGGCTGCAGTCACTGGGCCGTATGCGGTTTACGCCGTGCTCGATCTGCTGCTGCTGCCGCTCGTAGCTGCCGTGCTCACCCGCGTGCTGCTGCGCGCTCGCAACCGGCGCAACCTGCCGCTGGCCGGGATGCTGATGCTGCTCGCGCTGGCCAACGGCGCTTTCCACCTGTCGGTCATCGGCGTCCTTGCGATCGCGCCGATGACCCCGCTGTACGCCGCGCTCGCCCTGATCGTGATGATCGAAGGCGTGATCACCGGCCGGGTGATTCCAGCCTTCACCCTGAGTGCCACGCCGGGCCTGAAGCTCAACGTGCGTGCGCCGGTGGAGCGCGCCACGCTGGCGCTTACTGCGCTGGCCTTGCTGCTGTGGGTGATGGCGCCCGCCTCGGCGGGCTGGAACATGGCTGGTGGCCTGGCGTTTTCATTGGCGGCCGTGGCCCATGTGCTGCGGCTGGGGCAATGGCGGCCCTGGGTGAGCCGGCACCGCCCGATCCTGTGGATCCTGCACCTGGCCTATGCCTGGATCCCGCTCGGGCTGGCCTTGCTGGCGATGGCCCAGTTTGGCTGGATCGGCACCTCCGCCGGCGTGCACGCACTGGCCATCGGCGCCACCGCCGGTCTCATCATCGGCATGCTGACACGCACCGCGCGCGGCCACACCGGGCGCCCGCTGCAGGTGTCCCGCCCGGAGGTCGTGGCCTATGTTTTGGTGATGGTCGCTGCTGCCGTTCGTGTGTTGCTGCCGCTGGCGGTGCCGCAGTGGCTGCCGCTGGCGCTGGTGATCGCCGCTGTGGCTTGGGCGCTGGCCTTCGCCATCTACCTTGTCATCTACACGCCTTGGCTGCTCCAGACCCGTCTGGACGGCAAGGACGGCTGACGCCCGTCGCCGCTCCTCTGCTGCCATTCCCTCCCTGCTTTTCCTACCCACTTCAGGACCCACTCAATCATGAACACCAGCACCGCATCCATCCCCACCGTCGACCTGCGCGCTTTGGCCCCGCGTGAGCGCCACCCGCTGGTGTTCTCGACCTTCAAAGCCCTGCAGCCCGGCGAAGCGATGGAACTCGTCAACGACCACAACCCGCAACCGCTGCTCGGACAGTTCGAGAGCGGCCTGTTCGGCGCCTTCCAATGGAACCCGCTGGAAAGCGGGCCCGAGCAATGGCGGGTGGAGATCATCAAGCCCTTGGCCACCAAGCCGGTGCATGGCGTGGACTCCTGCTGCGGCGCCTGCGGTGGGAGTTGACTGGGAGCCGCCGCCATGACTTTTGTGGTGACCGAAGCCTGCATTCGATGCAAGTACACGGATTGCGTGGATGTCTGCCCGGTCGACGCGTTTCGAGAAGGCCCGAACTTCCTGGTGATTGATCCCGACGAATGCATCGACTGCGCGGTCTGCGTGCCCGAATGTCCCGTCTCGGCAATCTACGCCGAGGAAGACGTGCCGACTGATCAGCTGGACTTCACCCCGCTCAACGCCGAGCTGTCGCTGAAGTGGAAAACCATCACCCGGACCAAGCCCGCCTTGCCCGATGCGGACGCGTGGAGCGAGGTGAAAGACAAGCGCGACCAGCTGGAGCGCTGAGCGCCGCGCTCAGGGCGCAGTGGCCATCGCCAGAAAGGCGGTCACGCTGCCATCGGCCCCGCGCAGCGCGGCAAGCGTGGCCTCGTCAGGCACCACGCTGAGATCGATCACCGCCACACCCATGCCGGCATCGGTTTCC
>JBBSDB010000155.1:0-8917 GCA_038249735.1 Burkholderiales bacterium
ATCGCCCCCTTGACCGACCCCGAGAACGATCCGCGCGTGAAGGCGGTGTTCGACGACATCCGCGCCACCCGAAAGACCGATTTCATCAACAACCTGTGGCGTTACCTGGCGTTCGATCCCACGTTGCTGGAGAACACCTGGGCCGAGGTGAAGCGGGTGATGGCCACGGAGTCCAGTCTGGACCCGCTCACCAAGGAGCTGGTCTACATCACCGCGTCCATCATCAACGGCTGCAGCTACTGCGTGCACTCCCACACCGCAGCGGCCACCGCCAAAGGCATGACGAGCGAACAACACGCCGAACTCATGGCCATCGTGGGTCTGGCCGCCAAGACCAACCAGCTCGCCACCGCGCTGCAGGTGCCACTCGACCCGGTGTTCGAGCGGGGCTGATCGGCCAGCCCAGCTTGACGCACATCAACGCGTCAGGCCCGCGTGGTGCGAGCATCGATGGGCTGGGTGCGGCCGGGGTGGCACGCTGGCAAGCCAAGCTGGCGCGCGACGCCGCCTGACCGCGCTCAGGGCGTGAGCGACACGCGCAAGGTGCCGCCGCTGGCCAGCACAGCGCAGGCGCCGCCGGGAAGCTGGGTCAGGCGCTCGACCAGGTCGGGCAACGGCACCGCGTCCGCGATCCGGGTCCACTGGCCGGGGGCGTCCCAGCGAAGCGCGTACAGGGCGCGGCGCGTCATGTCTGGCACAAGGACAGTGGGGCGATCGGTCGCAGACGAAGAGGTGGCATCGCCAGGGACGATCACCGCGAGCTCCTGTTCCAGCGCGCCCATTCGGTGGTTCGACACATCCAGCGCTCGCGCAAACGGCAGCAAGGCGGGCGGACGGTAGTGATGCAGCAGCAACACGCCTCCGATGTGCGGCGTCGTCACGCTGGCCAGGTCGAGGTGGCCATCGCCGTCGAAGTCGGCCGTGCCCACAGGGTTGAGCCATCGGAAGGAGGAACCTACGAAGGGGCTGCGCGCACGCTCCACCAGTCGCGGACCATCGCGCGACAGATCCACGCCCAATACCACCAGCGCTGCGCCGCGCAGCACGTCGGCTTCGATCAGAAGGATCTCGTCTCGCCCGTCCTGGTCCATATCAACCAGACGGGGCACCCGATCCTCGTACACCCGGTTCAGTGCCAAGCGGTGCTCTACCGTCTGCCAGGCGCCGGTTGTCGAACGCACGCGCGCCAAAACGCTGCCAGCGTGCACCGGGGAGCCCAGCGCGCCATGGGGATAGCGCCGCGTGGGATCACCCAGCCAGACCCAGGCCACGTCCCGACCGCCGGCAATGGCCTGGCTGTCAGGAATGCGGGCAGCGGCCTCGCCGGGCAAGGGCTCCTGCGGCTGGGCGTGTCGCGCGGGGGCTGGACAGGCTTGGTCGTGTGCCCTGACCTGAAGGCCGAAGGCATACAAAGGCCCCAGCGTCAGCAGGCAGCCGGACACAAGCACGGTGCGCAGCCAGGGAGGGTAAGGAGAAACAGAGCGCATGCTGTTCTGTCGTCGACAGACCCAGATGCTTACACCGCGTCGGTGCAACCGGTTGCAGGGCCGCGCCTGGCGCAGCAGGTGCCCGCTTCAGCGGGCGATCGCCACACCTTTCCAGAACGCGACGCGTCCGCGGATGTTCTCGGCTTCGGGCTTGGGCTCTGGGTAGTACCAGGCGGCGTCGGTGTTGAGCTCGCCGTTGACCAGCAGCGAGTAGTAGCTGGCCTGGCCTTTCCAGGGGCAGCTGGTCTTGTGGTTGCTGAAGGTGACGTAGTCCCGGTTGAGCGCGCTCTGGGGAAAGTAGTGGTTGCCCTCGACAATCACGGTGTCATCGCTCTCGGCCACGACCACGCCGTTCCACATCGCTTTCATCGGGCGGCTCTCACTTGTTCTTTTCCTTGCCGCGAGGCGCCACCGAGGTCATCGGTGCCGTGGGCCGGTCGGAGGTGCCCGGGCCCTTGGGCGGCGAGTTGTCTTTTTTCGGTTTCTTGGCCATTTTCTCGTTGCGCTGCTCTTTGCCCATGGTGGACTCCGGTGGTGACCGTGACAGGTCGGGATCGGGCGATGTTACGGCAGAAATCGCGCGGCTTGCGGACCGCCCTTCAAGGCGTTTGCAGTCCGATCAGCCGGGCCAGTTCCGGCGTGCCGAGCGCGCCAGCGTGGGTCACGGGCTGGCCGCTTTGGGTGTGACGCGCCACGATGAAGGGCACCGACTCGCCGCCCAGCCGTTGCAGCAGTGTGGTGTTGGCCCGGATCGAGGCCTCAACCGCCTCGGGCACGCTGGCCGACGCCGACATGCCACCCCGCCCAGCGAGCAAGGCCTGCTCGTGTGCGGTCATCGCCTCGGCCGGGTTGCTGGCCTGCATCAGCGCCGCGCCCTGGGGCAGGCTTTTGGCTCCCATCAGGCTCACCGGCAGCCAGACAAATTTCACCTTGCTCTGCAAGGGCAGCGAAGCATTCCAGAGGTGGCCGCAGTGCGGGCATTGGGGGTCAAACAAAACATACACCGCGTTGGAGGCCATCAGCGCGCCCACCGTGAAGCCCTTGCCTTGCGCTGCCACCGTGCTGTATGCCTCATCAGCGGTGATGGGTGTGGCAGCAGGGCTTTGTGCCTGCGGCGCCTTTCCCGAGGGCGAGCACGCTGAGAGCAGCGCCAGGCCGGTCAGCAAAGGGGACAGCAGGAGAATGCGGGCGAATTTCATGGGCTTTCAGCGCAGAAGGGGAATTTCGGTCATTGTGCCGTCCCGGTGCTTAGCCGGTCTCGCGTGGCGACTTCAAACGCGGTCAAAAACGGTGCGTGAGGCGGCCGAGGCGCTGGGTGGTGTCAAAGAAGCTCGCGATGGTCTCGTCGATGATTTGCTGCGCGGTTTTCACCTCGTTGATCAGCGCCACGCTCTGCCCGGCGAGCGCTGGCGCAGCTTCCATATCGCCCTCGAAATACACGCGCTGGATGCCGTCGAAGGTGTCGGGTGGCATCACCCCGGCCTCATGGATGGCGGCGGTGCGCTTCGACTTGAGCGCGCGAATGCAGGGGCTGGATTTTTTGTTGAGCACCCAGGTGCCGGTGTCCCCGGCCTGCACGATGGCCTGCTTGTAGTTGTCGTGCACCGGGCTCTCGGCACACGAGACAAAGCGCGTGCCCATCTGAATCCCTTCGGCTCCCAGCGCAAAGGCAGCGGCCATGCCGCGCCCATCCACAATGCCGCCGGCGGCGATCATCGGCACATTGACCCGCGCGCGGATCGCCTGCAGCAGCACCAGGGTGGAGACCTCTTCTGGGTTCTTGAAGCCACCCCCCTCTGCGCCTTCGACCACCAGGCCGTCCACCCCGGCATCCACGCACTTGAGCGCGGTCTCCACCGTGGGCACCGCGTGGTACACGGTGATGCCTGCCGCTTTCAGCGGCGCGATGAATTTCGCCGGGCTGCCGGCCGAGGTGGTCACGAATTTCACGCCCGATTCGCAGACGAAGCGCAGCATGGCGTCGTCTTTCAGAAAACGGATCGGCAGGTTGACACCAAACGGCAGGCCACTGGCCGCCATTTTGGTGATCTCGCCCTGGCAGTTGGCGGTCTCACCCGACGAGGTTTCGATGAAGCCCAGCCCGCCTGCTCGCGACACCGCCGAGGCGAGCGGGAAGCGCGCGATCCAGCCCATGGGCGCCTGGACGATGGGGCAGCGCGCGCCGGTGTGGGCGAGCACGCGGTTGCGTGGGGTGGCGTTCTCTGACATGGGGCTCCTGCGGCAAAAGGGGAGCCCGCATTGTTGGCGCGGCTGCGCGCCGCGTTTGTCGCTCGCGTTACCCGATCCGTCTCAATGGCCTGCTGCCGCCTTCGCGCGGCCCTTGGCTGAGATGTATTCGCCATGGGTCACATGCAGCAGGCCCGCCACCTTGCTGATCACATGGTTCTCGTTGGCGTCGAGATGTGCGTCGGCATAGGCCACCTGCCACATCGCCTCGACCACCCGAATTTTCTGCTCCTGCGTCAACCGGTCGTTGAGCTGGCCAGTGAAGCGCTGGTAGTCGTAGGCGGTTTTGGCGGTGTCTTGGGCGAGCTCGATCAGGCGTTCGAGCTCGTCTTCGCTCAGCGCGAACTTTTCGCGCAATGCGCGAAGCAAGGTGGTGCGCTCGGCAGCGTCCAGCGTGGGCTCGGCCCGCAACACCTCGACCAGCAGTACCGCGGTGGCGAGCTGCACATGGTGTGTCTGATCTGCGGGGCTGAGGGCGGCAGGACCCTCGGTGAGGCTGTTCAGTAGGTCTTTGAGAGTTCGAAACATGGGGCTGTGGATAGGATCGATTCGCAGATGGAGCGCTTCAGGCGGGCGCAGGTTCCCGCGTCCAGACCAGCAGCAGGTTGTTGGCTGGCATGGGATGGCGCTCTCGCAGCTGCAAGCCAGCGACGCGGGCCTGCTGCGCCACGGCGTCAAGCTGCCGCAAACCCCATTGCGGATCGCTGGCCCGCAGGCTGGCGTCGAACGCTTGGTTGCCCGGCGAAGTGGGAACGTCTTGCTCCAGGCACGGGCCATAGGTGATGAGCAGCCCATGCGTGACCAGGCATTGCGCGGCGCCCTGCATCAGCCCGGCGCAAGCGGCCCAGGGCGCGATGTGCAGCAGGTTGGCACAGAAGATCGCGTCGAAGATCTGCCCGGGCGCGGCGAGTGGCCAGGGTGAGCGGGTCACATCCAGCGCGTGCGCCGGCCGCACCTGTTTCTGCAGACCTGCGATTTGAACGCGGGCATTCACGGCGGCGACCAAAGCTGGATCGTTCTCGGTTGGCTGCCACTGCCAGCCTGGCAGGTGTTCGGCAAACCAGACCACGTGTTGCCCTGGGCCCGAGGCAATCTCCAGCGCGTGGCCTTTTGCAGGCAGCAGCACCTGTAGCCGATCCAAAATGACCTGTTTGTTGCGCTCGGCGGCCGGGCTGAACGGCAGGGCGTCCCCGTTCATGGCCGTGCCCGCAGACCTTGGGCGAGAGCGCCCAGAGCGATGCCGGCCAGCGCCCAGAGCAGGGCCCAGTTGCCGGTGCCCAGCCCAGCTATCGCCGGCCCGGGACACACACCGCTCAGCCCCCAGCCCACGCCAAAAAGCGCTGCGCCAGCCAGCGTGTCGCGGTTCCAGTTCGCCACATGGGCATGAAAACGCTCGCCAAACAAGGGCCGGCGCAGCAGGCGCGGTGCGAGCTGGTAGGCCAGCAGCGTGACCACCACCGCGCCGCCCATCACCAGCATCAGGCCCCAATCTTCAAACCGCAGAAAGGCCAGCACCACCTCGGGCTGCACCATGGTGGAGAGCGCCAGGCCAAAGCCGAACAGCGCGCCACACAGCAGCACCACCAACCAACCGCGCAGGTTCAGCCCACCCGCGTTCATGCCAGCCACCACGCCACCAGGTTGGCGGTGAGAAACGCCGTGCCCATGAAGGTGAGCACCGCCAAGAGCGATGGCCACTGCAGCGATCCCAGGCCGCAGATGCCGTGGCCCGAAGTGCAGCCATTGCCCAGCCGCGCGCCGTAGCCCACGAAAAAGCCGCCCAGCAGCAACAAGCCCACCGGCACCTCGGTGCGCTGCGGCTGGCCATCGCCCAGCCAGAGCCACCACAGCAGCGCGCCCAGAATCAGACCCGCCGCATACACGAGGCGCCAGATGCGCGAATCGGTGAAACGCGGTTGCTGAAAGTGCGGCCGGCGCAGCACGAACGACCAGGTCGAGCTGAACACGCTGCTCATACCGCCGACCAGTCCGGTCAGCACAAACAGCAGGGCCACGCCGCTGCCGATGACGAGTCCGCCCAGCAGGTAGTGCTGCCAGCCGAAGGGGAAGAGGGTGTTGATGGTGTCCATGGCAGCGGATTATCCGCAACGCCCCGGACACCGGGCTGCGCGGCCCAGCAGCCACCAGACTCGCAGGGCCTGGGTCGGGCAGTACCTCAGTTCACCAGCACCAGCTTGCCCTTGACCGATCGCGAGCCCATCACCGCGAAGGCTTTCGGGAGGTCTTGCATCGGCAGGGTCTGGTCGATCTGCGGCTTGATCTGGCCTTTGAGGTACATGCCGGCCAGGGTTTGCATCATCTCTGCGTTGGCCTGCGGCTCGCGTTTGGCGAACTCGCCCCAGAACACGCCGACGATGCTCGCGCCCTTGAGCAGGGTGAGATTGAGCGGCAGGCTGGGAATCGGGCCGCTGGCAAAACCCACCACCAGGTAGCGGCCTCGCCAGGCGATGGAGCGAAACGCGGGCTCGGCAAACTCGCCGCCGACCGGGTCGTAGATCACATCGGGCCCATGGCCATCGGTCAGGCGTTTGATCTCGTCGCGCAGGCCTTTGGCTGGCGTGTGCACGCTGTAGTTGATGGTCTCGTCGGAGCCCAGCGTCTTGCACAGCGCACATTTCTCGTCGGTCGATGCGGCGGCGATGACGCGTGCACCCGCCGCCTTGGCGAGCTGGATCGCCGCCGTGCCCACGCCGCCAGCCGCACCCAGCACCAGCACCGTCTCACTCGCTTTCAAGGCGGCGCGGTCCATCAGCGCGTGCCAGGAGGTGGCGTAAATCATGATGAAGGCGGCGGCGTCCACCGGCAAAAAGCCGGGCGGCAGCGGCATGCACAAGGCGGCGGGCGCTATGGCGTGGGTGGCGAAACCGCCGGTGCCGCTCAGACAGGCCACGCTCTGACCGGCATGCAAATGTTTCACGCCCTCGCCCACCGCGCGCACCACCCCGGCGTATTCCGAGCCGGGCACGAAGGGCAGCGGCGGCTTCATCTGGTACTTGTTCTGCACGATGAGCAAATCGGGGAAATTCAGGCTTGCGGCCTGAATCTCGATCAATACCTCGCCCGCCTTCGGGATGGGTGTGGGCAGCTCGGTCCACTTCAGGGCGTCAACGCCCACCGGGTTCTCGCACAGCCAGGCATGCATGGGATGTCCTCTCAGGTCGGGGTTCAAAGATCGGCCCATGATAGGCAGACCCCGGTACCGCGCGCAGCGGGTCAACCCGCTGCGCTGTCGCTGGTGTGACGGTGCGCAGCGAATGCCCCGCAGGGGAACAGAGCAGGCTACCAGCCACCTAAAATCGCGTTCATGAAAATTCTCATCTCCAACGACGACGGCTTCCAAGCGGCAGGCATCGTGGCTCTCTACGAGGCAGTTCGGGCATTGCCAGGGGTCGAGGTGGAGGTGGTGGCGCCTGAGCACAACAACAGCGCCAAATCCAACGCGCTCACGCTGCATTCGCCGCTGTACGTGCACACCGCGCACAACGGCTTTCGGTATGTGAACGGCACGCCAGCCGACTGTGTGCACATCGCGCTCACCGGCCTGCTCGGCTACCGGCCCGATCTGGTGATCTCCGGCATCAACAACGGCGCCAACATGGGCGACGACACGATTTATTCCGGCACCGTGGGCGCGGCCATGGAGGGCTATCTGTTCGGCATCCCAGCCATCGCGTTTTCACAGACCGAGAAGGGCTGGGCGCATCTGGGCGTGGCGGCGCAAAAGGCGGCGCAGTTGGTGGCGCAGCTGCTGCCTTCGCTGCCGGATTCTTCGGCGCACGCGGTGCCCTGGCTGCTGAATGTGAACATTCCCAACTTGCCGGCCGACCAGATCAAAGGCTTCAAGGTCGCCCGGCTGGGCCGGCGCCATGCGGCCGAGAAGGTGATTTCGCAATCCAACCCGCGTGGCGACACGATGTACTGGATTGGCAGCGCCGGTGCGGCCAAGGACGGCGCCGAGGGCACCGACTTCCACGCCGCCACCCAGGGCTACGCCACCATCACCCCGCTGCAGATCGATCTCACCGACCACGAGCGCCTGCCTTACTGGGCGCCAACCGCGGCCCAGATGTCGGTTCCGCCCACCCAGGACCCAGCGGCATGAGGCAGGCATCGCCGCCCGGCAAACCGGGTGGCCCGCGCCCCCGGCCAGCCTTTCCGGCGGCGTTTGCGTCTGTCGCTGCGCCCGCTCTGCGCCCGCTGGCCCCCAAACCGTCTGCATTGCCCACGCAAAGCGATGCGAGCGCCACAGGCCTGGGCCTGGATTCGCAGGCGGTGCGCGTGGCCATGGTGCGCAAGCTGGAGGCGCAGGGCGTGTGCCACCCGATGGTGCTCAGGGCCATGCACGCCGTGGAGCGGCACCGGTTTGTCGACTCGGCGCTGGTGAACCAGGCTTATGAAGACACCAGCCTGCCGATCGGGCTGGGGCAGACCATTTCCAAGCCCAACGTGGTGGCGCGCATGGCCGAGCTGCTGTGTCACGGCCATGCCGACAGGCTGGGCCGGGTGCTGGAGATCGGCACCGGCTGCGGTTACCAGGCTGCGGTGCTGAGCCACTTGGCGCAAGAGGTCTACAGCATCGAGCGGCTGCGCGGCTTGCACGAGCGGGCGCGCGACAACCTGCGGCCACTGCGTGTGGCCAACCTGCATCTGCTGCTGGGCGACGGGATGCTGGGATTTCCCCGTGGCGCGCCTTACGCCGGCATCATTGCCGCGGCGGGTGGCGAAGACATTCCCCAAGCCTGGATCGACCAATTGGCGGTGGGCGGCCGGCTGGTCGCGCCGGCGGCCAACGGCGCTGGCGGTCAGCATCTGATGGTGCTGGACAAGACGGCCACCGGCGTGGTGCGTACCGCGCTGGAAGCGGTTCATTTTGTGCCTCTAAAATCGGGGATCGCCTGAGCGGAGCGGCCCCTGGCTTCTGACGCCGCTCTCCTGGCTTCTGTGACCGCCTGGCTGCGCGCGTCTGCACCACCGATGGGAGTCTCCATGAATGTTTCGATCGGCAACGCTGTTGCCGTTTACCAAAGCCCCACGCAATCGGCGCTGGGCCGCTTCGCTCTGGCGGCTGTGCTGGGCTCGCTTCTGGTCACCGCCGGCTGTTCCTCCCGCCGTCTGTCCCAACCGGCGCCGGTCGAAGACCGCGCAGGCGTTGCCGCTCCAGC
>JBBSDB010000156.1:0-8835 GCA_038249735.1 Burkholderiales bacterium
ACGTTACGAAGTGGCGTGTCCATCTCCGCGTCTCTTTCTACAGAAAAGGTTAAAAATCCAAAAAACCACTACCGAGGCTCACTGCACGATCAGCCTGAAGCTGCTGTAGTGATCCTCGGTGTAAAAACATGCATCCGGTTGCCGGGGTTGCTGCCCGCCGCACACGATCCGGCGGGCTCCTCGGTGACTCAGGCCCGGGGTCGGTACCGTGTACTCACGGTAATAACCTCGCGTCTGGCTGGGCAGCAGGCGCTCGCGATTGCCGAACACCGTGCCGTCTTTTTCGTATCGGAATGGGCCACCTTCGCGGATCTGCTCCATGACTGCCTGTCCTTGGGCCGGCAGTCCGCTCAAGGCCACCGAAGCGCTAACGGATCCGGACAAGACGCTGGTTTCGTTAGGCGATCGCGCCTGCACCAAAACTGTGCCTGCGCCCACCGCCAGAACCACTGCCACTGCCCATGCACTGGCCCGACCAATCCAGCTTTTGCCGCCTCGGATCTGTTTCAGACCCATCAGATTTCCTGTTCTTGGTACGAATTCACCCGCCTCGCAGAGTCGTGAAATACCGGGTTTTCCCGGCAATCCGAGGGCTCTAAAAGGGCGGGTTAACCCTGAAATGCCAAGGCGGGAGTGTGCCTGAATCGTTGTAAAAAAGCAAGCACTTGCTGAATCTTTGGGCAGTCGGGACGGCCAAGAAGACAAATAAAGTTAGCGCTTGCTTTTTTCCGGAATCTCAGCGGGTGGTGTTGGCTTCCGCCACGGTCAGCGCGGTCATGTTCACGATGCGGCGCACCGTGGCGCTGGCGGTGAGGATGTGCACCGGTTTGGCGACGCCCAGCAGCACCGGGCCGATGGCGATGTTGCCACCGGCGGCGGTTTTGAGGAGGTTGTAGGCGATGTTGGCGGCGTCGATGTTGGGCAACACCAGCAGGTTGGCGTCGCCTTGCAGGCTGGAGCGCGGCATCAGGGTGGCCCGGGCGGTGGCGTCCAGCGCCACATCGCCGTGCATCTCGCCATCCACTTCCAGCCAGGGGGCTTGCTGTCGCAGCAGCTCCAGCGTGCGGCGCATCTTGATCGCGGTGGGCTGGTTGCTGGAGCCGAAATTGGAATGCGAGAGCAGGGCGGCTTTGGGCGTGAGGCCGAAGCGCAGCATTTCTTCTGCCGCCATGACCGTGATCTCGCACAGCTCTTCGGCGGTCGGGTCGTAGTTGACGTGGGTGTCGACCAGGAACACCTGGCGACCAGGCAACATCAGGCCGTTCATGCAGGCGTACACCCGCACGTCTTGCTCGGTGCGCGGGCTGCCACCTGCCCGCTTGCCGATCACCTGGTCGATGTATTCGAGGTGGTTGTGGGTGCCGCCCCAGGTGCCGCAGATCAGGCCGTCGACCTCACCCTTGTGCAGCAGCATGGCTCCGATCAGGGTGAGGCGGCGGCGCATCTCGATCTTTGCCAACTGGGCGGTCACGCCCTTGCGCTCGGTCATCTGGTGGTAGGTCTGCCAGAAATCGCGGTAGCGGTGGTCTTGCTCGACGTTGACCACGTCGTAGTCGAGCTCCTCGGTGAGGCGCAGGCCAAACTTCTCGATGCGTTGCGCAATGATCGCCGGGCGGCCGATCAGAGTGGGCCGCGCCAGGCCTTCGTCCACCACGATCTGGCAGGCGCGCAGCACGCGTTCCTCTTCGCCCTCGGCGTAGGCCACGCGTTTGGTCTGCGCCAGTTTCGCCGCTGCGTAAATGGGCTTCATGATGGTGCCCGACGCCAGCACGAAGCTCTGCAGCCGATCGCGGTAGGCATCCAGATCGGCAATCGGTCGCAGCGCCACGCCACTGTCCGCCGCTGCCTGCGCCACGGCGGGCGCGATCTTCATCATCAGGCGCGGATCGAACGGCTTGGGGATGAGGTAGTCGGGGCCGAACATCAGTTGCTCGCCTGCGTAGGCTGCGGCGATGACGTCGCTTTGCTCGGCCTGGGCGAGCTCAGCGATGGCATGTACCGCAGCGATTTCCATCTCGTCTGTGATGGTGGAGGCGCCGGCATCCAGCGCACCGCGGAAAATGTAGGGGAAGCACAGGACGTTGTTGACCTGGTTGGGGTAGTCGCTGCGACCGGTGGCCATGATGGCGTCGCTGCGCACAGCCCTTACCTCTTCGGGCTGGATCTCGGGGTTGGGGTTGGCCAGCGCAAAAATCAACGGCCTGGCAGCCATGCTGGCGACCATCTCCTTTTTCAACACGCCACCGGCCGACAGGCCAAGGAAGACGTCGGCGCCGGCGATCACCTCGGCCAGGCTGCGGTGATCGGTTTTTTGAGCGAACTGGATCTTGTCTTCGTCCATCAGCTCGGTGCGGCCCTGGTAGACCACACCGGCGAGATCGGTGACCCAGATGTTTTCGCGCGGGATGCCCAGCTTGACCAGCAGGCCGAGACAGGCCAAGGCTGCAGCGCCTGCGCCCGAGGTCACAAGCTTGATGTTCTTGGGGTCTTTTCCTGCCACTTTCAGACCATTGAAGATGGCCGCACCGACCACGATGGCGGTGCCGTGCTGGTCGTCGTGAAAGACCGGAATCTTCATGCGCTCGCGCAGCTTGCGCTCCACATAAAAACAGTCAGGCGCCTTGATGTCTTCCAGGTTGATGCCGCCGAAAGTGGGCTCAAGCGAAGCGATGATCTCGACCAGCTTGTCGGGGTCCTTCTCATTGATCTCGATGTCAAACACATCGATGCCAGAGAACTTCTTGAACAGCACCGCTTTGCCTTCCATCACCGGCTTGGCTGCCAGCGGACCGATGTCGCCCAGCCCCAGCACGGCGGTACCGTTGGTGATCACTCCCACCAAATTGCCGCGGCTGGTGTATTTGAAGGCGGCGTTCGGGTCGGCCACGATTTCTTCACAGGGCGCGGCCACGCCAGGCGAGTAAGCCAGCGCCAGGTCGCGCTGGTTGGTGAGCTGCTTGGTGGCGGCAAGCGCCACCTTGCCCGGGGTCGGGAACTCGTGGTACTCAAGGGCGGCACGCTTCAACTCCGCGCGTTTGTTTTCTTGTGTGTTGTCGCTCATGGCCGTGTCTCCTGGCTGCTGCCGTTTCTGTCATGCGAAAAGTGATTGCACATTCTAGATCGGTGGTCTGGCATGTTCGAGCGCGAACCGGCGCACCACCGGCACAACGGTGATGACATTTTCGATGGGAATCTCGGGAGAGTCGCACACGCAGGATTCGCACACCGATCCGCATGTTGAGTGGGCGTTGTGACAGCCGCAGCCTAAGCTGGGTGGCGCGGCACCAACGGCGCGCAACGCTCAACGCAAAGTGCTGTCTGGCGCCGACAGCACCACCTGCGTCCGCAGCCGCCGCACATCCTCGGCACGGCACAGGGCGGTGCCCGCCGTGAGCAAAGTGGCCGACCCGGATGCCACGCCCCAGGCGAAGGCGTCAAGGAGCGGCCTGCCGTCATGCAAGGCCCACACCATGCCGCCCACAAAGCTGTCGCCAGCGCCCACGGCGCTGACCACTGGCAGCGCCAGCGGATCGGCACACCAGACGCCCTCGCGCGTGGCGAGCACCGCGCCCAGGTGGCCCAGCGTGAGCGCCACCACCTCGGCCGCGCCCTGGTCAATCAGGCCTTTCGCCGCCGCGCACCATGCGCCGGGGGTTTCCAGCGGGTCGTCCACCAGTTCGCTGAGTTCGCGCAGATTGGGTTTGACCAGATAGACGCCCTCGACCATGGCTGCTGCCAACGCAGTCCCGGCCGCGTCGAGCACCAGCTTCGCGCCGCGCTCGCGGCACAGACGCGCAAGGTGGGCATAAAAGTCCACCGGCACACCGGGTGGCAGGCTGCCGCTGGCGACCACCCAGAGCGGGAACGGGTTGAGGTCCATCAAGGCCTGCAAACAGGACCGCCACTCGGTGTCGGACAGCGTGGGCCCTGGCATGACAAAGCGGTATTCGGCGCCACTGCATTGCTCGTGCACGGTGAAGCTCACCCGGGTCTCAATGGCCATCGGCAGAAAAGTAGCGGTCAAACCCTCGTCGACCATGCGGCCCTTGAGCCATTCGCCGCTGGGCCCGCCGGCAGGGCACAGCGCGTGGGCCGCGCCGCCCAGGCGTGTCAGCACCCGCGCCACGTTGATCCCGCCGCCGCCCGCGTCGTGCAGTGCCGCGCCACAGCGCAGCTTGTTCGTGGGCACCACGCGCTCGGTGTCGGTGGAAAGGTCCACCGCCGGGTTCATGGTCAGGCACAGGACGGGTGGAGCTTGCTCTGGCATGGCCGTTGTGTGTCTCAGGAATCAGCGCAGGTGTTTCACCCGCTTGGCTGCAAACGCTTGGCGCACGCTGAGCCCTCGGGGGCCAGGGCGCAACGCGAAAGTCTGCCCGGCCTCGATGCTGCCGGGCTGCGCCACTGCCAGATAGAAACCGGGGCAACCCTGCTGCATCATCAGCCGGCCAGCGGTGTTCAGACCCATTGCCGCGTTGAACTTGAAGCAGGGTTCGCGCGGTGCGGTCACGCGCAGCACGCAGTCGGGCAGGTGCAGCTCGTCGCCGATCCACACCTCGTGTTCCAGCAAACCCTCAATGCTCAGGTTTTCGCCCATGAAGCCCGGCGGCAGGGGCTCGTCGAACAGACTCAGGCCGTGGTTGCGGCGCTGTTCGGCCCAGAATGCGATGTGCTCCACCGGGTAGGCATACACCGCTTTGGACAGCCCGCCGTGCACGTTCAGATCGGCCTGTTCGTCACCCGCCAGCCCGAGCGGCCCCACCGCCACCGGCCCGGTCTTCGGTGTCTTGCCGATGCCGCTCAGCAGCTTGCGCTCGCCCACGCGCAGCCAACGCGCCTGGCCGGTGTTGACGCTCAGCACGCGCACGCCAGCCGCCACTCAGCCGCGCATCAGCGCTTCGATCTCGTCGGCCTGCACCGGGACGCCGCGGCTGATCAGTTCGCATCCGGTGGCGGTGACGACCGCGTCGTCTTCGATGCGAATACCCATGTTCCAGAAGTGCTTGGGCACATCGGCCGCCGGGCTCACATACAGCCCCGGCTCGATGGTCAGCACCATGCCCGGGCGCAGGATGCGGCTGGGCCGGTCTTTGATGATCTCGCCTGAGAGCGGATCCTTGCGTTCGCTCACCGTGCCTACCTCGCCGGGCTCCACGTAGCTGCCGCAGTCGTGCACGTCCAGCCCCAGCCAGTGGCCGGTGCGGTGCATGTAGTGGCGAAAGTAGTGGCGATGCGCGATCACGTCGTCCAGGTGGCCGACGTCGTTCCTGTTCAGCAGGCCGAGGTCGAGCATGCCCTGCGCCAGCACGCGCACCGTGGCGTCGTGCGCATCGACAAAACGCGCGCCCGGTTTCGTGGCGGCGACGGCCGCGTCCTGGCTGGCCAGCACCAGGTTGTAGAGGTCGCGCTGCGGCCCGGTGAATTTGCCGTTGGCCGGGAAGGTGCGGGTGATGTCGGAGGCGTAGCCGTCGAGTTCGCAGCCGGCGTCGATCAGCACCAGGTCGCCGTCGCGCACCGGTGCGTTGTCGGCGCGATAGTGCAGCACGCAGGCATTGGCGCCAGCGGCGACGATGCTGCCGTAAGCCGGGTATTGCGAGCCGTGTTGACGGAACTCGTGCAGCAGCTCGGCGTCGAGGTGGTATTCGCGCACGTCCTGGCCGGCGCGCAGCATGGCGGCGCTGCGCTGCATGGCGCGGATGTGTGCCTGCGCGCTGATCTGCGCTGCGCGCCGCATGGTGTCGACTTCGTGTGCATCTTTCACCAGCCGCATTTCGTCGAGCAGGCCGCAAAGGTCGCGTTGCGCATCGGGACACAGGGCGCCGTAACGCACGCGAGCGCGAACCTTCTGCAGCCAGCCGTCGACCCGGCCCTCCAGCCCGGCATGGATCGCAAACGGGTACCAGACGGTGCGCCGGTTTTCCAGCAGCCGGGGCAGCTCGGCATCCAGCGCGGGCACCTGGTGCGCCCGCTGCACGCCCAGCGCGCCGATGGCGGCCTCGGGGCCGAGGCGGTAACCGTCCCAGATCTCACGCTCCAGGTCTTTGGGGTTGCAAAACAGCGTGCTCTCCCCCTCGGCCGTGATGACCAGCCAGGCGTTGGGCTCGGTGAAACCGGTCAGGTAATAGAAGTAGCTGTCGAAGCGAAACAGGTAGTCGCTGTCGCGGTTGCGGGTGCGCTCGGGCGCGGTGGGCACGATGGCGATACCGCCGGGCCCCAGCTGAGCAGCGAGGCGAGCGCGGCGCTCGGCGTAGAGGGCGAAAGAGTTGTTGGCGTCCATGGTCTGCATTCTCTATGTTTTGGCGCGCAACGTTGGCGTGGCGGGTTTGCACCAGGGCAGGCGCGGAACCGGCTTTGCCGGGCCGCAGGCTGCGCCCCCCTCAGGGGGGTGACGCTGTAGGCGGCGCGGGGGGATGATTCAGTTCTTGCAGGCGTTCGGGCGTGCCCACATCGGTCCAGCGTCCGGTGTGAAGCTCGGCACTCACCAACCCCGCCGCGATGGCAGCGCGCAGCAGCGGCGCCAGCGGCGCGGCCGTGCCCTGCGGGTTGCCCGGCAGGATGTCGCACCAGGGCGCTTCGAACAGCGCGCGGCGGTACAGGCCGATGGTGCTGTAGGTAAAGCGCTCGGGCGCCTCGTTCAATGCGAGGCCTTCGGGGTTCAGGCCGAAATCGCCGCGCGGGTTGTGTTCGGGGTTGGGCACGAGCCAGAGGTGCGCCAGCGCGCCGCTGGCGGTGAAGCACGCCACGCTGTCCCGCGCGAAAACAAAATCGGGCGCGTACACATCGCCTGCCAACACCCAGAACACCTCACCCAGTGAAGGAAGCGCGCGCGCGATGCCGCCGGCGGTTTCCAGCGCGTAGCCGAAGTCTTCTTCCTCGTGCGAGAACGCCAGCTCTGCCTGCGGGTGCTCGAGTGCCCATGTGCCCAGTCTTTCGGCGATCTGCTCGCCCAGCCAGGCGGTGTTGACCAGCACGCGGTGAAAGCCGCTGGCCTGCAGCGCGTCCATCGGCCACAGCATCAGCGGCTTGCCGTGCACCGGCAGCAAGGGCTTGGGCGTGTGATCGGTCAGGGGCCGCATGCGGTTGCCGCGGCCCGCGGCCAGCACCATGGCGGCAATGGCGGGCTGTTGCGGTGAGGGCATGGTCGGGGCTGAGGTTGGGGCTTGAGGGCGCGAGGCAAATACTATATCGATCGGGCGTGGGCGCCAGGGTCCTCACAGCCAGCAGGGCCGTCACGCTGCTGCAGACCACGGCGGCCGACGGTTCGCGTCGCAACCCGCTGCAGAGCACCGGCCCCTGAACCACCGCGGCGCGGCTGGCGCTTTGCCCGGGTCGTTAAAATCCGAGGCTTCGCGCACCGCCGCAACCTCCAGCACGCCCCCATGTCCGAAGCCACCTCCCCCGTTGTCAACCCGGCCGCTGCCGTCACGCCCCAGACCCAGGCCAACGCCATCCGAGCCCTGGCGATGGACGCGGTGCAGGCCGCCAACTCCGGCCACCCGGGTGCGCCCATGGGCATGGCCGACATGGCGGTGGCCCTGTGGGGCCGGCATTTGCGGCACAACCCCAGCAACCCGGCCTGGGCCAACCGCGACCGCTTCGTGCTGTCCAACGGCCACGGCTCGATGCTGATCTATGCGCTGCTGCACCTCACCGGCTACAAGCTGCCGATCGAAGAGCTGAAGAACTTCCGCCAGCTCGGCAGCAAGACGGCCGGCCACCCCGAGGTCGGCCACACGCCTGGCGTGGAAACCACCACCGGCCCGCTGGGCCAGGGCATCACCAACGCAGTGGGCATGGCGCTGGCCGAGAAGCTGCTGGCGGCCGAGTTCAACCGCCTGGACCACACAATCGTGGACCACCACACCTATGTGTTCCTGGGCGACGGCTGCCTGATGGAGGGCATCAGCCACGAGGCCAGCGCGCTGGCTGGCGCCTGGAAGCTCAACAAGCTGATCGCGCTCTACGACGACAACGGCATTTCGATCGACGGCCAGGTCACACCCTGGTTCATCGACAACACCGCGCTGCGTTTCGCCGCCTACGGCTGGAACGTGATCGGCCCGATCGACGGCCACGATGTGGACGCGGTGGACCGCGCGATTGCCGACGCGAAAAACAAAGCCGACGCGCCCACGCTTGTCATCTGCAAAACCCACATCGGCAAGGGCAGCCCGAACCGTGCCAACACCGCCAAGGCCCACGGCGAGCCGCTGGGCGCTGAAGAGATCAAGCTCACCCGCGAAGCCCTGGGCTGGGCCCACGCGCCGTTCAAGATCCCGAAAGACGTGTACGCCGCCTGGGACGCCAAGCCCGCCGGTAAGGCGCAAGAAGCGGCGTGGAACGAGGTGTTTGCTGCCTACAAAAAAGCGTTTCCGGTCGAGGCGAAAGAGTTTGTGCGCCGCATGAAGGGCGAGTTGCCCAAGGGCTTTCACCAGACCGCGGTGGACGCTGTGCTCGCCGCCCACACCAAGGCCGAGACCGTGGCCAGCCGCAAGGCCAGCCAGATCGCGCTCGAAGCCTTCACCGCCGCGCTGCCCGAAATGCTCGGCGGCTCCGCCGACCTCACCGGCTCCAACCTCACCAACACCAAGAGCACACCACCGCTGCGCGTGAACCTGGCGGGCGATGTGGTGAAAACACCCGAGGGCCAGATCGGTCGCCACATCAACTACGGCGTGCGCGAATTCGGCATGGCCGCCATCATGAACGGCGTGGCGCTGCACGGCGGCTACATCCCCTACGGCGGCACCTTCCTCACCTTCTCCGACTACAGCCGCAATGCCATCCGCATGGCCGCGCTGATGAAGCAACGCGTGATCCATGTGTTCACCCACGACT
>JBBSDB010000157.1:0-8826 GCA_038249735.1 Burkholderiales bacterium
AATGGTGTTGAGGCGCATGGGGTTGAGGTCCTCGGGCTTGCGCCACTGACTGTAGAGCGCCAAGACCTTATCGACCGGCACCGCCAGCACCTTGCCATCCTCGCCTGCTTCGTCGTTCATCTTCAGGATACCGATGGCGCGACAAGGCACCACCACACCAGGAATCAACGGCACCGGCGTGATCACCAGCACATCGACCGGGTCGCCGTCGCCTGAGAGCGTCTTCGGCACATACCCGTAGTTGGTCGGGTAGTGCATGGCGGTGCTCATGAAGCGGTCGACAAAAATCGCACCCGTTGCCTTGTCCACCTCGTATTTGATCGGGTCGGCGTTCATCGGGATCTCGATGATCACGTTGAACGATTCGGGAACGTTCTTGCCTGGGGTCACGTTGTCAAGAGACATGCTGTTATCAGAGGTTGGTTGGAAACGGCGGCTGGAGATCTGCGTTGCGCGCGGGCCCGGTGCACTGAGCGACAGCCCTGCGCTGCCTGGGATTTACCCTGATTTTACTGATTCGAGCCTTACTTCCTTTGCAACAACGGTGTGGGTGTCATGCGATTGCGGCTAAATTCGCTGTGTTGGCCAATCGCCCTGCTCAGTCGCTATCAAAAGCGCTGCAACCGGAGACGAGGAAGCAACGCAGCGGGGGCAGCCCTGGAGGCGTTGCCCCCTCCAAGTCGAAAACAAGCAGGAGAAAAACATGGTTGGTCAAAGTGCGCTGATGTTTGCGCTGGCGTGTGGCCTGGTGGCGGTGGCTTACGGCTTCTGGTCGCGCAGCTGGATTCTTTCTCAGGACGCGGGCAACGCCCGCATGCAGGAAATCGCAGGAGCGATTCAGATGGGCGCGGCGGCCTATCTGGCCCGCCAGTACAAGACGATTGCCGTGGTCGGGGTGATCCTCACCATCCTGATGGCGGTGTTCCTTGACGGCATCACCGCCATCGGCTTTGTGTTGGGTGCGGTGCTCTCTGGCGCTTGTGGCTTCATCGGCATGAACATCTCGGTGCGCGCCAACGTGCGTACCGCCCAGGCTGCCACCAAGGGCATCGGCCCGGCGCTCGATGTGGCGTTTCGCGGCGGCGCCATCACCGGGATGCTGGTGGTCGGTCTGGGCCTGTTGGGTGTGGCGGGCTTCTTCTGGCTCCTGGTCGGCAACGGCAACCTCACCCCCGACAAGAACCTGGCCAAGCTTCTCAACCCGCTGATCGGCTTTGCCTTTGGCTCTTCGCTGATTTCCATCTTCGCGCGACTGGGTGGCGGCATCTTCACCAAGGGCGCTGACGTCGGCGCCGATCTGGTGGGCAAGGTCGAGGCCGGCATTCCGGAGGACGACCCGCGCAACCCGGCCGTGATCGCCGACAACGTGGGCGACAACGTGGGCGACTGCGCCGGCATGGCGGCCGACCTGTTCGAAACCTACGCGGTCACGCTGATCGCCACCATGGTGCTGGGCGCGCTGATGGTGGCCGCAGCGCCGATGCAAGCGGTGCTGTATCCGCTGGTGCTGGGCGCCGTGTCCATCCTCGCCTCCATCGTCGGCTGCTCGTTTGTGAAGGCCACGCCCGGCATGAAAAACGTGATGCCGGCGCTCTACAAAGGCCTGGCGATTGCCGGCGTGCTGTCGCTGATCGCCTTCTGGTTCGTCACCGCCTGGATCATGCCGGACAACGCCATCACCGCCACCGGCAGCCAGCTGCGCCTGTTCGGCGCCTGCGCGGTGGGCCTGGTGCTGACCGCGGCACTGGTCTGGATCACCGAGTACTACACCGGCACCCAGTATTCGCCGGTGAAACACATCGCCCAGGCCTCGACCACCGGCCATGGGACCAACATCATTGCCGGCCTCGGTGTCTCGATGCGCTCCACCGCCTGGCCGGTGCTGTTCGTCTGCGTGGCCATCATGGCGGCCTACAACCTGGCTGGCCTGTACGGCATCGCCGTGGCCGCCACCGCCATGCTGAGCATGGCCGGCATCGTGGTGGCGCTTGATGCCTATGGCCCCATCACCGACAACGCCGGCGGCATTGCCGAAATGGCCGATATGCCGCCCGAAGTGCGCGCGGTCACCGACCCGCTGGACGCGGTCGGCAACACCACCAAGGCGGTGACCAAGGGCTACGCCATCGGCTCGGCCGGTCTGGCCGCACTGGTGCTGTTTGCCGACTACACCCACAAGCTGGAAACCTACGGCCACCAGGTGCGTTTCGACCTGAGCGACCCGATGGTCATCATCGGCCTGTTCATCGGCGGTCTGATCCCCTTCCTGTTCGGCGCCATGGCGATGGAAGCCGTGGGCCGCGCTGCGGGCGCGGTGGTGGTCGAGGTGCGGCGCCAGTTCAAAGAGATCCCCGGCATCATGGAGGGCACGGCCAAGCCCGAGTACGGCCGTGCGGTCGACATGCTGACCACGGCGGCCATCAAGGAAATGGTGATCCCCAGCCTGCTGCCGGTGGTGGTGCCGATCCTGGTCGGCGTTTTCCTGGGCCCCAAGGCGCTGGGTGGCCTGCTCATGGGCACCATCGTGACCGGCCTGTTCGTGGCGATCTCCATGTGCACCGGTGGCGGCGCCTGGGACAACGCCAAGAAGTACATCGAAGATGGCCACCACGGCGGCAAGGGCAGCGAGGCCCACAAGGCTGCTGTGACCGGGGACACCGTGGGCGACCCCTACAAGGACACCGCCGGCCCCGCGATCAACCCTTTGATCAAGATCATCAACATCGTGGCGCTGTTGATCGTTCCCTTGCTGCCCCTGGCAGGCTGATCAACGCTCGAACAAGGCACGCGCGAAAAAGGCCCGCAGGAACGGGCCTTTTTTGTTGTGCTCGCAACTGGGACCAGGCGCGACATCCACCGCTGATGGCCATGTTGCCCCAGGCGTGGCCTTCGCGGTGGGCGGCGCTGAGCTGGTCGGCCATCAGCGCCACTTCTTCGCGCAGGATGGCAGGCGGACGATGCTGGTGCGCCTCCGTGGGCCGGTCCCTGGAACGCTGAGCGGGGTTTCGGTTTTGTGGCGGCTGAACAGGGCGGCCAGGAGCTTTTTTTGCATGTGTCCGCCATACCCAAAGATGGGTGGATTCCTGTTGTCGGCGAGCCGCTGTCGTTTGAAATTGAGCTGGACAAGGAGGGGCGCAAGTGAGCGGTGAGGGTCCGCCGGCCTGGAGTGCCACTGCTCGTCAAGGCGAGCCGCCCGGAACAGGTGCAGCACCCAACCCGGCGATCCGCTCAGCGCGCCACTTCAAGCTCTGTTGGCTTCGCCTTTGTGGTCTTGCCGTTGGCTGCCGGCGTGGGCTGGTACGCCTATGGTCAGTCCACCGACCGGGCTGACGCATTGCGTGCGGCCGCGCCGCAAGGCTTGACGAGGGCGAATCCTGCTGCAACAAGGCCTCAGATTCGGCAGCAGCCCGCCTTCCATTGCGATGGGCGCCAGTGCTGTTCGCAGATGACTTCCTGCTGCGAAGCCAAGCTGTACCTGAAGAACTGCCCCGGCATGGAGATGGACGGCGATGGAGACGGCGTGCCTTGCGAGCAGCAGTGGTGCGTTGGGGGCTGATTGGAATCTGACCCTGAACACACCGCTGAATACACCGACTACATGCCAGGCAGGGCATCTTCAGGTGCCCGATTCTGCCCTCACTCGCAGGCGCCCAGCCCACGGTCCCGGGGGCAGGCCTCGGTCATCAGCATGTTGTCCAGCGTGTAGGTGCTGGGCGAAGTGCCGTCACTACCGAACCAGAAATACACATAGGGCCGCGTGGTGCTCAGCGCATCGGGCGTCAGCACTGGCCGGTTCCCGGTGTTGATGGCCGGTCCGTCGCCCAGCACCCAAATTCTGTACGTCGCGCTAGGCTTGTCCACCTTCATCAACACCGTGTGCATGCGTCCGCTGGTGAACGAGCCAATAGATGAAAAGTTCGTGCCGTTGCGGTCATTGGCCACCAGCACCTGGTTGTTCAGAAACCGAATCTGCCCGAACGACTCGAAGTGCCCGTTTCCGATCCAGACATCCAGCGGCACGCTCGGCGTGATGTTGGGAATGCCATTCCACAGCGCCCAGTACTGCCGGGCATCGGCGTCTACCTCCTTGCCGCCGAAGCCCATATACCGGTTGAACGACATGGCGCCCGCGTGGCGGTAGCTCAGGCTGCGGCCCGACAGGCCGACCGGCGCCGCCACCACCACGGCAGCGCCCGACGTAGGGGTGGACAGGTAAAAGCTGTCGCCCACTGGATCGCCCGGCAGTTCCGGCGGGGGGAAAGTGCCGAGCGTGCTGATGTCGAAATTCGCCCGCAGGATGGGCGTACCGCAGCCGGTGAGCAGCAGGGCGCCTACTGCGACAGACAGCGCGGCAAGCGAACGGGTGGAAGAGCGGGTACTGGCGTACATGAAACCTCCAAAGTGTTGAAGTGAATGAAACTGCTGCAACCTGATGGGGGCACTTCTTGCCACTCAGCGGCAGCCAAGGGGCAGGTTAGGCCGATGAGACTGAAGCCACATCCCCAACGCGGGGGAATCGCCGGGGCGTTCATCCACAAATCGACGAACCGACGCCCGGCCGACACCCGGCCTGAGGCGAACAACACCCTGCTTTGAGCATCGACGCCACCTCGCGCGGTAGCAGCCGTTGCCTGGCCTCGCCCGCCGCGATCGCGACCAATTGGCGCATCATGCGGGGCAGGGAAACTAAAAAACACAAGCCAGATGGCCACATCTGATACCCGCCTTGGGCAGTTGCGTGTCACGCATGGCGCCCGGTGAGCGCCGCGTCGCGGAACGCCTGGAGCAGAAGCTCGATGACGACCACCTGCTCTGGTACGACGTGGCCGTTGGTCCCAAGCACCAGCATCCCGACTTTGTGGTCATGCATACGCGTCGGGGCATCCTGATTCTGGAAGTCAAAGACTTTCGTCCTTCCACCATCATCGGTGCCGACAAGCAAAGCTGGACCATCCATGGCGACGCTGGGCCCAAGACCATTGCCAGCCCCATTGAGCAGGCACGGCAATACACGCATAAGGTGGTCAAGGCCATGGAGCGAGACCCGCAGCTCGTGCAGGGCGAACGCCCGTATCGAGGCAAGCTGACATTTCCCCGGAGCTATGGCGTGGTGTTGCCCAACATCAGACGGGCCCAGTTTGAGTAGGCCGAGCTCGGCCAAGCCATGGAGGGGCATCGCGTCATCTGCCAAGACGAGATGCTGGAGGCGGTGGAACCGGAAGAACTGCAAAGCCGCCTGTGGGGCATGTTCCCCTACCTGCGCGGCGGCATGATGGCGAAGCGCCCATCATCATTCGCCTGCCCAGCCTGCACGAAGAAGTGGCGCAGATGGCCGACCAGCTCAGCGCCGCCCACCGCGAACGCCACGCCTGGGGCGACATGGCCATCATCTGCCGCCACTGGAGCGAGATGGACGAATGCGCCAGCGTGCTGAAGCGGCGCGGCCTTCCGCACCAGGTGCGCAAAGGCGCTGGTACCTTCCACCCCGCCGCCGACACCATCAAGGTGCTGACCATGCACGCCAGCAAAGGGCTGGAGTTCCCTGTGGTGGCGCTGGTGGGCGTGGGCCACATGCCTGCGCAGAACGAGAGCGAAATCGATGAAGCGCGGCTGTTTTATGTGGGGGCCACTCGGGCCACGCAGCGGCTCATCATCGGGCTGAGTGGCAGCGGGCAGTTTGCGACGCGTTTTGCCGCCTGACGAGAGATCAACTGGGATACCAGTGCAAACACGGAGCCTTAACGGGACTTCGCCTCAGAACCCGCTGAATCAGCCAGCCGAGTCTTCATTTCAAGCCCAGAAGCGAATTCGCCAACGGTGGCAGCGCGGTTTGCACTGTGTCCCACACCACTTCCAGATCGATGTCGAAATAGCCGTGAGCGATGCGGTTGCGCATGCCCCGCATGTTGCGCCACGGCACCTGCGCATGCGCGTTGGCGAAATCAGGGTAGCGATCCATTACTTTTGTGGCTGCCTCGCCCAGCACGATCAGACTCAAGATCACTGCCTGCTGGGTGCGTTTGTCTGCAAGGAAGTCGTCCCGGCTCATTCCTGCGACGAAGCCAATCGCATCAGCAGCAGCTTGCTGCATATGTCCGATGTAATCGGGCAGGCGGTTGTCGCTCACAGTGGGCGGGCTTCGGCCAAAACCTGGTCTCGGAATTTGGCAGGCAAGTCTTTGGGTGTGAGCACATCCACCCGCAGACCCATCAAATGTTCCAGCTCATCTTGCAATCCACCGAGGTCGAACAACGTGGTGCCTGGCAGGGGATCGACCAACAAGTCAAGGTCACTGCCCTCGCCATCATTCCCATGCAACACCGACCCAAACACCCGCGGATTGCTCACGCGGTAACGCCGCGCGGCGCTGCACACGGCTGCGTGGTGTTGAGCAAGGGCTTGAGAAGGGCGCATGGGCGTAGTGTAGGGGGCTGCGGTGGGCCGATCAACACAGCACAAAGGCTCGCGGAGATAGGTGAACGTGAAGCACGGCCAGCACGCGCTGGCGCACCTCGGAAAAGAGCGCTTCGGCGATCGATGATTGAGAGGTGGTGGTTTTCGTACCCATATTGGGTTCGAAAACACTCAGCTTGGGTTTGTTTGGGTGGCCATTGCCTGCCACCTCACTTCGCGCTGCGGGCGGCCTTCTTCAGTTTGGCGACAGCCTTTTGCAGCGCAGCAAAGTCCAAAGAGCCAGGCTCTTGGTCCCCGAACATGTTGCGCGCCGTCTCGTGGTCTTCGTGATCAGCGTCGTACCAAGCTGCCGACCAATGTGCAGCGCCAGGAGGGCCGCCGCAGTCTTCGGGCGGGCAACCGTTCTGCGCCTTCTGCAAATGGGGCAAAGGCAGATCGGCTTGGCAAAAATCCATCAGCGTGACGGTGTGAAGCCACTCGTCACCAAAATCGTAGAGGTAGAGCAAATGCTGATGTTGCGCCGTGAGCACCTGCGCGAGTTTGACCTTGGAGTCATCGCCCACCGGCTCTCCCCAGCCTTCAGGGTCTGGCCTTTGCCATTTCCGGTTGTTGGGCGTTTTCCAGAAAGAATCGGCAGCGCTCAGTGGCTGCGCAAAGGCATACAGATGCGCATTTTCCCAACCCATGGCCGCCTGGATCACCGCGTGCAGCTTGCGCAAAGTGATGCCGGGATCGACCATAACCTCCCGGTAAATGGCAGGCTTGAAATCCTTGAGCTCAATGCGAAGCAGGTAAGCGTTGAATGAAGAAGGCATGGCGCGTGCCCGTGTGATTCAGATGGCTTTCAGTTGGTGAATCACGAGATTTTAGGGAGGTGAGGCAAAGGGCAAAAGCTGACCCAACGACTGATCCTGAAATTAATTGGAATCTGACCCCGAATCCTCCTCAACGCGCTTTATGGCCTGAGATTCAACCAATTTGATACGGACCGAAGGGCAAATCGAGCTACCTAACGCAGTTCAGCATCCGCATGACTATTCGATAGGCAGGCTCGTAAGTACGGAAGGCTCTTTCATCTGGTTGCAGCTCGCCGTGTAACAGGGAGTTCCGCAGTGCGTAGATGACTTCCACAAGACCAAAGAACAGCTCTTCACTCGTGCATCTGAACTCGAGGTCACCTGCGACAATCGGCCCCCCAGTTCCGACCAGTAGGTTATTCATAGGGCGTGGGCAGCACGCTTGGTAGAGGCCGCGAAGGTGCCCCTGCATGATTGGAGATAGCGCGACGTAGTGGGGATGCACAATCAACCCTGCTTCATCGAAGTCTGCTTGAGTGATCGTCGCTGTTATCTGCCCCGCGCGATTCGCGACCGTAGAAATCCACTGACCATTTTGCTTGTTCACATTGAAAGTGATCGCTCGATTTACTGTGGCCTGAGGAAGTGCCAATCGTGGCCGAACGGCAACCGCAGAAAACGTAATTTGTTCTAGTACTTCGTCTTCGCGGGCCACTTCGATTCTGTATTGCTCTAGGAATCTGTGAAGGTCCGCAACCAGCAGCTTGAATTCTTGTGCATCCTCACTGTCCGGACGGGGTCGGCCATCAAACCCATTTTCCCGGGGCGAAAGCAAAGGCATGATTTCTGAGCGTACCGGGTTCACACGAGTCTTGACGTACTCGAGCCCGTCACGGTCGCGCCGTGAACCCGACTCCTCGCGAAACCACGCATTGAAAGCTGCCCACGCCTTAACAAACGGACCGATGTAGTCGATTTCTGCACGCTCTTTCCACAGCCTAGCGTTGTTGGGTAGCCGGGCCATCAGATCGTTTCCTCCGCTTGAGCGAGATAGGCAATGGCGGCGGGCTCCCCGTCTTCAATCGCAATCTCGACTGCTCGCTTGGCGGCGTCTAACAACTTTCGGGCGCGGAAGCGGGCAGCGAAGCCGTCTTGAACAATTTTGGTAATCTCCGGGGACACCTGAATTACTGCGTCAGGGACGGATATCGACATCAGGTCGCTTTCGCTAAACCTGGGGTGCTGCGAGCCGTCTTGACACCATTTCAGAATGGTTTGCACCGGAGCGGAGCGAATGAAAGTCATCAGCGTTTCGGGCGAGATATCCTCTCCCTTGGACCGCAGCACAATGAACTCAGACGATCCAACAGAGGGGAAATCATCGCCTGTCCGTACCACGGCGACTTCCTTTAAGTACGCGCGCAGGCGCGATATAGCTACATCGCCATCTTTTAAGATCTGGCGGATTCAAACCCGAAGTGCAACACCTGCCACCGTAAGGTACGCAGATGCACAAGTCACCACCCCGAAGCTACCAACAACTCCAGCCCGAAGACCGGCAGACGCTGGCCAGCCTGATCCAGCAAGGGTATGGCGTTCGACACATTGCCCGCGT
>JBBSDB010000158.1:0-8787 GCA_038249735.1 Burkholderiales bacterium
CAGCACCCGCGCGTAATCGGTGGCGGCGTCCAGCACATCGGGCGGCGTGCCCAGCGCTTGCAGGGCCTGGCGCGCAAACAGCCCGCCCACCACCGCAGCGAGCAAACCGATCAGGCCACCCAGCGCCAGTGAGGTACCCGCGATGGACCGCACCGTGTCGAGCTCGTCGGCACCCCAGGCCTGCCCGATCAGCACCGAGGCGCCCGCGCCCAGCCCGATCACCAGCGAGATGAAAAAGAACACCACCGGAAACATGCCGGCCACCGCCGCGAGCGCCTGCGTGCCCAGCAACTGCCCGATGTAGATCCCGTTCAGCGTGCCCGAGAGGCTTTGCAGCAGGTTGGCCAGCACCATCGGCGCGAGAAACAGCAGGTAGATCTGCCAGAGCGGGCGCGGTGGGCGGGCGGTCGTGACAAGGATCGGAGGCGATTGGGCGCCGTCCAGATGTTGGGGAGAGGAAGACATGAGGGTGGGATGCTCGCACGCCCAGCGGGAGGCATTTGTGGGACGGTATGCCGAATGTCTGGCGGCAGCACGCAAGTCGGCGACACCGAGATGGCGACAATAGCGGTCTCTCCCTGCTTGATCACCACGAGCCCACGGAACCGACCCATGATCCGCCTCTCCGAACTCAAACTGACGCTGGCCGATGTGCCCACCGAGCACCGCCGCGCCGCCGACGCACCCACCGAAACGCGTGCCGACCGCGAGCCGCCACCGCACCCGGTGGAAGCGCTCACCCGCCTGGCCGCTCAGGCACTGGGCATTGGCGTGGAAGCCATCACTCACTTACACGTCTTCAAGCGCAGCTTCGACGCCCGCAAAGCCGAGCTGCTCGCGGTCTACATCGTCGATGTCACGCTGGCCGACCCAGCGCTGGAACCCCATCTGCTGGCCCAACACGAAAAACAACCGCAGATCCAGCCCACGCCCGACATGGCCTGGCAGAAGCCCGGTCAGGCGCCTGCCGGTTGGCCGGCTGACGAGATCGAGCGCCCGGTGGTGGTGGGCCTGGGGCCCTGCGGCCTGTTTGCCGCGCTGGCGCTGGCGCAAATGGGGTTCAAACCGATCGTGATCGAGCGTGGCAAGCCGGTGCGCGAGCGCACCAAGGACACCTGGGGCCTGTGGCGCGGCAAGGGGCTCAACCCGCAAAGCAACGTGCAATACGGCGAAGGCGGCGCGGGCCTGTTTTCTGACGGCAAGCTCTACAGCCAGATCAAAGACCCGCGCTTCCTGGGCCGCAAGGTGATGCACGAGTTTGTCGACGCGGGCGCGCCAGCCGAGATTCTTTACATGGCGCACCCGCACATCGGCACCTTCAAACTGGTGCGGGTGGTGGAGGCGATGCGCGAAAAGATCATCGCGCTGGGTGGCGACATCCGCTTTCAGCAGCAGGTGGTCGGCCTGGTCACGGAGCCGGCGGCCGATGTCCAGCAACAGCTCACCGGTCTTCGCGTGCTGCACCTGGCCAGCGGTGAGACGCACGATCTGCCCACGCGCCGCGCGGTGTTCGCGCTCGGCCACAGCGCGCGCGACGCGTTTGCCATGCTGTTCGACGCCGGCGTGTTCCTGGAAGCCAAGCCGTTCTCGGTCGGCTTTCGCATCGAGCACCCGCAAAGCGTGATCGACCGCGCCCGCTGGGGCCGCCACGCCGGGCATCCGCTGCTGGGCGCGGCCGATTACAAGCTGGTGCACCACGCCAAGAACGGCCGCGCGGTCTACAGCTTTTGCATGTGCCCGGGCGGCACGGTGGTGGCGGCGGCCTCGGAGCCGGGGCGCGTGGTCACCAACGGCATGAGCCAGTATTCGCGCAACGAGCGCAACGCCAACGCCGGGCTGGTGGTGAGTATCGAACCCGCCGATTTCCCGCAGCTGTTCCCGCAAGACGCGCCGCTGTGGCGCGCCGCCTTTGGCGACACCGACGGCCCGCGCTACGCCGCCCAGGCCGAAGCGCTGGCCGCGCAGGGCCAGACCCATCCGCTGGCGGGCGTCGTGCTGCAGCGGCAGTGGGAAGCGCGCGCCTTCGAGCTCGGCGGCGGCACGTATGAGGCGCCAGGGCAGCTGGTGGGCGACTTCGTGGCGGCCCGTCCCTCGACCGCGCTGGCCGAGGTGGAGCCGTCCTACAAACCGGGCGTTCGGCTGGGCGATCTGGCGCACGCCCTGCCCGGCTACGCGATCGAGGCCATGCGCGAAGCGATTCCCGTGTTTGGCCGCAAAATTCCCGGCTACGACATGGCCAGCGCGGTGCTGACCGGCGTGGAAACCCGCACCTCGGCACCGCTGCGTCTCACCCGGGGAGGCGATTTCCAGAGCCTGAACACGCGCGGCCTGTACCCGGCGGGCGAAGGCGCCGGCTATGCGGGCGGCATTCTCTCGGCCGGGGTGGACGGCTTGAAGGTGGCCGAAGCGCTGGCCGGGGAACTGCTGGCCACCGCCTGAGCTCCAAATTCGGCGCTTCACGAAAATTTACATCTGCACCATGCCGGCTTGACACCGCAGGCGCAGACTCTTCATTCCTTACCTCCCGGAGTCTTCCATGACCTCCTTGAAATTTCCCCTTGCGCTGCCGCTGGCAGCAGGGTTGCTGGCCCTTAGCGCCGCCGGTGCTGCCCACGCCCAAGACGAGCAAGGCCGCGTGATCAGCAGCACGCCGGTGATCCAGCAGGTGGCTGTGCCGCGCCAGGTCTGCCAAGACGAGCAAGTCAGCGTGCAGGGCCAGAAGTCGGGCGCCGGTGCGCTGATGGGCGGTATTGCTGGCGGTGCGATCGGCAACGCGATCGGCAACGGCAGCGGCCGAGCGGCAGCCACTGTGATCGGCCTGATGGGCGGCGCCATTCTGGGCAATGGCATCGAAGGCGGCAGCCCCTCGCGGGTGGAGACGGTGCGCAACTGCGGCACCCAGACCTTTTATGAAAACCAGACCGTCGCCTACGACGTGGTCTATGAATTTGGCGGGCGCCAGTACCGCACCCAGATGCAGCAAGACCCTGGGCAGTTCGTGCGGCTGAGCGTCACTCCGGTCGACGCCCTGCCTGCACCGCGCAACGTGGGCTCGGTGCCCCGCGTGATTTACCAGCAGCCCCAGGTCATCTACCAGCAGCCGCAGGTGATTTACCAGCAGCCCCAGGTGATCTATCCCGCGCCGCAGACCCGCGTGACCATTGGCACCCAGTTCGTGCCCAACTACCCGGTGGGCCCGCAGGTGATCTACATCAACGGCGTGCGGCAGGCGCCCGGCTACCACGGCCCGGGCCGACAGTGGCGCGATGGCGAGCGCAACCACCCGCAGCGGCCACCGTTTGATCGCGATGGCGACGGCCGGCCCGACAAGTGGCAGCGCCACTGACAAGCGGTACCGGCGCCCAGCGAGCGGTGCCAGCCAGAAAAAAAAGCGACCTCAGGGTCGCTTTTTTTTCGCCTGCTCGTCCTCGTGCCCGTCAAAGGGTCTTCACAAGCCAGCACACCCACAGAAGCGCAGAAAAGCGCTTGACAAGCGCCGCTTTTTTTGGGCTCACGAAACACTCAGGGCTAAAGAATCTCTGCGGGGCACCGAAACTGTTCTCAACGAACTTCTAAAAAGGTTCGTCGTCCGGCAAGCGAAGCGGCGAGAGGCAAGAAGGTCCCCAGGGACCGAGCCCTCTGGCAGCAGAAGCTCCGGTCATGGCGGCCAGCCCCCCGGCTGGCGTTGAGATTGGAAGGCAGCAATGCCGGATTACTTTTTGTCCATTTTTTAGGAGTTAGATATGTCAACGATCAACACCAACGTGCAATCCCTGAACGCACAACGCAACCTGTCCACCTCATCCGGCGCGCTGGCCACTTCCATGCAACGCCTGTCCTCGGGCTTGCGCGTCAACAGCGCCAAAGATGACGCGGCCGGCTTGGCCATCGCAACCCGGATGGATTCTCAGGTTCGTGGCATGAATGTGGCCATTCGCAACTCAAACGACGCAATCTCGTTCGCACAAACGGCCGACGGAGCCTTGGGCAAAGTGACCGACGCACTGCAGCGTATGCGGGAACTGTCGGTCCAAAGTTTGAACGGGACAAACAGCGCGGGGGACCGAACCAACCTGAATGCAGAATTTACGGAGCTCGCAGCTGAAATCACGCGCTTGGGAACCACCCAATTCAACAGCGCGAGCGTGTTTGGCACCTCTCTCACCTTTCAGGTTGGCGCAAACGGTACCGACACCATCACAGTTGCATCGGTAACAGCCCCAGCGACGATCGCCGGTGGCATCACGACCGCTGCACTCGCCGGGACTGCGTTGACCGCGATTGACGCAGCTCTCGAAACCAACAACACCAGCCGTGCTACGTTGGGCGCAGTGCAAAACCGATTCGAGTCGGTGGTTGCCAACCTTCGCATTGCCTCGGAAAACCAGGCAGCGGCAAAGGGTCGCATCATGGATGCCGACTTCGCTGTGGAAACATCCAACCTGTCGCGCGGCCAGATCCTGCAACAGGCCGGTACGGCCATGGTCGCCCAGGCCAACCAGCTGCCGCAGGGCGTTTTGGCCCTGTTGCGCTGATCGAAACTTCCCTAAGGCGCCGGGCATCTGCAGATGTTCGGCGTGCAGCAGTGGTGGGGCTTCACCATCCACCATCTCTTGCGGGATGCGCAGACCCTATGCCCACGCGTCGGGTCTGCGCATCTTGAAACACACCGGCGCCAGCGCTGCCCCGCGAAGGCTTCGCGCTCGCCACGCCGAACCCACACACAGGAGCGGCCATGGCCACCATTTCATCGCCAGGCATCGGTAGCGGTCTTGATGTGAAAGGCATCGTTTCCCAGCTGGTCGCGCTGGAACGGGCGCCACTCAGGCAGCTACAAACACAGGCCTCGTCCTTCCAGACCAAGCTCTCGACCTACGGCACGATCAAGTCGCAGGTCGCCGCCATGGGCGAGGCAGCAGCCAAGCTCTCCAACAGCGGCGGCTGGAATGCGGTCACTGCAACATCTTCCAACAGTGCATCCATTGGCGTGACGGCAGCGGCCGGGGCACCCGCCACCTCATTCACGATGCAAGTGTCGCAATTGGCCAAGGCGCAGTCCACCTCGTCTGCCGCCGTGCCCAACGGCAGTGGCGTGGGCAGCGGCTCGCTGACGATCGACCTCGGCCAATGGGCTGGCACCAGCTTCACCGCAGGCGCTGCCGCTTCGGTGAGCGTCACCATCGGCGCGACCGATACGCTGAGCGCCATCGCCAGCAGGATCAACGACTCGGGCGCTGGCGTGAGCGCTACAGTGTTGCGCGACGCCAGCGGCGAGCGGTTGTTGCTGCGTTCTCGCGAAACCGGCGAAACCAACGGCTTTCGCATCACCGCGAACGATCCCAGCCTCTCTGGCTTGGCCTTTGACGCAGGCAACCCATCGGGTCAAATCCTGTCGCAAGCGGGCCAAAACGCGTTTGCTACGGTGAACAACGTGTCGATCAGCAGCGCCAGCAACCGCTTGGCAGACACCCTGCCCGGCATGACGATTCAGCTACAGCAAATCACCACGCTGCCGGTGGAAATCAATGTGAGCACCGATGTAGAGGCGATCAAGAAGAACGTACAGGCGTTTGTGGACAGCTACAACACGCTCAGCGCCAACCTGGCGAACGCCACCCGGTATGACGCCAGCACCAAAACGGCTGGCGCACTGCAAGGCGACGCAACGGCGGTGGGCCTGCAAAACGCGCTTCGCGGCATGATGCGCTCCGTAACAGGCAGCTCGCCGTTCGAGCGTCTGTCTGACATTGGTATCGAGTTCCAAACCGGGGGCCAGCTTGCAATTAAAGAGGCCAAACTGGACTCGGCTTTGTCCAATCTGGACGGCCTCAGAAGACTCTTCACCGCCACGACAGGCGACGCTGCCACCGAAGGCTTTGGCCTGAAACTCAAGCGCTTCGCCGATGGCCTGCTTTCTGCCGAGGGCCTGGTCAGCACCAAGACGGATGGCATTCAAAAGTCGATTGACCGAAATGGTCGCGAGCAGGAGCGTGTAAACGACCGGGCGGCGCGCGCAGAAACTCGGCTGCTCCAGCAATACAACGCGATGGACGCGGCAGTGGGCCGCCTCAATGGCCTCAACGCCTTCGTGTCGCAGCAGATCACGTTGTGGAACCGGAACACGGGTTAACTGTTTTTTGATGCCGTTTCCAGGGCCCAGTCGCGCGCAGAGCAAGAGCTGCCCGGCCGGGTTTTTTCGCTTGGAGACTGCTCGCCCCCTTCGGTGACACACCATGAACTTGTCCCTTCAATTCCCCGCTCCCCTGCCTACAGTCCTGCCGCCAGATGCCGATACAAAAAGGCATCAGACACAAGGAACCGAAGCCATGTTTACCTCTGTCAATTCCCGCGCCGCCGCTGCCTACAAACGCGTTGCCGCCGACACCGGCGTCCAGAGCGCCAGCCCGCACCAGCTGGTTAGCCTGTTGTTTGACGCGCTGCTGCAGTCGCTGTCGCGCGCACGCGGCGCGATGCAGGCAGGCGACGTGGCGACCAAAGGCGAGGCCATCGGCAAGGCGGTGCGCATTCTGGAAGAGGGGCTGAAAGCCGGCCTGAACATGGAACAAGGCGGCGAGCTGGCGCAGAACCTGCGCGGCATGTACAGCTACAGCATCGTGCGCCTGACCCACGCCAACCTGCGCAACGATGCAGCTGCGCTGACCGAGGTAACCGCACTGATCGAGCCATTGGCCGATTCCTGGAAGCAAATAAGAAACATCGGCACCCCCAACGCACAGCCAGCCAGAGCGGACCTGGTGGGAGCCTGAACATGATCACGGAGCAACACACTTTGCTGGACTACTACAAGGCGATCGAGAGCGCGAGCCAGCAGATGCTCGCCGCCGCGCAAACCGAAAACTGGGACCAGGTGGTGCGCCTGGAGAGCACCTGCGCGGTGCTGATCGCGCAGCTGCGCAGCAAGGCCCGCAACAACAAGCTCAGCACCGAGGAGCGCTGCGAAAAGCTGCGCATCATGCAGCGCATTCTGCGCACCGACGCCGAGATCCGCCTGCTGGCCGAGCCGTGGCTGAGCGACATCGAAGTGTTGATGGGCAACCGGAGCCTGGTTCATTGATCCCCCCCGCGCCGGCTTCGCCGTCACCCCCCAGGGGGCGGCACTGGCGGCCTGGCAAAGCCAGTTCCGCGGTGCCCTGGGATCGAGCGGCCTTCGGACCGCTCGAAGCGCATTGCGTGCGCACGCAAGGGATGGTTTTTTCCTCGGAACCCGAGCGAGGGGAGTCAAGCCGAAGCGATGGGGCCCAACCTGCGCGCCTGGGGCGCGCTTCGAGCGGTCCGAAGGCCGCTCGATCCCAGAACGCCGTCGGGCCGGCTTCGCCGGACGACCAGCGTTGCCCCCTGGGGGGTGACGGCGAAGCCGGCGCGGGGGGGTCAAACAGACATATTCATGATGTCCGTGTAAGCCTGCACCATGCGGTTGCGCACATGCAGCGTGGCTTGAAAGCCGATCTGGGCTTTTTGCATGGCGAGCATGGTTTCTTCCAGGCTCACATTGGGGTTGCCGAGCTGCACCTGGGTTTGCAGCTGCGAGGATTCGTTTTGGGCCTTGCTCACCGCTTTCAGGGCGGTCTTGAAGTTGTCGGCAAAGTCGCCGCCCACGCCACCGGGGCCGTCGGGGCGCTTGGCTGCTGTGCCGCCGAGGCCGCTGAGCGCCTGGCTGGTGAGGGGGGAAATGCGAAGGTCCATGTTGGATTCCTGCCGTGAGGGGACTTGGAGCCTGATGCTAGGCCTCGGGGCGCCCGCGGGCGGCGGGAATAAGCGGACAAAGGCCGCCCTTATCGGCCTTATGCATGGGGGGGCGGGCTCGAATAATCGGTTCGAACCGGGTGGACTGCGCCCGGAACAAAACCGACCTCAAGCACCCACCGTCTGCCCGCCGATCGCCCCATGAGCACCTCCAACATCGCCGAGATCCCGCTTCAGCCTGTCGCCAGCCGCAGCGCGCTTGGCGCTGGCTTGGCCCGCATGGACGCGGCGCAGAAACTCAAGCTCGGCCTGGGCGCGCTGGCCCTGCTCGCGGTGGCGCTGGCGCTGTTCTTCATGAGCCGCCAGCCCGACTGGCGCGTGCTCTACGCCAACCTGGGTGACAAAGACGGCGGCGCGGTGGTGGCGCAGCTGACCCAGATGAACATTCCCTACCAGTACACCGACGGCGGTGGCGCGATCATGGTGCCGGCCGACAAGGTGCACGACACGCGGCTGCGCCTGGCTTCGCAGGGCCTGCCCAAGGGCACGGTCACCGGCTTCGAGCTGATGGAGTCCAACCGCTTCGGCATGACCCAGTTTCAGGAGCGCCTCACCTTCCAGCGCGGGCTGGAGGGCGAGCTGACCCGCTCGATCCAGTCGCTCTCTTCGGTGCAGGCGGCGCGGGTGCACCTGGCGCTGCCGAACCAAAACGGCTTCTTTCGCGAGCAGCAAAAACCTTCGGCTTCGGTGCTGCTCACGCTGCACCCCGGGCGCACGCTGGACAAAGCGCAGGTGGCCGGCATCGTGCACCTGGTGGCGGCCAGCGTGCCCGAGATGAACCCCAAGGCGGTCAGCATCGTGGACGACGCGGGCAACCTGCTCTCCAACTCGCCCGACGGCGCGTCGCAGGGCGCCGATGTGCAGAAGCTGCAATACACCCAGCAGCTGGAGCAGATCTACACCCGCCGCATTCTGGACATGCTGGAGCCGCTGGTGGGCGTGGGCAATGTGAAGGCGCAGGTGAACGCCGATGTCGACTTCTCCCTGGTCGAGTCCACCTCGGAGCAGCACCGCCCCAACCAG
>JBBSDB010000159.1:0-8774 GCA_038249735.1 Burkholderiales bacterium
GAGATCGGGAAATCGCCAATGTGGTGCGCCATGAAACTGGCGCGCGGGCTGAACAGGGTGATGTCGCTGCCGCGCTCTTTCATCAGGCGCAGCTGGTTGGTCTCGATCGACTCGCGCAGCTCGTCGTCGCTGATCTTCAGATCTGACACCTTGGGCCGCGAGGCTGGGTCCTGGATGCCGGCAATCTGTGCATTGCGCCAGGTCTCCAGCGCTTTGGGCGCCGTGGTGTAGTGGCCGTGGCAATCGATGATGAGGGTGGGCTTCTGGGTCATGCGGTCATCCGTAGCGGATTGTGGTGAGCCGATTCTGACCAATGCGGCGCTTGCCGGCCAGCCCGGCCCCGGGCTAGCAGCTATCACTTGTCGTGATACCTATCATCTCGGTATTGGAAAAACAGCAGGACTCAACATGGACCTCAAGCAACTCGCGTATTTCGTGCGCGTGGCCGAGCTGGGCAGCTTCACCCGCGCCGCGCAGGCACTGGACGTGGCCCAGCCCGCGCTCTCACGTCAGGTGCGGCTGCTGGAGGTGGAGCTGCGGCAAAACCTGCTGGTGCGCAACGGCCGCGGCGCCAACCCGACCGAGGCCGGCCTGCTGCTGCTGGCGCACGCGCGCGGCATCCTGCACCAGGTGGAGCGGGCGCGCGAGGAACTGGGCCGGGTGCGCGGCGCGCTGGCTGGGCGGGTGGCGATTGGGCTGCCGCCCAGCCTGTCGCGGGTGCTGGCGGTGCCGCTGATGCGCGCCTTTCGCCAGCAGTTGCCGCAGGTGAGCGTGTCCATCAGCGAGGGGCTGTCGGTCAACATGCAGGAATGGCTCACCACCGGGCGGCTGGACATCGCGGTGCTCTACAACGCCCAACCGGCGCCGGGCCTGGAAATTGGCCCGCTGCTCGAAGAGGAACTGGTGCTGGTGCAGGCGCGGCCCGCCGGCCTGCCGCCGCACCTGGCCGACGAGGTGGCGCCCAGCCCGATCGCGCTGCGCGAGATCGCCGCGCTGCCGCTGGTGATCCCGAGCCGGCCCAACGCGATCCGCATGCAGGTGGAGGCCGAGTTGGCCCACCTGGGCCTGCGCCCGCAGATCGCGCTGGAGATTGACGGCGTGGCCGCCATCCTTGATCTGGTGGCCGATGGCGCTGGCGCCGCCCTGCTCTCGCGCAACGCGGTCAGCAGCTCGATCCGGCCCTCGGCCTACCAGGTGCGCGCCATCGTCAACCCGCCTCTGCGCACCCGTTTGTGCCTGGCGACCAGCTCGCAGCGCCCCTCCACACTCACCCAGCAGGCCGCGCTGACCCTGCTCAAGACCACCGCGCTCGATCTGCTGCAAACCGGCTGAAAGCCCCGGCTCACGGGGCCTGCGGGCCGATGTCGCCCATCGGGTTGACGGGAAAAGCAGCCAACGTTAGAATATTTGCTGTCATCTGTTGTCATTTATGCCGAATTTTTTCGGCATCTTTCTTGATGCCGCTCGTTTGAGCCGTCGAAAAGGTTGGCAGCAGCCTTCGAACCTGGCACCGATCAACCCGTTTTCTTCGGCGCCGCTTCGGTCAAGCACCCTTCGGGTGACTTGAGTTCTTTTGTAAGCCGCCCGCCATGGGTGGCCGCCAGATCTGCCCCCGCGTCAGCAGACGCTTCCCCGGGTGGATCCGATGTCGGGGTGGTGCCTTTTCCAAGGCCTGGCCCCGGCCAGCCCCAGGAATCCCCCACGCATGACGCTACCCAGCAAGACCACCCACACCCCCACCCATCCCCTTCAATTCCGCAGCGCCGTCCCCGCCGACGGTGCCTCCCTCTGGCGCCTGGTGCAAGCCACCGGCTCGCTGGAACCCAACACCCCCTACGCGTATTTGCTGCTGGCCAGCGATTTCGGCCGCACCTGCCTGGTGGCCGAGCTGGACGGCCACGTGGTCGGCGCGGTCATCGGCTACCACCCGCCCGAGCAAGCCGACACCGCCTTTGTCTGGCAGGTCGGCCTGCTGCCCGCGCTGCGCGGCAAGGGCCTGGGGCTGGAGTTGTTGCGGCGCTGGATAGCGCTGCCCGCCAACCAGGCCTGCCAGTGGGTGACCGCCACCGTGGCCGACGACAACCGGGCCTCCCAGGCGCTGTTCAAACGCTTTGCCGCGCGCCACCAAGTGAACTGCTCGGTGCAGCCCCACTTCACCGCCGACCTGTTCCCCGTCGAACACCGGCCCGAGCCGCTGTACCGCATTGGCCCGCTCAAGCGCAACGCCCATGCCGCAGTGGCTGAGGCCGAGACGGCTGAGGCCGCCGCTTAGGCAAGTCGCCCGCAACTGTCTGCGACACACCACCCCATACCCAGAAACCATTTCTACGCAAAAAAGGAGTTCCCATGAAAAACCTGTTTGAACAACACGAATCCGAAGTCCGCGGCTACTGCCGCAATTTTCCGGCCGTCTTCACCAGCGCCAAAGGCGCCTGGATGACCGACCAGGACGGCCGCCGCTACCTCGACTTCTTCGCCGGCGCCGGGGTCATGAACTACGGCCACAACCCCGACAAGCTCAAAGCCGCGCTGATCGACTATCTGCAGCGCGACGGCATCACCCACACGCTGGACATGTACAGCACCGCCAAGCGCGATTTCATCGAGCGCTTCCAGCGCGTGATCTTGAAGCCGCGCGGCCTGAGCTACAAGATGCAGTTCCCCGGCCCCACCGGCACCAACGCGGTGGAAGCCGCGCTCAAGCTGGCGCGCAAGGTCACCGGGCGCGAGCAGGTGGTGAACTTCACCAACGCCTTCCATGGCATGACGCTGGGCGCCCTGGCCGTGACTGGCAACGGCTTCAAGCGCGCCGGTGCCGGCGTGCCGCTACAACACACCTCTTCGCTGCCGTTTTGCGGCTTCATGGGCGAAGGCCTGGACAAGCTCGATTACTTCGAAGCCATGCTGAAAGACAGCGGCAGTGGCCTGGAGACACCGGCCGCGGTGATTCTGGAGACGGTGCAGGCCGAAGGCGGTGTGAACGTGGCGTCCACCGCCTGGCTGCAGCGCCTGCGCAAGATCACCGAAGAACACGACATCGTGCTGATCGTCGACGACATTCAGGTGGGCTGCGGGCGCACCGGCAAGTTCTTCAGTTTCGAAGAAGCCGGCATCAAGCCCGACATCGTGACGCTGTCGAAATCGCTTTCGGGCTACGGTATCCCGATGGCGCTGGTGCTGATCCGGCCCGATCTCGACCAGTGGGCACCGGGCGAGCACAACGGCACCTTCCGTGGTCACGCGCCCGGTTTCATCACCGCCACCGAGGCGCTCGATTACTGGGAAAACGACTGGCTCGAAAAGTCGGTCGCCCACAAAAGCAAGATCGTGCACGACCGCCTGCACGCCATGGTCAAGCGGCTCGGCGTCAAGGCCGAGGTGCGCGGTCGTGGCCTGATTTACGGCGTGGCGTTTGACGATGCCGCGCAGGCCGGTCAGGTGTCGCAGGCCTGCTTCGACGACGGCATGGTGGTGGAGACTGCCGGCATGGAAGACCAGGTGCTCAAGCTGCTGCCCAGCCTCACCATCAGCGACGAAGACCTCAACCTGGGTCTCGACACGATCGAGAAAAGCCTGGCGTTGGTGCTTCAGCGCAAGGCCGACGACAGCGCCAACAACCACACAACAGAGACAGCCGAGACCACCGAAACCGCAGACGCTGCGCTCATTTCGGCCTGATGGCCCGAGCACCCAACAAACCAGACACAGGAGAAAAACATGATCGTCAAACACCTCGACCAGATCCTCGGCACCGAGTCCGATGTGGACACCGATGGCTGGACCAGCCGGCGCCTGATCCTCAAAGACGCGGGCATGGGCTACTCGGTGCACGACACCGTGATCAAGGCCGGCGCCGAGCTCGACATGCACTACAGGAACCACCTGGAAACCGTGTACCTGACCGAGGGCGCGGGCGAAATCACCGACCTGGCCACCGGCCAGACACACCCGCTGCGCGTGGGATCGATCTATGCACTCGACCAACACGACCACCACATCCTGCGTGCCAACCAGGGCACGCACATGCGCATGGTCTGCGTGTTCAACCCGCCGATCACCGGCAAGGAAGTGCACGACGAAACCGGCGCCTACGCGCTGGTTGACTGAACCCTGCGCTACCCGCAAGCAAGCGCTGAAGAAAGAGAACAACCATGACAGAGACCACCCTGAAACGACAGGCTGGCGCCCAGCCAACCGACACCGTCCTGGACCGCTACCCCTCGCGCCAAGCCCCACGCCCCAGCATCACCAACCGGCTCGACCCGGTGGTGTATGGCCGCGCCGAGACCGGCCCGCTGGACGCTGGCCAGCTCGGCTTCTACCAAGACAAGGGCTACCTCAATCTGGACCAGCTGTTCAGCCCAACCGAGCTGGCGGTGGGCCTCGCCGAGCTGCATCGCCTGCGCAGCGACGAGGCGATCAAAGACACGCCCGAGGCGGTGATCGAGCCCGAGAGCCGCGAGCTGCGTTCCATCTTCGCGGTGCACCAGAGCAGCGAGGTGCTGCAGGCCCTGTGTCATCACCCGCGTGTGGTGGCGATTGCGCGCCAGCTGCTCGGCAGCGAGGTATACATCCACCAGTCGCGCATCAACTACAAGAACGGTTTTCGGGGCAAAGAATTCTTCTGGCACTCGGACTTCGAGACCTGGCATGTGGAAGACGGCGTGCCGTCCATGCGCATGGTGAGCTGCTCGATCAGCCTCACGCCCAACACCGAACACAACGGCCCGCTGATGCTGATCCCCGGCTCGCACCACCGCTTTGTTTCCTGCGTCGGTGCCACACCCGAAGACAACTACCGCGCCTCGCTCAAACGCCAGGAAATCGGCGTGCCCGACGACGCCAGCCTGACCCAGTTGGTACACGAATTCGACATCACCGCGCCACAAGGTGCTGCGGGCTCGGTGACTTTCTTCGAATGCAACACGATGCACGGCTCAAATTCGAACATCACGCCACTCCCGCGTTCCAACGTATTTGTGGTCTACAACAGCGTGGAGAACACGCCGGTGGCGCCGTTCTGCGGCCTCGCGCCGCGCCCGAACTTCATTGCCGAGCGCCACGATTTCACGCCGCTGGCGCTGCCTGGACAACAGCACCGAGCAGCGCCGACAGCGGGGAGCTTGTTCAGCGGTGTGCGCTGAGGGTGGTGCAACCCTGGAGGCTCACAGCCGCAGCACAAACAAGGTGATGCCGGGAAACGCCACCAGAATCGCGGTGCGCACGAAGTCGCTCACCACAAACGGCAGGATCGCGCGGTAGGTTTGTGTGATGGGAACGTCTTTCGCCAGCGAATTGATCACAAACAAATTCATGCCAACCGGGGGCGTGATCAGCCCGATCTCCACCACGATCAGCACCAGAATGCCGAACCAGATCGCAAACTCCTCGGGCGACAAACCGAAATCAAGCGCGGTGACGATGGGGAAAAACACGGGAATGGTGAGCAGGATCATGGACAGCGAATCCATGAAACAACCCAAGGCCACATACAGCAGCAGGATCACCACCAGCACCACGGTGGGGCTCACGCCCCAGCCCGAGACCGCATTGGCCGCTTCTTGTGGCAGCTGCGACAGCGCGAGAAAGGTGTTGTAGACGCCAGCACCGAGCACGATCATGAAGATCATGCCAGTGGCCATGGCGGTCCCCAGCACAGCGGCCAGCATCGTTTTGCGGTTGAGACCACCGCTGAACCAGGCTGACAAACCCGTGCCAAAGGCGCCGATCGCAGCGCCCTCGGTCGGCGTGAACAGGCCGCTGTAAATGCCGCCCACCACCACCAGAAAGATCACCAGCACCGGCCACACCTTGGCGGTGGCGGCCCACCGCTGTTTCATCGGCATGGGGGGCAAGCTGCCCACGTCTTGCGGCCTGAGCTGGGCGTAGATCGCGATCACGATCATGTAGCCCAGGGCGGCGATCAAGCCGGGCACGAAGGCAGCGAGGAACAGCTTGGCGATGTTCGTCTCTGTCAGGATGGCGTAGATCACCAGCACCACCGAGGGCGGGATCAGGATGCCCAGCGTGCCGCCGGCAGCGAGGCAGGCGGTCGAGATGCCACCGGCGTAGCCCGCGCGCTTGAGTTCGGGCAATGCCACCTGGCCCATGGTGGCGGCTGTCGCCAGCGACGAGCCGCAGATGGCGCCAAAGCCCGCGCAAGCACCCACCGCCGCCATCGCCACCCCGCCCTTGCGGTGCCCGATCCAGGCTTCGGCCGCTTTGAACAACGCCTGCGAGAGACCCCCGAGCGATGCGAATTGGCCCATCAGCAGGAACAGCGGAATCACCGACAGCGAGTAGCTGGAGAAGGTGCTGTAAGTCACCTGCTTCATCTGGCTCAGGATGGGCGAGTAGGAGCCATAGACCACCCAGGCACCGCCCAGGCCCACCAACATCATTGACAGCCCGATGGGGATGCGGATGAAGATGAGAAACAGCAGCAGAGGGAAGGACCAGAGGGCGAGTTCAATGTTGCTCATGGGAGGCGTTCAGCGGCGGAGATGAAGTAAGGGTGCGGGTGAGAGCGCGTTCAATGCCCGGCGTGGGGATCCACCTGGAATCCCTTGGGCACCGAAGCCAGCCCGAGCTGCGTCAGCGTTTTGGCCAAGTAGGCCAAGCAGCCGATCACCGCGCCAACCAGGCAAAAGGCATAAGCCCACCACACCGGCATCTGCAGGATGAAGGTGGTTTCGAGGTACTCGCGCTTCTCCAGCATGCCCTCGCCGAGCTTCCAGGTCAGCACCAGCCAGACCAGCAGCATCAGCAGATCACTCACCGTGTCGATGCCGCGCCGCGCCCATTTGGGCGTGTGCATGTAGAGCAGGTCCACCGTGGCATGGCCGCCGCTGAGGTAGCACCACGGCAGAAAGAAGAACACCGCAATGCCCACGCCCACCTCGACCAGCTCAAAGTCACCCGGTACCGGGCCCAGCCCCACATCAATGAGCGCGCGGCCCGCCACACTGGCCACCACCATCAGCACCAGGGCCACGAGCACCACACCGCCGACCACGGCGGTCCAGCGGGAGAGGCGGTATATCCAATCGATCATTCGGTTTTCCTTCGGGTCAACACGCAGCCCCAGCGTCCACGGCAGCGTTCGCTGTGCGAACCAGCGGGCGCACCGCCAGGCGCGGCCTGCGCCCCCAGAGGTTTCTCCTAGGCACAGCCAGCGCCGAACGAGTTTATCGTGGCGAAGCGGCTTGCCCGATGCGGCGACAAGGCGCTGTTCGATGTGCGGCTGGTGGACTTTTCGGTGCTCACGTTCGACGGGGCGACATCCCATAGCGGTCAGCTGCGCCGCCTCAACCTGCGCCCGCCCAAAGGCTGGCCCGGCTGCGGGTAAATCCCAAGCGGGCAGCCCGAGCGCACCGGGCATGATGATTTTCAGCCGACCCGACCGGGGCGGTCACAGGTCGGCCAAGCGGCCCAGGGCTTCGCGCCACCAAGAGCGCGGGCCGATTAAGGAGAACAAGAAATGGGTGCCAAAGACAACACCGCCGTGATTCAACTGTTTGACCTGCTGGAATCGCGTTACGCCATGCGCGTCATCTGGGCGCTTTCCGACGGCCACCCGCAGACCTTTCGCCTGCTCCAAGACAGCGTGGGCGGCGTGACCCCCAACACCCTCAACACCCGCCTCAAGCAGTTGCGCGCGGCCCGCCTGGTGGAGCATGGCCGCGACGGCTACCGCCTCACCTCGCAGGGCGCCGACCTGGCCCGCCGCATGACCGATGTGCAGTTGTTCGCCAACCGCTGGGCGCAACAGCAGGCCCGGGCGGCAGCACCGGCGGCCCCGGTGGCCCAGGCGCTCAACGGCGCCGGCAGCCACCTTCCCGCCGCCTGACCAGCCAATGGCCTGGCGGGCAGTGGCGGGCAGCCCTTGGCCTTGCCGTTTCAGCTGCCAGGGCCGCTCAGACACACCGCTGACCCCGCCCACCTGACCCACAGGGGGGCCCAGACGGATCCCTTGCGGCGCCCCCGCAGGATGATCGGGTCGAGTGCCACCAGCCGGCCCATAGAATCGGCACTCGGTACGGCGCAACTGACCCTCGGCACTGCACCCGGCAAGTGGTGCGGCCCAACCAGGGTGCCGCATCAAGCGGGGTTTTCCTCGCCCATTGGGCTCAAGGCCAAGCAGTCACGAAGGTGAGTCCCGTGCAAAAGCACCGTTTGTGCCTCGTGCGCTCGCCCTGGCTTGGCTGCTCTCTTGAAAACCATCCCTGCGAACCCACATCAACAGCACTGCCCTTGATGGCATCGCTTTTTTTCGATCAGGAACACGACCTTATGAGCCAGACGCCTCCCAACCACCCCTCCGCTTTCGAGTCCGATTCCGCTGGCCAAGCGCCCTTCTCGCTGGAAGAAAACCTGGCCGCTGCAGCGTCGGCCGAGGTGGATGCACTGGCCACCCTGACCAACGAGGCCAGCGAGCTCAAGGCGAAGAATGCCGATCTCGCCGACCAGTTTCTGCGGGCCAAGGCCGAGGCAGAGAACACCCGGCGCCGCGCTGAAGAAGACATGAGCAAGGCGCGCAAGTTTGCGGTGGAGAGCTTTGCCGAGAGCATGCTGGCCGTGGCCGACAGCCTGGAGGCCGGCCTGGCCGTTCAGGAAGCCACCCGCGAGCAACTGCGCGAGGGCTCGGAAGCCACGCTCAAGCAGCTCAAGAGCGCGCTGGAGCGCCACAAGGTGATTCAGATCGACCCCGCCGCTGGCGTCAAATTCGATCCGCATCAACACCAAGCCATTGGTGTGCTTGCAGCCAACCAGGA
>JBBSDB010000160.1:0-8751 GCA_038249735.1 Burkholderiales bacterium
AATTCGTCGCGCGACTGGCGCAGCGGGCCGTCGAGGTTGAACGACTGCAGCGATTGCGGGCTCAGATCCATCGCCGGGGTGGGCAAGCTGCTGCCGGTCATTGCGACTTCAACCGTGAGCTCGAAGGATGGTGGGTCCGGGATGATCGAGGCGGTCGCTTTGTGGCCGAACTTGGAAAGCGATCGGTTCAAGCCCTGGTCAACGGCCTTGAGCAGCTTGGCCATGGTGATCGGTTTTTCCAGAAACGCGGTGGCGCCGATGCGAGTGGCTTCTACTGCGGTGTCGATGGTGGCGTGGCCGCTCATCATGATCACCGGCATGGTGAGCAGACCAGAGCTGGCCCATTCCTTGAGCAAAGTCACGCCGTCGGTGTCGGGCATCCAGATGTCGAGCAGCACGAGGTCGGGGCGCAGCATGGCGCGGGCGGAGCGGGCCTGAGCGGCGTTTTCGGCCAGTTCGACGGTGTGGCCTTCGTCGTTAAGAATTTCCGAGAGCAGATCCCGGATGCCGTGTTCGTCGTCTACGACCAGAATGGTTGCCATGGGTTGACTGTGTCCCTCGTGTGTTGTCTGTGTGTTGTCAATTCACCACTGCGAATGATAACGACACTTGGGCCCCCGCCACCACGCCGTTGTCCACCCGGTTGCTCAGGTCCACGCGGCCACCGTGTTCGTCCATGATTTTCTTGACCACGGCCAGGCCCAAGCCGGTGCCCTTGGCCTTGGTGGTCACGTAGGGTTCGAAGGCACGCTTGAGAATGTGTTCGGCAAAACCGGGGCCCTGATCAATCACCGACAGACGCACCCACCGTCCGCTGTCGGAGCGCAGTGTGCGCAGCAACACGGGTTCGCCACTCTGCCCGCTCATGGCGTCTTGGGCGTTTTGCACCAGGTTGTGCAGGATCTGGCGCACCTGCTGCGGGTCGGCCAATACACGCGGGCAATCGTTGGCGAGCTCGGTGTGCACCGGCACGCTGGCGCTGTCGTAAAGACTCATCACATCGCGCACCAGGGCGTTGAGGTCGGTGGGCACAAGTTGGGCGGCGGGCAGGCGGGCGTAATCGCGAAATTCGTTGACCAGGCGCTTCATGGCGTCGACCTGGTCGACGATGGTGCGCACCGCCTTGTCGAGCACGTTCTGCTCGGGCGGCTGCAGTTTGCCATTCAGCTTCATGGCCAGGCGCTCGGCGGAAAGCTGAATGGGGGTGAGCGGGTTCTTGATCTCGTGCGCCAAGCGCCGCGCGACCTCGCCCCAGGCCTGAGCGCGCTGCGCAGCCACCATGTCGGAGACATCGTCGAACACCAGCAGGCGCTCGTTGTTGGGCAGCAGAGCGCCGCGCGCAATCAGGGTGAGACCTTCGTCAAACGGGGTGTTACCGGGCGCGCCGAGTTCAAACGACTGCTGCCAGTGACCTCCATCGTGGGGCGCGCCCTCAGCCAGGAAACGGTCGAACTGCTCGGCCACGCCCTGGGCGAATCGCTCCAGACCGGGCACCTCGGTCAGCGGCTTGCCGCTGTGCACCGCCAGCGGCACCCGCAGAACACGCGCCGCGCCGGGGTTGACGCTTTCGATGCGGTTCGAACTGTCCATCACCACCACGCCGGCTGTGAGGTTGTCGAGGATGGTCTGCAGGTTGTCGCGCGCCGCATCCACCTGGGCCATGCTGTGCTGCACCGCGCTGCGGGCGTCGGCGAGGTCTTGGGTCATGCGGGCAAAGGTGCGGGTGAGGCCAGCCAGCTCGTCGCGCGCCGCCAATGACGGCTTGGGTGAGAGGTCGCCAGCGGCCACCTCGCGCATGCCCTCGGCCAGCACCAGCAGCGGGCGCACCAGCTGGTTGCCCAGCAGCACGGCCAGCAGCACCGCGCCGAACACCGCCAGGAACAGCGCCAGCGTGAGGGTGCCGATGTACATGCGCTGCAGGCCTTCGCGCGCCAGCGCACGCTCCTGGTATTCGCGGTTGGCCACCTGGACCGCCAGCGCGTCGGCCACCAGTGCGGCTGGCAGGCGGGAGGTGACCTGCAAGTAACGCGGCTCGGCGCTGAAGCCGAAGCCAGGGGCGCTGACCAGCGCGATCACTTTGATCTGCGCGCGCCCGGCCTCCACCGCCGCTTGCGCCTCGGCGGCACCGGCCTCTTCCAGTCCATCGATTTGGGTGACCACCCGCTCGGCCCGCACCCGGCGCAACTGGGCCAGGCTGGGCCGATCGGGGCTGATGGAGAAACGCGACTCGCCCGCACTGGCCAAGGCCTGGGCCGAGGCGCTCCAGAGCACGATGTCGGTGGCCGAGAGCTGCTCGCGCAGGCGCTCGATCGCCAGCGCGGCCGTCGCGTTGGGCTCGCGCGCCAGGGCTTCTGCGGCCACGCGGGTGTTGCTGCTGAGGTCGGCACTCAGCGTGTCAAGCGTGGTGCGCCCGAGGTTCAGACCGGCGCTCAGCGCGGATTCGACCCGCACATCGAACCAGCTCTCGATGGAGCGCGACACGAACTGGTAGGACACGGTGTAGATCAGCAGCCCCGGCAGCAGACCCACCAGCACGATGATGCCCGCCAGCTTGACCAGCAGGCGGCTGCCGAACTTACCGCGCTTGAAGCGCAGCGCCAGCCGCACACCCAGCCACAGAATGACCGCGCCGAGGACCGCCGCCACACCCAGGTTGACGCCCACCAGCCAGCCGAAATTCTGCTCGTACAGCGCGCGGTTTCTGGTGGCCAGGGTGAGCAAAAACAGCAGCACCATGCCCAGGCCGGTCATGAACACCAGCGCGGCGATCACCGACCAGCGCAGGGAGGCGGTTTTGCGGCGGTCGGGGGATTTGTCGGCGGCGTTCACAGCGGCATGCGGTGCGCGATCAGCGCGCCACCTCGACACCGGCTCCAAGGCCGCCGGCGTCTGGCGCAAGCGTTGGCTGCGCTTCAGGCTCAATCTCGCTGGGCACATCGATCCGACGCTGGAAGTTCACCTGCCAATCGGGCTGGTTGGCCATGCCGATCTGAAAGGGGCGCGGCAACAGAGTGAGATCGAGCCGAAACGACAGCTCCACGCGCTGGTCACCACCCGGCGCCAGCTCGGCTGCATCGCCGATGCGCCAGCGCAACACCCGGCTGACACCGGCCAGCGCATTGGCGAGGTCGTCAAAGTTCTGGTGCAGCGCGTACTGCAGGCCGGCGCCGCCGCGCCCCGCGTCTGGCAGGTTCGACACGCTGACACGCCAGCGCCGGGTCAGCGGCTGGTAAACCAGGCGCAGGGTGCGTTGGGCGCTGGCCACGCGCTTGTCGCTCCAGTACCAGCGGTCCCGCACCAACTCGGTCTGCCAGACAAAATAAAGCGGCACGCCGCGCAACAAGGCGTCTTCCACCGCCGCACTGGGCGCCACCTCCAGCCGGGCCGAGAGGTACAGGCCGTCGGCGGTGCGCTGCAGCGCGATCTGCTCAACCTGTGGTTCGCGGGCTGCAGCCGGGGCAGCGCTCAGCCCCAGCCATAGCAAGAGCACGCCGGACAGCGCCACACGCCAGAAAGCGGCCAGGCGTGCGGATGCGCCCAGCTCAGCGCTTGTCGATCCGGGCGTAAAAGAAACCGTCGTGTCCACCCGGTTCATTGTCCCGCAAGGGGGCCGGGGCACCAGCATTTCCCGGCAGCAAATGACCGGGAGCGGGCTTAGATAGCGCGTCGGTGTGGCGTTCTAGGAACGAAGCGAGCTGCAATGAGCCCTCAGCCAAGAACACCGAGCAGGTGGCGTAGACCAGCCGACCGCCCGGTTTGAGCAGCGGCCAGAGCGCGTCAAGCAGTTGTTGCTGCACGGCGGCGAGCTGCGCCACGTCACTTTCGCGGCGCAACCAGCGCACATCGGGGTGGCGGCGCACGATGCCCGAGGCAGTGCATGGCGCGTCCAGCAGCATGGCGTCGAACAGCTCGCCACTCCACCAGTCGGAAGGACGGGCGGCGTCACCCGCCTGAACCTTGGCGCGCAGGTGCAGTCGCTGCAGCGTGCCGGTGATGCGCTCGCAGCGGCGCGGATCGACATCGAGCGCAAGCAGGTCGAGATCGGCGAGCTCCAGCAGGTGCGCCGTCTTGCCACCGGGCGCGGCGCAGGCATCGAGCACGCGAGCGCCGGCTGACCAGTCGCGCCCGGCCAGCAGCAAAGGCGCAGCCAGCTGGGCGGCGGCGTCTTGCACCGAGCACAGGCCCTCGGCAAAGCCCGGTAGGCGATCGACCGATTGTGGCTGGGTGAGCGTGAGACCGTCTTCTCCGACGGGCTGGGCAGCAAAGCCAGCGGCTTGCAGCGCCTGCTGGTACTGCGCGGGATCGGTCTGGCGGCGGTTCACCCGCTCTGTCATGGGTCCGGGCTGGTTGTGGGCCGTCAGGATGGCCTGCCAGTGCTCGGGATGGTCGCGCGGCAGCAACTCAACCCACCAGCGCGGGTGGTTCCAGCGCGCCTCCGGATCGCCCGCCACCGCCGCCTGCAACACTGGGCGCTCGCGCAAAAAGCGGCGCAGGCAGGCGTTGACAAACGCGGCCTGGCGCTGGGTGCTGCGCTGCTGGCGCGCGGCGTCCACCGCCTGGTTCACCACCGTGTGGGCGGCGTAGGGGACGAACCCCGTGGGCGCAGCGGCAGTAGCGGCATCGACATGGGCGTCTGCGGGCGCGTGCAGCAACAAGGCGACCGCGCTGCACAACAGCGCATGCACCGCAGGATCGGGCTTGCGCGGTGCGAGCTGGGCGACCAGGGCGCGCGCGGTGCCGTACTGGCGCAACACCTGAAACGTGAGCGCCTGCACACCTGGGCGCAGCTCAGCCGGCACGGCGGGCAGCAGCTCGCTGAGCGAGCGGCCCTGGGCCACACCTTGCACGCAGCGCGCGGTGTGTTGCAACTGGAGGGCGAGGCTGGGCGCGAGCCGGGCGGGCGCAGGGGTGGGGGAAGCGGGAAAATTCACTGCGGGAACTTGGGTTCGGGCCGGAGCGGCACCTGAGTGTCGCTCAAGGCCCGGTCAGACCAGCTTCCAGCCCGGGTCGGGATGGTTGGCACCGACCTCGGGGATCGGTTCGGCGGGCGGCGCAACCTCCTCTTCACGCACCAAGGGGAGCGCACCCATGGCGCGGCCGTAAATACGGCGCACGCGCTGTTCCAGCGTGGGGTGGGAGTCAAGCCAGTCGTTCACCTTGTCTTCGTGCTCGGAGATCAGCAGCATGTGCTGCACATGCGAGCCCAGCGGACGCGAGGCCAGCGCGTCGCTGCGCTGGCTCATCGCCTTGCGCAGCACACCGCCCAGACCATCGCGGCTGCGCGTCCACTGCACTGCCCGCGCGTCGGCCAGGTACTCGCGCTGGCGCGACACAGCGGCCTGCAGCGCATGACCCGCCAGCCAGCCCAGCCAGCCGGCAGCCATCAGGCCAAAACCGAGCAGCGCAGCGGCCAGGCGGCGGTCGCGCTCGTCGGGCTGCGACAGCGTCTGGCCCAAGCGGTACAACATCTCCAAACCAAACACCATGCCGATGAGCCGCATGTTGAGCCGGGTATCGCCCTCCACGATGTGGCTGAACTCGTGCGCCACCAGGCCTTGCAACTCCTCGCGGCTGAGGTGGTCGAGCGAGCCCTGGGTGACCGCGACCACCGAGTCGTCGGCGTCCCAGCCAGCGGCGAATGCGTTGATGCGGGCATCGCGCGCGAGCACCATCGCCTGCGGGCGCTTCAGGCCAGAGGCAATCGCCATCTCGTCAACGATATTGACGAAGCGCTGCTCATCCAGGTTGCCCGAGGGCTGCGCCTGCCGAGCGCCCAGTTGCTCGGCCAGCCGCTGACCACCGCCGCTGGCCAGGCGCGAGGTTTCCACCCACCAGCCACCCAGCACGAACAAAAGCACCAGCGCGGTATTCACCACCAAAAAGTGGCGCGGCAGCATCAGCTCGCCCGCCACCCAGAAACCCCAGGTAAGTCCCCAGGCCAAAGCCAGCGCGCCGTTTACCAACAACACCAGAAGGATCACCGTGATGGCGAACGCCAGCAGCAAGCGCCGCGTGGCCCCTCGGGCGTCGCGCTGGGACTCAAAGATCAGCATCTGGTACCCGTCAATCGGCGCTTTTGCGCGCGATCAGCACGTCAGAACGCCACCTTGACCGGCGCCCGCTCGGCATCGTTGCTGGTCGAAGCCAGCATGGACTGCGGCAGGAATGCGAACAGGCGCGCCAGGATCACGGTGGGGAACTGGGCTGCGGCATCGTTGAATTCGAGCACGTGGTCGTTGTAGGCCTGGCGTGCGAAGCCGATGCGGTTTTCGGTGCTCCCGAGTTCCTCGCTGAGCTCGCTCATGGTCTTGTCAGCCTTCAGATCGGGGTAGGCCTCGGCCACCGCAAACAGACGACCCAGTGCCCCGCCCAACAACTGCTCGGCCCCAGCCAATGCGCCAAGTGCGCTGGCGTTCAGCGGGCTCGCTGCCGCGCTTTGTTCGGCGGTGCGTGCCTGGTTGCGCGCTGCAATCACCGCCTCCAGCGTCTCCGATTCGTGAGCGAGGTACTTGCGCGCCACCTCGACCAGATTCGGAATCAGGTCGTAGCGCCGCTTGAGCTGCACATCGATCTGGCCAAAAGCATTGGCGATCGCGTTTTTCAGGCGCACCAGGCGGTTGTAGGCACCCACTGCCCAGAAAAATACCAGCAGGCCAATGGCCAGCAAAACCCAAAGCGTGACGGACATGTGTGGTTCTCCTGTCGAAATCAATATCAGCGAAACAATGTAACGCGCAGCTTATTTCGACTCCCGTACCGCAAGTCAGATGTCCCATGAAAAACGCCCCCGGTCTGACGACCGGGGGCATGTCTGACCCAGGCGGTGTGCCTGAGTGGGAAGCCGGGATCAGTCCGTGGCTTCGCTTGGGCTGGTGGCGTCCGACGCGTCTGCCTGATCGGCTGCCAGCGACATCGCATCGGCTTCGGCGATGGCACGGCGCTCTTCGTCGTCCATCTTCTCTTTGACCTTGCGCGCCTCGTGGTAGGCCATGCCGGTACCTGCGGGAATCAGACGACCCACGATCACGTTTTCCTTCAGGCCGCGCAGCTCGTCGCGCTTGCCCATGATGGCAGCCTCGGTGAGCACGCGGGTGGTTTCCTGGAAGGAAGCCGCGGAGATGAACGAGTCGGTCGACAGCGAGGCCTTGGTGATACCCAGCAACACGTTGGTGTAGGTCGGTGGAATCTTGCCCTCGGCGCGCAACGCATCGATGGTGTTCAAAATTTCAGAACGCTCGACCTGCTCGCCTTTGATGTACGACGAATCACCCACGGACTCAACGATCACTCGGCGCAACATCTGGCGAACGATCACCTCGATGTGCTTGTCGTTGATCTTCACGCCCTGCAAGCGGTACACGTCCTGCACTTCATCGACGATGTAGCGCGACAAGGCTTCGATGCCCAGCAAACGAAGAATGTCTTGCGGATCGGCCGGGCCGTCGACCACACCCTCACCCTTGTTGACCACCTGGCCCTCGTGCACCAGGATGTTCTTCTCTTTGGGGATCAGGTCGTCCCAGATGTTGCCTTCTGGATCGGTGATCTGCAGGCGCACCTTGCCTTTGGTTTCCTTGCCGAAGGAGACCGTACCGGTCATTTCGGCCAGCTTGCCGGCATCCTTGGGCGAACGCGCTTCGAACAACTCGGCCACCCGTGGCAGACCGCCGGTGATGTCGCGCGTCTTCTGGCCTTCGACCGGAATGCGGGCCAGCACATGGCCGGGGCCGACATCCTGGCCATCGCGCACTTCGAGCAGAGAACCGATCGGGAAGCCCACCGTCACCGAGTGGTCGGTGCCGGGGATCTTTACTTCGTTGCCGGCCACATCAAGCAGCTTGACCAGCGGACGCACCACCTTGGCCGAACCGCGGTGCTTGGGATCGATCACCACCAGCGAAGAAAGGCCAGTCACGTCGTTGACCTGCTTGGCCACGGTGAGACCCTCTTCCACGCTCTCGAACTTCACCTGACCGGCGAATTCCGTGATGATGGGTCGGGTCAACGGATCCCAGTTGGCCAGCACGGTACCAGCCTTGATTGCCTGATCGGCCTTGACCGCCAGGATCGCGCCGTAGGGCACTTTGTGGCGCTCGCGCTCGCGGCCGATTTCGTCGTGAATGACGATCTCGCCCGAGCGTGCGATCACCACCTGCTCGCCCTTGCTATTGGTCACGTAGCGCATGGTGGCGTTGAAGCCGATCGTGCCCGCCGACTTGGCGTCCACGCTGGAGGCCACCGCCGCACGCGAAGCCGCACCACCGATGTGGAAGGTGCGCATGGTCAGCTGGGTGCCCGGCTCGCCGATGGACTGGGCAGCAATCACGCCAACCGCCTCACCGATGTTCACCAGACCACCGCGGCCCAGATCGCGGCCATAGCACTTGGCGCAGATACCAAAGCGGGTCTCGCATGTTAGTGCGGTGCGCACTTTCACTTCGTCCACGCCAGCCGCCTCCAGCTCGTCGAGGATGTCTTCGTCCATCATCTCGCCGGCCGGCACCATCACGGCGCGCGTTTCGGGGTGGTTGACTTCCTCGGCCGTGACACGACCCAGCACGCGGTCACGCAGCGATTCGATCACCTCGCCACCTTCGACGATGGCGCGCATCACCGTGCCGTTGGTGGTGCCGCAGTCTTGCTGGTTGACCACCAGATCCTGCGTCACGTCCACCAGGCGGCGCGTGAGGTAGCCCGAGTTGGCGGTCTTCAGCGCCGTGTCGGCCAGGCCCTTGCGGGCGCCGTGGGTGG
>JBBSDB010000161.1:0-8723 GCA_038249735.1 Burkholderiales bacterium
CGCTGAACAACATCGTCTCGGCGGTCAAGATGGCGCTGGAGCACACGCCGCCCGAACTGGGTGCCGACATCGCCGAGCGCGGCATGATGCTCACCGGCGGCGGCGCGCTGCTGCGCGATCTGGACCGTCTGCTGGCTGAGGAAACCGGCCTTCCCGTGCTGGTGGCCGAGGAGCCGCTGACCTGTGTGGTGCGCGGTTGCGGCATGGCCCTGGAGCGCATGGAGCGCCTGGGCACCATCTTCACCAGCGAATAAGCGCGGGTCCGCCGGACCCGCCTCACCCCCACGACGAGCGCCCACCGACCATGCCACTGGGCACCCTGGACCGGACCCCGCCCCCCATCTTCAAGCAGGGGCCCTCCGCCCTATCCAAGCTGGTGGTGTTCAGCGCGCTGGCCCTGTTTTTGATGGTGGCCGATACGCGCTTCAAGTTCGGTGCGCCGCTGCGAATGGCCATGGCCGCCGCGCTGTATCCGGCGCAGTGGCTGGTGATGCAACCGCTGCAGGCAGCCGGCGAAGTGGGCACCTATTTCCAGTCGCTGCATCAGGCACAGGCCAGGGAAACGCAGGCGGTTCAGAGGCTCGCCACGCAGGCTGGGCGCAGCCTGCAGGTGGAGCAGCTCACGCTGGAAAACCAGCGTCTGCGCCAGCTGCTGACGATGCGTGGGCGCATCACCACGCCAGCCACCGGCGCCCAGGTGCTCTACGACACCGCCGACCCTTACACCCGCAAGGTGGTGATCGACCGCGGCCAGACCCACGGCATCCTGCCTGGCTCACCCGTGATCGATGACAGCGGTGTGCTGGGCCAGGTCACGCGGGTCTACCCGCTGGTGTCCGAGGTGACGCTGCTGGTGGATCGCAACCAGGCGATCCCCGTGCTGAACGTGCGCACCGGCGTGCGCGGCGTGGCCTACGGCCAGCCCTCGGCCAGTGGCGACGGCCTGGAGCTGCGCTACACACTGGCCAACGCCGACATCGAGATCGGCGATCTGCTCACCACCAGCGGGGTTGACGGCGTTTACCCGCCAGGGCTTCCGGTGGCGCGGGTGCGCGCGGTGGAGCGCCGTGCCGAGTCGTCGTTCACCCGCATCGGCTGCGAGCCGATGGCGCGGGTTTCAGGTGCCTTGCATGTGATGGTGCTGACACCGGTTGACGCCCAGCTGCCGCCCTCGCCGCTGCCCGAAGCCGGGCCGGGCCGGGGTTCACGCCCAGCCATTGCGCCAGCGGACCGGCCTGGGAACGCACCATGATCATGCGCCCCGGCCAGCAGCTGCTGCTGCCCGCCAATCCGCTGTTCATCTGGTTCACGCTGCTGGGCGCGCTGTCGCTCAACATGCTGATGAACATGGGCCTGTGGGGCCGCGCGGCCTGGGTGCCCGACCTGCTGGCGGTGGTGCTGGTGTTTTGGAGCGTGCACCAGCCGCTGCGCATCGGCGTGGGGGTGGCGTTTTTCTTTGGGCTGGCGATGGATATTCACCAGGGCGCGCTGCTGGGGCAGCATGCCATGGCCTATACCGTGCTTGGCTTTCTGGCGGTCGCGATGCAGCGGCGCCTGTTGTGGTTTCCGGTGCCGACTCAGGCGGTGCAGGTGCTGCCGCTGCTGTTGGCGATGCAGCTTCTGGAGCTGCTGGTGCGCATGATCGCTGGCGGCACCTGGCCGGGCTGGCCTGTGCTGCTCGCGCCGGTGCTCGGCGCTGCGCTGTGGCCGGTGGTCAGCGTGCTGTTGCTGTTGCCGCAGCGGCGTGCGCCCAACCCAGACGACAACCGGCCCATATGATGCCCCCCCTGCGCCGCTTCGCGTCACCCCCCAGGGGGCGACGCTGGTCGTCCGGCAGAGCCGGTCCGACGGCGTCCTGGGGTCGAGCGGCCTTCGGACCGCTCGACAGGTGGTCTCGCGCCGGCAGGGGAGTGCAAACCGAGGGTACCGCGGAACTGGCTTTGCCAGGCCGCCAGTGCCGCCCCCCTGGGGGGGTGACGGCGAAGCCGGCGCGGGGGGGGATCAAACCGTGACGGAGATACGCAATGTCGAGGCCGATCTGGCGCACTTTCGCACCCGCGTGCTGGTGGCGGGTTTGCTGGTGGTGTTTGCGTTCGGCCTGGTGGCCGCTCGCATGGTGTACCTGCAGGTGGTGCGCCACGATGACCTGGCGGCGCAGGCCGAGAGCAACCGCACCGCGATACTGCCGTTGGTGCCCAACCGCGGCCAGATCGTTGACCGCCACGGCCGGGTGTTGGCCACCAATTTTTCGGCCTACACGCTGGAAATCACGCCGTCGCAGGTGGAAGACCTTGACGCGACCATCGACGCGTTGAACCAGGTGATAGAGATCCAGCCACGCGACAAACGCCGTTTTCGCAAGCTGTTGGAGGAGTCGCGCCGCTTCGACTCGCTGCCCATCCGCACCCGCCTGAGCGATGAGGAGGTGGCGCGTTTTGCAGTGCAGCGCTACCGCTTCCCCGGTGTCGAGGTGCGCGCGCGCCTGATCCGCAACTACCCCAATGGCGAGGTGGCCAGCCACGTGATCGGCTACATCGGGCGCATCAGTCAGCGCGAGAAGGAGGCCATAGAGGAATGGCCGGAAGAAGACCAGGCCAACTACCGGGGCACCGACCACATCGGCAAGCTTGGCGCCGAGCAGCGTTACGAGCGCGAGCTGCATGGCGTGACCGGGTTCGAACAGGTGGAGACATCTGCAGGCGGACGCGCGGTGCGCTCGCTGGCCAACACGCCAGCCACCCCCGGCGACACCATGGTGTTGTCGATTGACGTTCAGCTACAAAAGCTGGTGGAAGACATGTTTGGTGAGCGGCGCGGCGCGCTGGTGGCGATCGACCCGCGCAACGGCGAGGTGCTGGCCTTCGTGAGCAAGCCCACGTTCGATCCCAACCTGTTCGTTGAAGGCATCGACGTGGAGAACTGGAAACTGCTCAACGAATCGCTGGACAAACCGCTGCTCAACCGGGCGCTGCGCGGCACCTACCCACCCGGCTCGACCTACAAGCCGTTCATGGCGCTGGCGGCGCTGGAAACGGGCACGCGCAGCGCCAGCACCACCATCAACGACCCAGGCTTCTGGATGTTCGGTAACCACCGCTTCCGCAGCCATGGTGACAAGTCGCTGGGCACGGTCGATATGGCGCGCAGCATCATCAAATCAAGCAACACCTACTACTACTCGCTGGCCAACGAGATGGGCGTGGACGCGATGCACGATTTCATGGCGCCGCTGGGTTTCGGGCAGATCACCGGCATCGACCTGCGCGGCGAGGTGCGTGGCGTGTTGCCCAACCAGGATTGGAAACGCGCCAACTACAAGCGACCCGAGCAGCAGCGCTGGTACGCCGGTGAAACCATATCGCTGGGCATCGGACAGGGCTACAACAGCTTCACCATGTTGCAACTGGCGCAGGCCATGGCCACGCTGGCCAATGGCGGCACGCGGCACACGCCCCACCTCGCCTTGGCCACCAGCAGCGCGGTGACCCGCGAGCGCACCGCGCTTAACCCAGACCAGGCGCCTGTGTCTCTGGGGTTCAAACCCGAGCATGTGCAGACCGTCCTGCAGGCGATGCACGGGGTGACCATCGAAGGCACCTCGACGCGCGTGTTTGCCGGGGCGGGCTATTTGAGTGGCGGCAAGACCGGCACGGCCCAGGCGGTGACCATTGGGCAAAAAGACAGATACGACGCGCGCAAACTCGAAGAACACCAGCGCGATCACTCGCTCTATGTGGCGTTCGCGCCGCTCGATCAACCGCGCGTGGCGCTGGCGGTGGTGGTGGAGAACGCCGGCTTCGGCTCGGCCCACGCCGCCCCGATCGCCCGCCGCGTGTTCGACTACCTGCTGACGGACCAGTACCCCAACCCGCAGGACCTCGCGGCGGTGCAAAGAGGCGAAGCTGCCGCACCGATCGGCACGCCGCAGAAAGCCAGCGCCATGCCGTGGCCACCTGAACCTGACAGCACCCCCGCCGCGCTTCGCGCAGCCCCTTGACCCCCCGCGCCGGCTGCGCCGTCACCCCCCAGGGGACGATGCGAGTGGCCCGGCAAAGCCGGTTCCACCGCATCCTGAGCGAAGACACGGCGCGCCCGGAAGGGATGTTGTTCCAGGGCACCACGGAACCGGCTTTGCCAGGCCGCCAGTGCCGCCCCCTGCGGGCGCCGCGCCCTTCGGGCGAGGCGCGGGGGGATCAACCCAGCCAGGCGTCGTAGGTGGTCTTCAAAATCAGCGCGCCCACCACCAAGATGAAGGCCACGCGCACAAAGCCGCTGCCGTGCTTGAGCGCCAGCCGCGTGCCCAGCAGGCTGCCCACCACATTGGCCACCGCCATCGCCAGCGCCAGGTGCCACCACACATGGCCTTTGGCCGCGAACAGCAGCAGCGCGGCGAGGTTGGAGGTGGTGTTGAGCAGCTTGGCGCTGGCGCTGGCGTGCAGGAAGTCGTAGCCCAGCCAGCGCACGAACAGAAACACGAAGAAGCTGCCGGTGCCGGGGCCGAAAAAGCCGTCGTAAAAACCGATGGTCAGGCCCAGCGCAGCGGCGGCCATGGCCTCGCGCCGGCCGGTGAAGCGCGGCGTGTGGTGGCGGCCCAGATCCTTGCGCGCCAGGGTGTAGAGCAACACGCCGAGCAAGATCAGCGGCAACAGCCGGCGCAGGAAATCGGGCGAGATCTGGGTGACGCTCCAGGCGCCCGCCATCGATCCGGCGAAACACACGATCGCCGCAGGCCACAGGGCGTGCCAGGGCATTTGAACGCGCCGCGCGTACTGCCAAGCGGCAGCTGCCGTGCCCCAGATCGAGGCGCTCTTGTTGACACCGAACAGTGTGGCCGGTGGCGCGTTAGGGAAAACCGCGAACAACGCCGGCACCAAGATCAAACCGCCACCGCCAACGATGGCATCGACGAAGCCAGCAAAGAACGAGGCGGTGGTGACCAGCAGCAACTCCATGCGCTGGATTGTCACCGGGCGCAGCCCTCACAGCCCTGCGCACTGTCACCCGGGCGCTGTGAAGCACCCAAACAAAAAGCCGACCCTTTTGGGATCGGCTTTTGCGGTATGCATCTCTGAGGACGCGGCGGCTGGGGTGGCGCCTGGACGGGTTTGTCTCCTCGGTCTTCCCGCGGTCGTCAGCGCCGGGCGCTGGAACGAGTGGGTTGACTTTAGCGGTTAGCACTGCTTTTGTGCATCGGGACTTTCCCTCGCCACTCAGGGTGGCACAGGATGTGCGTGCATTGTTACCACCGGTAACTTCTGGAGAAAACATGTCTCAAAACGAGGCCTTCGCAGCCGCTGCGCACATGCATGTGGTGCTGAGACGGAAGACGGGACGGGTCACCGACACGGAGTGGATGGTGAACAACGCCGAATACGCTCGGGCCATCGTGCACTACGCGCGCGAGAAAGCGCGCGACGACGGACTGGCCGAGCTGCTGCCCCTGGCCGACCGGCTGGAGTCTCTGGTAGCACCTGCCATCGTGGCGCAGCCGCGCAGCGGGATCAAAGCATCCATTCCCGCAACCGACAGCGCCGCCGCAAGCGCCAGCGCGACCGACATCAGCTCGCGCTATATCGGTCGTCTTCGCTAAACGCTGAAAGTCCAAGCGCTTGCGTCACGTCACCGTCCCTGCACGATCCAGCGCGCTGCCTTCTCGGCCAGCATCAGCGTGGGGCTGTTGGTGTTGCCGCTGGTGATGGTAGGCATGACGCCCGCATCCACCACCCGCAGCCCGGCCACGCCGCGCACGCGCAGGTGGCTATCTAGCACGGCCAGCGGGTCGTCGGCGCGGCCCATCTTGGTGGTGCCAACCGGGTGGAAGATGGTGCTGGCGATGTCGCCGGCGAGACGGGCGAGTTCTTCGTCGGTCTGGAACTGCGCGCCAGGTTTGAATTCCTCGGGCTGGTACTTGGCCAGCGCCGGTTGCGCGACGATGCGGCGCGTCACCCGCAGGCTGTCGGCGGCCACCTGCCGGTCCTCGGGCGTGCTCAGGTACTGCGGCGAAATGGCGGGCGCATCGTCAAAGCGATGGCTGCGAATGCGCACCTGGCCGCGGCTGGTGGGGTTCAAGTTGCACACGCTGGCGGTGAAGGCGGGGAAGCGGTGCAGCGGCTCGCCGAACGCGTCCAGGCTGAGCGGCTGCACGTGGTACTCGATGTTGGGATACGGCTGGTCGGGGCTGCTGCGGGTGAAGGCGCCTAGCTGGCTGGGCGCCATGCTCATGGGACCACTGCGTTTCAGCGCGTACTCCAGCCCGATCATTGCCTTGCCCCAGAGCGAGCTGGCGAGGGTGTTGAGCGTTTTGGCACCGGTCACCTTGAACACGGTGCGGATCTGCAAATGGTCTTGCAGGTTGTCACCGACACCGGGCAGATCGCATTGCACCGCGATGCCATGCCCATGCAGGAGTGCCGCAGGCCCGATGCCCGAAAGCTGCAAGATTTGCGGCGAGTTCACGCTGCCGGCGCTCAGCACCACCTCGCGCGCCGCGCTCACGTTGACCGCTTGCCCCGCGCGCACCAGCTCGGCGCCGGTGCAGCGCAGCGCACCCGCGTCGTCGCGCGCCAAAGTGAGGCACTTGACGCGCGTCTCGGTCCACACCGTCAGGTTCGGCCGTTGCGAGATCGGGCGCAGAAAAGCCTTGGACGCGCTCCAGCGCCAGCCGGCTTTTTGGTTCACCTCGAAATAGCCCACGCCTTCGTTTTCGCCGGTGTTGAAGTCGCTGGTGGCCGGCAGGCCCGATTCCTGTGCGGCCAGGGCAAAGGCATCGAGCAAGTCCCAGCGCAGGCGCTGCTTCTCGATGCGCCACTCACCGGTGCTGCCGTGTTTGCCATTGCCGTGCAGCGCGGCGAACGCCGGGTCGGCCTGTTCGCGCTCGGCCAGGTCCAGCCGGTGGTGGTCTTCGTGCGCCTTGAAATCGGGCAGGCAGTTGGCCCAGGTCCAGGCATCGTCGCCGGTGAGCTGTGCCCAACCGTCGTAATCGCGCGCCTGGCCGCGCATGTAAATCATGCCGTTGATGCTGGAGCAGCCACCCAGCCCCAGACCGCGCGGGTAGCGCTGGCGCCGGCCGTTGAGCCCGGCGTCGGGCTCGGTCTGGTAGAGCCCGTCGGTGCGCGGGTTGCCGATGCAATACCGGTAGCCCACCGGAATGTGGATCCAGTGGTAGTCGTCCTTGCGCCCAGCCTCGACCAGCAGCACGCGCTTGCTGGGGTCGGCAGAGAGCCGATTCGCCAGCAGGCAGCCCGCCGTGCCAGCGCCGATGACGATGAAGTCAAAGCTCAGGTCGTTCATGGTCTGGCTCACTCATAGGCCTCGTCTTCGCTCAATCCATAGTCGCCGCGCTCGAAAGCAGCCAGCACCTCCTGCCCCTGCTCAACGCACAACGCCGGCACCTGCACCCGCACCGGAATCGCAGGCGCGAGCAGGCCGTGGGCCTGCACCAAATGCGCGTCGGCCACCGACGCCGGCACGCCCGCCGCTTGCAACACACCACGCAGCAAATACGCCTCGGTCGGGCTGAACACGGTGGTCAGCGTCTGCCAGTCACCCAAATCAGGGTCATACGCGCTGTTGCCATCTTCCATTCATCAACCTTGTTGGAGGGTCGAGGTGACCCCAGCCCAGGCCGCCGCGGAACCGGCTTTGCCGGGTCGCCAGCGGCGCCCCCTTGGGGGGTAGAGCCGAAGGCTCTGCGGGGGGATCGTCATTTCGCCGTCGGCATCACGAATTCGGCGCCTTTGGCAATGCTCTCAGGCCAGCGTTGCATGATCGATTTCTGCTTGGTGTAGAACCGCACGCCCTCTTCGCCATAGGCGTGCATGTCGCCAAACAGGCTCTTCTTCCAGCCGCCAAAACCCTGCCAGGCCATGGGCACGGGAATCGGCACATTGATGCCGACCATGCCGACCTGGATGCGCCGGGCAAACTCGCGCGCCACATTGCCGTCGCGCGTGAAGCAGCTGGTGCCGTTGCCGAACTCGTGGTCGTTGATGAGCTGCACCGCTTCTGCAAAATCTATGGCGCGCACGCAGCTGAGCACCGGGCCGAAGATCTCTTCCTTGTAGATCTTCATATCGGCCGTCACCTGGTCGAACAGCGTGCCGCCCATCCAGAAGCCGCTCTCACAACCAGCGCCAGCGGCCTCGCCCTGGAAACTGCGGCCGTCGACCAGCAGCTTCGCGCCTTCTTTTTCGCCAGCCTTGATGTAGCCGGTGATGCGCTCGAATGCGGTCCGGGTGACGATCGGGCCCATCTCGGCGTCGAGATCCAGGCCGTTCTTGATCTTGAGTGCCTCGGCGCGTGCTTTCAGCAGCGGCACGATCTTGTCGCCGACATCGCCAACCAGCACCGCCACCGAGATCGCCATGCAGCGCTCACCCGCCGAGCCGTAGGCGGCGCCAATCAGCGCGTCCACCGCCTGATTGAGGTCGGCATCGGGCATCACCACCATGTGGTTCTTGGCGCCACCCAGGGCCTGCACCCGCTTGCCATGGTGGGCACCGGTCTCGTAGATGTAATTGGCGATCGGTGTGGAGCCGACGAAGCTGATCGCCTTCACGTCCGGGTGCACCAGCAGCGCGTCCACCGCCTCTTTGTCGCCCTGCACCACGTTGAACACGCCATCGGGCAGACCAGCTTCTTTCAGCAGCTCGGCCATCAACAGTGAAGACGAAGGATCGATCGGGCTGGGCTTGAGGACGAAGGTGTTGCCGGCCGCGATCGCC
>JBBSDB010000162.1:0-8653 GCA_038249735.1 Burkholderiales bacterium
AATGATCAAGGTGAAAAAAAGCGCCAGCGCCACGATCTGCCCATGGCGCGCAATGGCTTCCCAGAAGGCGTCGTCGCGGTTGGCGTACTCCTTCATGATGGACAGATCATCGGCGGCGCCACTGGCCAGCAAAAACGCCAGCGGCAGCAAGCTGGCAGCCGCCACGCCCAGGCGCGCGAGCGAGCCCGCGCGCAGCGCTTGCATGGCGTCGGCCAGCACCAAGCCCAACAGCAGCCAGGCCAGCCACAGGCCGCTACCCAGCGAGGTGCGGCCAAACGGCGTGTCTGCCGACACCGCTTGGCTCGCATGGCTGGCGGCCAATGCCCCTAGGCCCACCACCAGCGCGGTGGCCGTTGCCACGGTGAGCCAAAGGCTGACCCGCTTGGCGGGCATCCATGAAAGCAATACCAGGCCCGTCAGCAGCGCTGCCAGCGCCCAGGCCGGGCCTTGGACAAGCGAAAAAAACGTGACCGGCTCGCCCGACACCAGCCGGTTCGGGGCCACCCGCACCAAGGGCAGACCCAGCAAAGCACCCGCCGCCATCAGTGAGAGCGCTGCTTGAGCGGGGCGCCAGCCGAGCGGGACGGCTGGGTTCAAGCGGATAGCCACGGTCATGGTGGCGCCAGCGAGGCGTCCACCCTGGGCTTACTTCAACAGCCCTTTGGACTTCAGGAAGTCCGAGGCCACTTTTCGGGCGTCCTGGCCTTCAAGCTGAATCTTGGCGTTCAGGCTTTGCAGCGTGGGGCCGTCCAGCAGCTTGAATACCGGAGCCAGGGCGTCTGCGATCTTGGGGTTCTGCTTGAGGGCGGCTTCCCGAACAATCGGCGCCGGGGCGTAAATGGGTTGCACGCCTTTGGGGTCATCCAGAATCACCAGGCCCAAAGCAGCCACGGCGCCGTCGGTGCCGTAGGCCATGGCGGCGTTCACGCCTGAGGTTTTTTCACCCGCCGCGCGAATCGTCACCGCCGTGTCGCCACCGGCCAGCGTCAGCAACTGATCGGGCTTGAGTTTGAAGTTGTAGGCGGTCTGGAAGGCAGGCAGCGCGTCCGAGCGCTCCACAAACTCGGCCGAGGCTGCGAGCTTGAACTGGCCGCCCTTGCCCAGCCACTGGCCGAGGTCGGCCAGCGTTTTCAGCTTGTTTGGGGTAGCGACATCTTTGCGAATGGCAATCGCCCAGGTGTTGTTGGCAGGCGAAGGCGCCAGCCAGACAATTCTGTTCTTCTCAAAGTCAAGCGCCTTCACGCGCTCGTAGCCCGCCTTGGCGTCCTTCCAGGCCGGGTTGGACTCTTCCCCAAAGATGAAGGCGCCGTTGCCGGTGTACTCGGGGTACAGGTCAATCTCACCGGCAATCAGGGCGCCGCGCATCACCTTGGTGTTGCCCAAGCCAGATTTGTTCTCGGTCTTGATGCCGTTGGCCTCCAGCGCCAGCACGATCATGTTGCCCAGCAACTTGCCCTCGGTGTCGATTTTGGAACCCACGCGCACCGGTGCGCCCGCCTGCGCCAAAGCGCCGCCCACGGCCAGTGAACCAGCCAGCAGCAGCGCTGTTCTACGTTGGATGAGTGTCATGGTGAGCTCTCTGTGGTCAGAAAAAAGAGTTTGACAATACCCCACCTGGTGGAACTCTGTCTGTCAGTGCCGAACCGTTCGACAGCCAAGGCGACCACCAAACCGCGCCCGCCCGTATCGAGCGTTGCCGTTGGAACTCAAACTCGACCGACAGTCGAGCAGCTTGCAGCTTTGTCAAAGGCTTAAACGGTTCGTTGAGCTCCATCGATGACCAGCAACACCATTGTTTTCGCTGCACGTAAGCAAAAACGAAGGAGCAACTCACCGAGACCGGTGACCACTGATGGCTGACGACGACGGTTCGCTGTTGCTGCCGGAGTGACAGCAACGACCTCACAACCGATCCTTGAGTCGGTTCAGCCCCTTTCGGAAGGCGGTCGAACCGAATCACACAGGCCATGTCGCGGCACGGCTACAACGTCTGCAATCGGTCAATCAGCAGGCCGCTACTGACATGACGGCATCACTGCCAGAAACTGGCGCACAGCCAAGTCCACGCTCGCGCCATGCTTCAAGCCTTGCCCCGGCCTCGCCAACCGCCATTGGGCAATCGAAGCAGGTTCAACAGGTTGCCGGCCAGAATCAGGCCCACGCCCAAGCCAGTGAACAGGTCCAGCCGTTCCGAATACACCAGCCAGCCCACCAGCGCGGTGAGCGGGACTCGCAAAAAGTCCATGGGCGCTACCACCGTGGCGTCTGCATGCTGCATCGCCCTGGCGAAGCAGTAGTGCGAATAGGTGCCGCAGAACGCCACCACCACCACCCAGGCCCAGGCCTGCGCTGAAGGCCATTGCCACACCAGAAGCGCTGGCACGATCCCGATGGCGCTTTGTACCACCAGCATCCAGAAGCTGATGGCAACGGCTTCATCGGTGCGGGTGAGCGACTTGACCAGCACCACCGAGACCGCGAACCCCACCGCCGCAGCCAGCGCAATGAGCTGCCCGACGTCCACATCGCCCGCCCGCGGGCGCACGATGACCGCCACGCCCACCAGCCCCAGCACCACGGCGAACCATTTGCGGCTGTTCATGCGTTCACCCAGAAACAAGACTGCCAGAGCGGCTGCCCAGATAGGCATGGTGAATTCAATGGCCACCACATGCGCCAGCGGGATGAGCGTGAGGGCCACGAACCAGCCGTACTGAGCGGCGTAGTGCACAGCGTTGCGCAGCGCGTGCTGCGGCAGCCGTTGGGTGCGGACCGCGGCCAGCCCACCCGCGGCGCGCACCAAGGGCCACAGCATGACCATGCCCAGGGTGGAGCGCAGCAGCATGATCTGGAACACTGACAACTCGCGAGCAGCCTCACGCCCGGCCACGGCGATCACCACCATGAGCGTCAGCCAGCCAGCCATCCAGCCTGCAGCGTGTGCAATGGAAGCGTGAGGGTGGGCTGGCATGGGCGGCAGCATAGCGGATGGCCGGCCGGTGGGTTCTCAGCCACGATTGGTCATTCCGACGATGAACTGGTGTCCTCGTCCGAGGCGGGTCGAATTGCCATGGCTTCGAGCGGCTGCTTGCCAGCGAAGCAAGCAGTCTCTCCGGCCCAATGGTCAGACGTCGCGGCCAGCCGGCCACTCTCCATACAAAGACATAAGCAACCGACTCGTGGAGAAGCTGTTGGGGAGTTCGTTGGTTCTTTTCCCCGAGGTCTTACGCTGAGCAAGAAGCAAGATTTGCTTGGGCGTGCCTAGGAAAGTCCTCCGACCAGCGCCTTTACAACGTCCTCACTCAGCGCTTGGGTGCCGGCTACATAGGCGGCTGGATCGGCCTTGAGTGTGTAGTTGGTGTTGCTGCCGCTGCGCCCGCTGCCGCCGAGCATCGACAGAACATTGCCCAGAGCCTGCACCCCCTGCACCACACCGGACGTGGTGTCGGCCAAGGACCCAACGCCTCCCTGAATACCGATCTCGTTCTCTAGCGCAACTTCGCCAGCGGATCCGCCACCCGCCGGGTAGACCGCCATGCGCGTCAGCAGCGGGTGGGAAGACAGGCCGGTCTCGGTGCTCAAGGTTCCGGTCTGCGTCAGGCCCCCTCGGCCAAACGCGTCGGGCACGCGCCAGTCCGAACCAAAGCTGGCCTCGATGCGCACGGGGCTCACGCCGAGGAACAGGCCCAGGATGGACACGCCAGCTTCGGTCGCATGCTGTCTGAACAGCGCGTCGACTTCAATCGCGGTGGTGACATTGCCCATCATGGCCAGGCCTGCCAAACCACCGCCGGTTGGCGTCCAGTTTGGCATCGGCACGAAACCGCCATACACGCTGGCGCCCACCAGGGCCGCTTTGCTGCTTTGCCGGTTGCCTTCGGAGAAGCTGGTTTCCGCGCCGTTGGCCTTCACCAGGTTCTTCGACTTCAACAGCGCCACCAGCGCGGCGTTGTCCACCACCTCGAATCCCTGCGCCGTCAGGCCGGCGAGCGTCGCAGCGTAGGCGGCGTCGGCCGCAGCCTGGTAGTCGGCTTCGGTCAAACCGACCATCGTGGTCTGGACCACATTCGACGATGCTGCGCCGAGGCTGCGAAAACCTCCGCCGACCAGGATCTGCCGCTTGCGATCGGTGAGGCAGGCCAGCGCCACGTTGCCCAGCATGACCCGCTTGCCGCCGGCGAGCCCCGAAAAGTTCTTGCGCAAGCCCGTCTGTGCAACTGCCAGGCCCGGGAGCATGAGTCCACTCAGGCCGGCTGCGGTGGCGGCGAGGGTAGAAGCCATGAGGCGGCGCCGGTTGATCGAATACGAATTGGACACAAATGACTCCTGGGTGGTGCAGCCAAGCGTTTTCGGCTGCGGTTACAAAATGCCACATATTAGTGGCAAAGGAGATCGGAACGCCGAAGCCGATGGGCGATTTCGTGAAATGCGACAGTCTGGACTTGGTCAACATTGGTCATCGATACTGCCGCGTTGCCGGGTAAGCCTGTGACGGCTTCGTGCCAGGCACCGCGGACTCAGCTACAGGCTGCGACCGACGGCCGTCGCTGCAAAGCGACATCTGGACTGCCAAGTCGCTTCAGGTGAGGTCCCGACACACGCACCAAACAACGGAAACTCTCCGAGGCGCGACACCGGGTGTTGCTTCGGCCTAAAAGTTCATGCCTTCTGCGTCATTCGCTGCTGCATCGATTTCCGCCTTGCCCCGAACGATGACCGCCCTCGCGGTTTCGCCGCGCATCCAACAGTCCAGCATGTCCGCCCATACTTGCATGAGGACCCGCCGCGGCCCGGACAGGCGAGCATGGTTGTAGGCGGCAGCGACTTGGTCTTTTTTCTGGTGGGCCAGGCAGGCTTCGACCAAGGCCTCCGGGAAGAGTGCGTCGTTGAGCCTTGACGAAAACGTTCGGCGCAAATCGTGGACGGAGACCGGCAGAAAGGGCTGCTGACCAGGTGTTCGTTCCTGGTTGATCCGGTCCACTGAAGCGGTGATCGTCTGGTTCAGCGTCGCCTGGCTGATCGGCTCAGCAGAGTCATAGCGGCTTGGATGGACGAAGCTGCTTGACGGGAAGCAGGTTCGAAGCGTTGTCAGGATGTCCAGGGCCTGCTCCGTCAGGTACACCTTGTGCGGCTTGCCTGACTTCATTCGATCGGCAGGGATCAGCCACTGCGCCCGCTCCCAGTCCACTTCCGCCCAGATGGCCCCGACAAATTCGTCTTTGCGAACACCCGTCAGCAGCAAGAACCTGACAGCCAGCCGGAATGTCGGCGCGGTGCCAGTCATCTCCAATCCGTCGATCAGAATTTTGATTTCATGGCGGCTCAGGTTGCGCTCACGCGGCACAAATGTCCCGTAGGCCTTCCGAGCAAGCGCCTCAGCAGGATTGGCAGTATCGACGCCCTTGCCATTGGCGAACCGGCAGACCTGCAACACCAGTTCTCTGGCGTGCACGGCCGGACCTGGGCCTCGTTCTGTCTTGACGCGGTCGAGCAACTCACCCAGCGCGACCGGCTTGATTTCATCGAGGTTCAGCTTTCCGAACGGACCGGCCAGGATGCGGGTGCAAATCGAACGCCGCAGTGCCAATGTGCTGTCGGCCAGCCGCTCGGCGCCGCTCTTGGCGTCGGACTTGAACTCGAAGTACCGCGTCGCCCAGCGCCCGAAGCTCATGGCGCCTGCCACCTCGCTGCGCTGTTCGACCTTGGCCCGGGCGGGCGATCGCCCGGAACTGACATCGACACGCGCCCGAGCCAGCAACAGGCGCGCTTCCTCCAGCGTCACATTCATGCCAAAGGCCAAGTGAGACCGCTGGGCATGACGCGCAACAGGTTCATGGCGTCCGATGGTCAGTGTCTCGTGGCGGCCGCTCAGCCGGTAGTCGTAGCGGAACGACCTGCTGCCGCTGGGGGAGACGACGACGTAGAGACCGTTGCCTCCGTCGCTGACCTTGTAGGCCCGCTCACCCGGCTGCAGTTCTCGCAGCTTGGCTTCTGTCAATCCGTGACGCGCTCTCGCGCTCGTCTGCCCGACCCTCGCCCGTTCCATCGAGGTGTCCATGAGGTCTCCGATCCGTTCCTTGTCGCAGGACCGAGAGACCGTCATGGGGTCTGACGGTATCACTGCAGGCCTGCCAGCTGAGGCGCCCGGATACCGTCAAGTCAACCGTCAGAACGCCTGGGACGCCCTGGGATTCGATGGGACGTGTTGGACGCTAAGTCCTTGTCCCCACTGCAAAATCGGGTTTTCCTGGGATGTTCCGAAACACCTTGGGACGATCTTGACTCATTCCCACTCGATGGTGGCGGGCGGCTTGGAACTTACGTCGTAGGTCACGCGATTGATGCCGCGCACCTCGTTGATGATGCGGCTGCTCACCTTTTTCAGCAGCGCGTATGGCAGCTCGGCCCAGTCGGCGGTCATGAAGTCGCTGGTTTGCACCGCGCGCAGCGCCACCACATAGTCGTAGGTGCGACCGTCGCCCATCACGCCCACGCTTTTCACCGGCAGGAACACGGCGAAGGCCTGGCTGGTGAGGTCGTACCAGCTCTTGCCCGAGGGGTGATCGATGGTGGAGCGCAGCTCCTCCATAAAGATGGCGTCGGCCTGGCGCAGCAGGTCGGCGTATTCCTTCTTCACCTCGCCCAGAATCCGCACGCCCAGCCCGGGGCCGGGGAAAGGGTGGCGGTAGACCATGTCGTGCGGCAGGCCCAAGGCCACACCGAGTTTGCGCACCTCGTCCTTGAACAAATCGCGCAGCGGCTCCAGCAGTTTCAAGCCCAGCTGCTCGGGCAGGCCACCCACGTTGTGGTGGCTCTTGATGGTGACCGCTTTTTTGCTTTTGGCACCACCCGATTCAATCACGTCTGGGTAAATAGTACCTTGTGCCAACCACTTGGCGCCGTTTGTTGATGCACCACTTGAGATAAGTTTGGCGGCTTCGGCTTTGAAAACCTCGACGAATTCGCGGCCGATGATCTTGCGTTTGGCTTCCGGCTCGCTCACGCCGGCGAGGTGGCCGAGGAACTGGTCGGCCGCGTCCACCCGGATCACCTTGGCGTGCAGCTTGCCGACAAACATGTCCATCACCATGTCGCCTTCGTTCAGGCGCAGCAGGCCGTGGTCGACGAACACGCAGGTGAGCTGGTCGCCGATGGCGCGGTGGATCAACGCGGCGGCCACCGACGAGTCGACACCGCCCGACAGACCCAGGATCACCTCTTCTTCACCCACCTGCTCGCGGATTTTCTGTACCGCCTCTTCGATATGGTCGCGCATCACCCAGTCGGGGCGTGTCTGGCAGATGTCGAGCACAAAGCGCTCCAGCATCGCCCGGCCCTGCACCGTGTGCGTGACTTCGGGGTGGAACTGCACCGCGTAGTAACCGCGCGCCTCATCGGCCATGCCAGCGATCGGGCAGCTGTCGGTACTGGCCATGAGCTTGAAGCCTGGGGGCAGCTCGGTGACCTTGTCGCCGTGGCTCATCCAGACCTTGAGCATGCCGTGGCCTTGCGGGGTGTGAAAGTCGGCGATGTCTTTGAGCAAGGGCGTGTGGCCGCGTGCGCGCACCTCGGCATACCCAAACTCGCGGGTTTTGCCCGCTTCGACCTTGCCACCCAGCTGCTGCGCCATGGTCTGCATGCCGTAACAAATGCCGAGCACCGGCAGGCCCAGCTCGAACACCGCGTCGGGCGCTTTGTCGTCCACCTCGTAGACGCTGGCGTGGCTGCCCGAGAGGATCACCCCCTTGAGCATGCCGTCTGCCGAGAATTCCCGCACCCAGTTGCTGCTCACGTCGCAGGGATGCACCTCGCAATACACATTGGCCTCACGCACCCGGCGAGCGATCAGCTGCGTGACCTGGGAACCGAAATCGAGAATGAGAATTTTCTGGTGCTGCATGGCGGGCCATCAAAATGAAAATCGCTCGGAACGAGCAACGCGCGAAAGGCTTTTTCAAGAACACCGCCGAACCGGCTTCGCCGGGCGGCAGGTGTTTGCCCCTCGGGGGGTGACGCCGAAGGCGGCGCGGGGGGGGTACTTCAATTCCTGCGGCGCGGGGGGAGCTTCATTCAGACCGGTAGTTGGGCGCTTCTTTGGTGATCTGCACGTCGTGCACATGGCTTTCGCGAATGCCAGCCGAGGTGATTTCGACGAACTCGGCCCTCGAGCGCATGTCTTCGATGCTCGGACAGCCGCAGTAGCCCATGGAAGCGCGCAAGCCCCCAGCCATCTGGAAGATGATGCTGACCACGGAGCCCTTGTAAGGCACCCGGCCTTCGATGCCCTCGGGTACCAGCTTGTCGGCATTGGGGTTGCCGGTGCTGGATTCCTGGAAATAGCGGTCGGCGCTGCCCTGCTGCATGGCGCCAATCGAGCCCATGCCGCGGTAGCTCTTGTAGCTGCGGCCCTGGAACAGCACGATCTCACCCGGCGCCTCTTCGGTGCCAGCGAACATGCCGCCCATCATCACCGTGTGGGCACCGGCTGCGATGGCCTTGGCGATGTCGCCGCTGTAGCGGATGCCGCCGTCGGCAATCATGGGCACGCCCGTGCCCTGCAACGCGGTGGCCACGTTGTCAATCGCCATGATTTGCGGCACGCCGACCCCAGCCACGATGCGGGTGGTGCAGATGGAGCCTGGGCCGATGCCCA